>JANPKH010000059.1:0-26456 GCA_031425935.1 Gammaproteobacteria bacterium | reverse complement strand
ACCTCTTAACGCGCGGAGGAGAGGTTGGGATGAGTGGTGTTTCTGGCACCATCTGGTCTGGGCGCGCAAGTTTAGTTAGCGTTAAAGTTAAACAAGCAGATTACTCAATTGGGCAATTAACCTGGAATTTAGATGCCTTTTCGCTTTTGCTATTCAAGCCCTGCGCTAATATTAAAACGGAAATGGATAGTCAGCAGTTTGACGGTCGAGTTTGCGTTGGTAAAGGCGTGATGACGGTCAATAACGCTAAGGTGAACTTTCCTGCAGAACTCATTCAATCGCAATTGCCTTTAGCCATTGATGGCCAGTTTTCAGCAAACATTGATCAATTGACTTTGCAGAATAATCAGTTGGCTAGTTTAAAAGGTAAGGTGAATTGGGCGGGCGCAAAAATATTTAACGGCACTAATTGGATGATGCTGGGTGGCTTCTCGGCAGATTTGGTTGATAACGGCAAAGCCGGTGTAAGTGCGCATGTAATTGATGTGGGTAGCCCAGTGCGTACCGATGTTGTGTTAACGCTATTGTCCCCCAGTGGCGGGTCGATTAAAGGTGCGCTAGTGGTTAATGAGCTTTTCAATCGCGAAGCTAAAGTCAGCACATGGCTATCAATGTTTGCTAGCGAAGGCATACCGGATGCGCAGGGTAATTTGCAATACACCCTCGACATGAGTTTATAGGATGTTGCAGTGACACATTTGCTAGCGGGTGTTGCGTTATTATTGATGAGTATCTCTGCCTTGGCTGGCTGGCACAGCGATACCCAGAATATTATGGGAACCGTTGTTAATATTAGCCTCTGGTTGGATGATGAGGTAAAGGGAAAAGCAGCGGTCGCGGCAGTGATGGCAGATATGCACCGTATCGAGCAGCAATATAGCCCGTTTATTCCGTCCAGTGAATTATCCCAAGTTAATGCCCTTGCACCTAAAGCTACTGCAGCTCATCCGTTATCTATTTCGCCTGAATTAACCCGGATTCTTCAAAAGGCCGAGCATTACAGTCGATTAAGCAATGGCGCGTTTGATATCACTTTTGCTTCATTGGCGCGTTATTACGATTACCGCAAAGGATTAAAGCCAAGCGACGCACAGTTCAAAGAATTGTTACCGCAAATTAATTACACCTATATTCACCTCGATACCAAAGCTAATACTGTTTACTTTGATCACCCCAAGGTTTACATCGATTTAGGTGGAATTGCCAAAGGTTTTGCCGTTGATCGAGGAGCTGAAATTTTGCGGAAATATGGCGTTGTCCATGCAAATATTAGTGCTGGGGGCGATAGCCGTGTGATGGGAGATAAGCTTGGCAAGCCTTGGTTAGTGGGGATTAGAAATCCGCGAGCGGATAGTAAAAATTCAGTAGCCATTACCTTACCGCTGGAAAATTGTGCCATTTCTACTTCTGGCGATTACGAGCGTTTTTTTATCGATAAAGATGGCCAGCGCGTACATCACATTGTTAATCCTCGTACGGGTAAGTCACCGCAAGGCATAATGAGTGTGAGTGTTATAGGCCCCGAGGGATTTGATACAGATCCTTTGACTAAAACCATTTTTATCATGGGCCATGAAAAAGGCTTAGCCTTGATCAATAACTTGCCGGGTTTTGATGCAGTGGTAATTACTGATGCAGGTAAAGTTTTATACAGCAAAGGTTTAACTCCCCCCTGAGTACATATTTACCACCGTTCATTTAAAATTTACGAAATTAACATGTACGTAGTCTATTCTCTTAAGATGTTTTCCTAAGTCATAGAGAATAGCGTGAAAAAAGCCAAAACAATCTTTAAAGCACCTAACAAAAAGACATCTTGCAAAAAGGCATCTTGCAAGTGTGCAGGCTGTCACACTTAATAATGTCTTTGGCTTTTAAAATCCCATTCTAATTAATTCTAGATATAGTTACATAAAACAAATTACGGAGATTGTGCATGTTTAATACGCCGGTGAAATTAGCATTGCTTGGATTATGTATCTTTTGTGTCAATGCCATGGCGGAGCCCACAGATGCGCAGAAAAAAATGACGCAAAAGGAATCTGTACAACAGCCAGCAGTAACGCCTCAAGTAGAAGCACTTAAAGAATCAGTGCTGACACTGAATCGTGATCTCCTTATTTTGGAGGAAGAGCTTCTTTATCCACCAAGTAATCAGGTAGCTATTTATCTCTCAATGGATCTCGGACAATTTTTTAGTCTTGATGCGGTAAAAGTAGAAATAGACAATAAATTAGTAGCCAGTGAACTTTATACTGATAAGCAAATTAATGCTTTATTTCGTGGCGGTGTACAACGTTTGTTTGTTGGTAATTTAAAAGCAGGCGAGCATGAGGTTAGTGCATTTTTTACCGGTCGTGGGCCACAGCAAGATTATAAGCGTGGTGCAAAGTTAATGGTGAGTAAAACGCAAAGCCCACTCGTATTAGAATTAAAAATTGTAGACTCTTCAACTCAGCTACAACCTACCTTTGACATCAAAGAATGGAAATCTGAATAACGATGATGCATCCTCTAGTGGAACGATTAGTAGGTCGATCAACGCCCTCTTGGATAGCGATCTCTGCATTAATAGTGAGCAGTCTTACTGTTATGTTGATATCAGTTTTCGCGGCGACAGCCTCCGCGCAGACAACTTCCGCTCAAGCAACCAAACCAAAAGCTTCTGTCGCAGATTTACGCTATGGCGTTGCTCTGTACCATTATTATCAGCAAGATTATCTACAATCACTCAGCGAATTAATGGTTGCTGATGCGCGTGATGGTATCCATGGTCACGGGGACAATCCAGAATTAATAGCGGGTGGTGTTAGTCTCGCATTTGGTATGCAAAATCACGCTGAAAAATTATTCAGTGAATTATTGCAAGATAACCCAGTGAATGGCGTTCGTCGTCCGCAGGAAGTTCGTGACGCGGCCTGGTTTTACTTAGGGAAATTACAGTATGCGCGTTCTGATTGGGCTGCTGCAGGCTTAAGCTTCGATCGCGTAAGCGACAAATTTAATGCTGATGTACTTGCCGAAATGCGCGCTTTACAAATTAATTTACAGATTAAAAATAATAATTTTTCTGCCTATAGTTTGAAAAAAATAGAAGAAGGCAATCTTGCTAACTGGGAGCCCTACACGCTCTATAATCTCGGTGCAGCGCATGCACGTAGCGGGAATATGAATAAGGCACAAAAATTTTTTCGTGCCTTGGCAAACTCCACGACTGAGAGTGAAGGGACGACACGTAGCGAATTTCTTACTTTACAAGATAAAACTCATACTGCTATTGGCTATAGCCTGCTGCAAGAAAAAAATTATCTGTGGGCTGTCGAAGAATTTCAAAGAGTGCGTCTGGAGGGTCTTGAATCTAATCAAGCGTTGCTCGGGTATGGTTGGGCAGCTATAGCGCAAGAAAAATATGCCGACGCTATTAAGCCATGGCAATTGCTACAAAAACGCAGTTTGCTTTACCCTGCAGCACAAGAAGCGCTACTGGCATTACCATTTGCCTATGAAAAATTAAATGCTCCCGGAGATGCTCTGCGCGAATACGAAAGTGCCGAGCAATTGTTAGCAAGAGAAATAGATTTAGTCCGAGATATGCGCGCAACGTTAACACGCGGCGAGTTGTTAGCCTTAGTGGGTAGCAAGCCCGTGTCATCGAGTGAACTAAAAGCACTGGAAGAAAAAAATGACCCGACTACCCTAACGGCAATAGTGGCCGATGATGGGCAAAATTGGTTGAAAATTAATAACACCAGTATTATTAAAACTCGTTCAATTTATTTGCGAGAATTGTTTGCCGGTAATGAATTTCAAGCTGGAGTGTTAGACTTGCGTGATCTGTTAAAGCTACAGAAATTGTTAAAAAGTTGGCAGCCAAAATTAACCGCCTATACGGACTTATTAGAACAAAAACAAGCACTGCGTCAATTGCAGGAATTGCATCTCACTCAACAATCTTTTAGCAAAAAAGAAACTGAATTACGACAAGAGCGCGATATATTATTAACGCGCATCAATGCCATTAAAGCTAACGATGATTATATTGCTTTAGCAGATGAGCCAACACGTAAAAGCTATAGTGCGGTTGAGCGTTCTGAAGCAACCCTACAGCGCATGAAAGCTGATGGGCAAGATATTTCAGAATACGAAGGTCGGCTACAAATGGTTCGAGGCCTATTACATTGGCGCGCAGCGCAAAATTTTGTTGCGGGCTTGTGGGAAAATGAATCAGTAGTGCAACAAATCGATTCATCCTTGGCAAAAATTAAAACTAGCCGCGAAAAAATTGATCAAGTCACTGCAACAGGTTCTGATATGCAACCCATGGTGTTGCGCATTCAGCAGCAACAAGCACAACTACAAAATCAACTAGTAAAAATTGATCTTGAAATTACTGCACGCAGCGAGCATTTGCGGTTGCAAGTTGATAAACGATTGGAAAATCATGAAAAGCGTTTGAATCGTTACCTCGCGCAATCCCACCTTGCTATTGCGCGTTTGTATGACACCGCATTAAGGACGCAGGCGCAATGAAACGACACCAATCGCCTGTATTTAGAACTTGCCTTTCATTGAGCGTCAGTGTTTTTGTTGGCGGCTTGCTATTGAGTGGCTGTTCATTTTTTGGTGACGAAAAAACAGGAAGAAAAATTGCCGATTTACCCGAAGCAACCTTGCCGGATACGAGCAATACTGTCGCGGTAGTGGATCGTGCAAAAATAGAAAATAGTTACCGCAAAGCTTTGGCTTCTGCAGAAGATCCTGTGCTACGTCAACAAATTATGACGCGGATTGCTGATTTCGAAATGGCTCGCAGTGAGGAGCAACAGCTTCAGGCAACTGATACGGCACGTTACTTCGATAAGCCAATTGCAATGTACCGTGAACTCATTGAAATGCAGGAAAAGTCTGGCCAGCCAGTTAAGGGCGTTGAGGCCGACAGGTTACGTTATAAATTAGCTAAAGCTTTATCGATGGATGGGCGTAATGACGAAGCGTCTAAGGCACTTGATCGCTTAGCGGAGAGTGCACCAACATCAAGTTTTATCAATGAGACACAATTTCGTCGTGCAGAAAAAGCCTTTGCGGATGGCGATTATGTTGCTGCCGAAAAACATTATAAAAGTGTTGCTGACGATATAAAAAGCCCGTTGCAACAAAATGCACTTTATATGCAGGGTTGGGCGGAATTTAAACGCGGTGATTACGAACAGGCGTTGCAATCTTTCGCCAAAGTAATGGATCAATTTTTGGCTTCAGCGCAGCAGCCCGAACAAGTTGAAGCTGCTATGGAGAGCTTAACTGCCGCACAAAAAAATATGATGTCCGATACCTTGCATGTGATGAGTTTATCTTTTTCATATGTTGAGGGCGCTCAATCCATTGTTGATTTAGAAAAGGCAACCGGCAATCGCGTTTATGAATATTTACTTTATGAGCAATTGGGCCAATTGTATTTAGAGCAAAAGCGTTTTAGTGATAGCGCCGAAACCTATAAAGTTTTTGTTTTGCAAAATCCGCAATCTGATTTCGCGCCGCGATTTTCTATCAAAATGATGGAGGTTTATGCCAAGGGGGACTTCCCCAGCTTGATCTTGCCGGCTAAGCGTGAGTATGTACAAAATTATGGCATTAACAGTAATTTTTGGAAGCAACGTAACGGCGCTATTGGTGCAGCCGCTTTAACATTTTTGCATCAATCATTACAAGAACTCGCGCAGTATGATCATGCCCAGGCACAAGAGTTAGCGGCCACTAATAAAACTGAATCAATTGCATCTTATGGTCGCGCTGCAATGTGGTATCGCGAATTTGTAAATTCATTTCCAAATGATCCACAAAGCTCCAAGATGACCTTTTTATTAGCGGAGTCACTGAGCGAAGCTGGTGAATATGCGCAAGCAATTCCTGCTTACGAAAAAGTGGCTTATGAATATCGCGATAAAGTTTACGGAGCCGATGCGGGCTATTCTGCGTTATTGCTGGCACAGCAACTTGTGAGCGGGAAAACTTTATCTGAGGCGCAAAAAACTGAATGGCAAGAACATAAAACCAATAACGCGTTACGATTTGCACAAACTTATCCTGCTGATGCTCGTGCAGCGACTGTGCTGACTCAGGCAGCTGAAGAATTGTTAGCGCTAAAACATTTTGCAGAAGCAGCGACCGTGGCAGAAGAAGTTATTAATTTGAAGCCGCCCGCGGAAGCAAAATTACAATTTACTGCCTGGCTCGTTTTAGGTCATAGTAATTTTGATGCAAAAAATTATATTGATGCTGAGCGCGCTTATTGGAAAGTGTTGACGTTGCTGCCTGGATATTTACAAATAGCGGGAGAACAGGCAGCCAAAGCTCCCACGACTCAACAAATTCGCGAACGCATTGCTGCTAGTATTTATCAGCAAGCACAAGATGATTTAACAGCTGGACAAAAAGATCAAGCAATCGTAAAACTGTTGCGTATTGGCGATGTTGTTCCTGATTCCGATATCGCAATAAAAGCACGCTACGATGCTGGTGTATATTTAATGGAGCAAGAAAAATGGGCGGAAGCCGAAAAAGTATATCTCGCTTTTCGCCAGCAAAATCCGCAACACGAACTTACCTCAACCATTCCGGCTAAATTAGTTTTAATTTATCAAAATCAAAGTAAGTGGGCGTTAGCGGCGAACGAATTAGGTGTGATGGAACGCAGTAGTAATGATCCAAAGGTGAAGCGCCAATCATTAGCCATGGGTGCAGAGTTGTATGAAAAGTCGGGAAATAAAGCCATGGCGATTGAACAATATCAACGTTTTGCTAATGAATATCCCAAGCCTATTGCGGAAGCGATGGAAGCCCAGCTTCACCTGGCAAAACTTTATGGTGAAAATAATGACATGCAAAAGCGCCAATATTGGCTGCAACGTATTGTCGAAAGTGAATCGGGTGCGGGTACTGAACGCACCAGTCGTTCAACTTATTTAGGTGCTTCAGCCGCCAATGAATTAGCTGAAACACCTTACAAAGAGTTTGTTAGCATTCCCCTTAGCTTACCGTTAAAGCAAAGTTTGCAAAGTAAACGTGTAGCACTTGATAAAGCATTAAAAGCGCAAGAGGGTGTTCTTAATTACGGTGTAGCTGAATTTACTACGCAAGCAAGTTTTCGCATTGGTGAAATTTACGGTCAGTTAAGTCGCGATTTATTGAAGTCAGAACGGCCTCAGGATTTAGATGCATTAGCGCTTGAACAATACGATATTTTATTAGAAGAACAAGCTTATCCCTTTGAGGAAAAGGCGATTCAAATTCATCAAACGAATGCACAGCGGAGTTGGAAGGGTACTTACGACCCTTGGGTAAAACGCAGCTTTGAAGAGTTAGCGAAATTATTACCGGCGCGTTATAAAAAATCAGAGTCTGTTGTAGAGGTGAGCAATGATATCCAATAAAGCACTGCGCACCCTTTTATGTTGCTTTGCAGTTTCTGTGCTGGTGATTGGTTGCTCATCTAATCCGGAAAAAGATTCCGTCGATTCTGAAAATAAAAAGCCAGATGCGGGATCATCGGATAAGGTGCTCTCCGCTGCCTTACCTGTAGGCCCGGTAACCCCGAATCCTTATTTACAGACCAAGCCTAATGTCAGCTCACAAGTCGAAAATAATTTTCGTAACGCTACTGCTGCTATGCAGCAAAAAAATTGGTCGCAAGCTGAGACCATTTTACAAGCGTTGGCTACATCAAATCCTAATTTGTCAGGCGTGCATTTAAATTTGGGTATTGTCTACCGCGCAAAAAATGATATGACAAAAGCGGCGGATGCGTTCAATCGCGCAATTACAGCGAATTCTAAAAATCTGGATGCCTACAATCAATTGGGACTTTTAAAGCGAGAGGCGGGCGAGTTTTCTGAGGCAGAACTGCTTTATCAAAAAGCGCTGGGAGTTTGGCGATTTCATCCCGAAACCCATAAAAATATTGCGATTTTATACGAGCTTTATTTAGGTAAGCCGGATTTGGCTTTGCCGCATTACCAAGCCTACCAACAATTATTGCCTGCGCCGGATAAGCAAGTGGATAGTTGGGTGGCGGATTTAGAGCGGAGGCTAGGCGGTGGAAAAAATGCTGTAAAAGCTGCCGCGAAAGCTGATGTAAAAGTGGATACAACAGGTGACGAAAAGAATGCTGTAAAAGCAGTGGAAGATGCCGCGCAAGATGAAGATGGAAAACAAGATAATGAACAAGTGGAGGCGAAATAATATGCGTAGTGCTAAATTCTGCTGGAGAATATTATTTTTCATTTCTGCGCTATGCTTAACCAGCTTGGGAAATGCACAAACCTCGGTAATAGAAAATGCTGCTACGGCAAACACTAGTGCAGAAGCGCCAGCGGTGGGAGCAAATAAAACTCCGTCACCAGATAAAAGTACAAAAAAAATGGTGCAGGATGCCACCATCAATTTGCAAACAACAGTAACGGGTAATCAGGAGCAGCCACGGGTACTTTATATATTACCTTGGCAATCGCCCGCGCCAGAAGATGTGGATTTTGCATCATTCAGTAATGATCAAAGAGTAATATTTGAACATGTGGAACGTGAAGAATTGCGCCGCGAATTAGAAGCGTCGGGTGAAGAGTAACGATGTAGCCAAACACATTTTCTGAATGCACATTAGCCGAGTGCTATAGCGCTTAAAATTTTTAAATTAATAATTGTTAACGAGGGTAGTGAATATGAACATTGAAACAATAATCCGATTTTTCCAGGATGGAGGCATTTTTATGTTTCCTATTGCCGCGATCCTGATTGTCGGCGTTGCCATTGTCGTTGAACGCTTTGTGTTTTTGTCGGCTGCTAAAAAAGCGAACCGTGAAATTTTTGACCGTATTTTACCCATGTTACAAAAGCGCGATTATCAGGGAGCTCTAAATGTTGGGCGCACATCAGAAGCGCCTATTGCACGAATTATTTCAGCCGGTTTATTGCGTATGGCACAGTCTGGGCGCCGCGAAGATATAGAATCCGCAATGGAAGAAGGCGTGATGGAAGCCGTGCCACGGCTTGAGCGTCGTACGGGTTACTTAGCTACGCTTGCTAACGTTGCTACTTTACTCGGTTTGCTGGGAACGATTGCGGGTTTGAGTGATGCGTTCAGTGCAGTTGCTAATGCTGACCCCTCTGCAAAAGCTGCACTGCTTTCTGCCAGTATCGCTGTTGCAATGAACGCTACCGCATTTGGTTTGTTTGTCGCGATTCCTTTGTTGTTGAGTCACTCCGTAATTCAAAGCCGTACTATGCAAATTATTGATAGCCTCGAAATGGCCGGTGTGAAATGTTTAAATATTTTGACTAGCTCTCACGAAGCAAAGCCTCGCCCTGACGCTAGCGCTACAAAACAATAGTATTGGATCAGTGCTTTAATTGGACAACAATATTTGTGTCCAACTTAATGATGAGCTTGAGGTAAAACATAATGCGCCGTTCAGCCAAAAATCATGGTGAAGCAGCCGACATAGACGTTACATCATTTATCAATTTGGTGGTGGTGCTGGTGCCTGTTCTGTTAATGGGAATGGTGCTCTCGCACATTACGGTACTTGATATTAAGTTGCCTGATATTCCTGCCAGTAGCAGTGAGCAGATAGCTCCCCCGGAACAACTGGAATTAATTGTTCGCCCAGATTACTTTGATATAAATTACCCAGCTGGCATTCGTTTAAAACGCATCGAAAAAAATACAAATGGTAAATACGATTACGAAACACTGACACTTTATTTACAAGAAATAAAACGTCAACTCGGAGACAAAGGCATTCAAAAACGTGACATTTATTTGCTCTCCGAAAAAAGCACTGAATATCAAACCCTGGTTAGCGTGATGGATACTATGCGTTCATATAAAGCTGTTGTGGGTACATCGGTGGTAAACGCAGAATTATTTCCTGAAGTATCGCTAGGCGATGCGCCGCCAGCCGGCCAGCAAACGCAAGCAGTTAATCCTGCTGCTGCCAGTGAAGGAGCGCAACCATGAAGCAGTCTCCTCGTGCAAAACGTATGGTCAGGCGTCGCATTCGCTTAAGTGTTGTGCCTAAACTTAATTTAGTGCCGTTAATTGATTGTTTTACATTATTGATATTTTTCTTAATGATTAATTATTCGTCGAGCGTAGAGGTTTTACAGCCGGATAAATCATTAGTGTTACCGATCTCCGTATCCGAAACCGCTCCAGGTGAAACGGTGGTGGTAATGATAAATGCAAATGATGTCATTGTGTCTGGTAATCGCGTGGGTAGCGTCAGCGAAATGATGGCAAGTCCATCGCCAAAATTCGCTGCATTGGAAACCGAATTAAAATATTTAGCGAGTAAGTCTGTACCTTTAACTGATGCAGAAAAAAAAGAAGGGCGCCCCATCACCATCATGGGAGACAAAACCATTCCCTACGAGCAGTTGAAAAAAATCATGGCAAGCTGTGTGGCAGCAGACTATCGAAATATTGCCATGGCAGTCATGCATGTTGAAGGCAATGTTCAAGTTAAAGCGGGAGGCTAACAATGGCTAGCTACGCATTATCACATGTTGATTTGCCTTGGTCATTAACCAATGACGATGCGCGCTTTAAGAAAATTCTTAAAGTGTTATTTATCGTTTATCTGGTCGTTTCCATTCCTGTTTCTTTTATCAAAATGCCAGAGCCAACGCGAGCGGAACGAGAGCAGTTACCACCACAACTGGCACGCGTGATGTTAGAACAACAAGAGCTGCCAGTGCCAGTGCCGATTGAACCTGAGCCACTCAAAGTGGAAGAAAAAAAAGTAGAAGAAGTAACACCTGAGGAAATAAAACCGGAAGAAATAAAACCGGAGCAGAAAAAAATAATTGAAAAGCCGGCAGAAAAAAATCCGGTTAGAAGCACCGAGCAACCGGTAAGGGATGCGGGAAAATCCAATGAGGCTGCAGTAACCCAGGCGCGTGAAAAAGCTTCCAATAGCGGCATCATGCAATTCAAAGATGACTTGATGGAAATGCGCGAAACTCTGCAAACCACCGCAGTAGAAACAGCATCCACAACGGTTTCTAACGGCGCAGGGCAAGCCACACAAGTGGATCGCTCCATGATAAACAGTGGTGTTACTCGAGGCAGTGGCGGTATTAATGTAGGTGCGTATGCGAGCCATGATACGGGTGGTGTTGCGCTTGGCGGCCGTAAAACGACGAAAGTTACCAGTGGCTTAGCTGAGGCGACTAAAAAAGCCGCCGCTGGATCAGGCAGTGGCGTTGGCGGTGGTAACAGTGATGGTGCAGGCGGAGCAGCACGCAGCGAAGAAGAAGTCCGTAAAATAATGGAGCAACACAAAGGCGCGATCTTTAATATTTATAACCGTGCATTGCGAGCTAATGCCGCGCTGCAAGGTAAAGTGGTGGTAAAAATTGTCATAGACCCAAGCGGTCAGGTTCTGGATGCAACCATTGTTTCAAGCGAATTAAAGGACGCCGAACTGGAAGCGAAATTGTTGCAGAGAATAAAATTAATTACTTTCTCTGCTTCGAATGTAACGCGCACAACTTTAAATTATTCGTTTGATTTCTTGCCGCAGTAAATATGATTTATAAAAAAGCGAGCCAGCAGGCTCGCTTTTTTTGACTGTTACATATCGCCATCACCAAAACACCTCACTCTTGTTTAAGGGCATTGAGTCAAGCTGTTGATCCAAAGTTGAATAACGTCTAAGCCTTGTGTATCGGTGATGCTAACGCCCAGCGGGGGCATCCGGTGAATATCAGTGCGGGCCATGCGTAAAGGAATTATCGATTCAGTCGCCACACCTGGTTTTAATAAGCGCGCATCGCTAACTCCGAAATTTCCGAGAGAAGGTAATTGATTGCAATACCCTGCAGTGACCCAATTGCTGGTGTAACGGAAATCCATTCCTCCGCGACCTGGGCCGTTAGGTTGATGGCAATTACTGCAATTGGTATGTAAATAAGCGCGTGCGCGATCCGTTAAATTTTCACTGCCGTGAGGGTTGGGTAGTTGTGACAAATTGCTGGGAGCGCCGGGATTAGTAGAGAAATAATTCACTGTCGCCAATGTTTGAATTTGATTCGCAATTAAATTATTGGGATAAATAAAATCGCGATTAATTTGCGCCGTTTCCAAACCCAATACACGCTCCCATGCAAGGTTGCCACTCGGCGCGGTGTGGCAATTCATACACTGCGCGCGCGAAGGGTACCGCCATTCTTGTGCTGCAACTGTTTTGGTTTTTCCCGCTGACAATAAATTGGCGTCGGTACCTGCATCATTCCATTCGTAAGAATAACCACCCCATTCACCATCTTGATGGCGAACTAATAAGCGTGTTTCAACGGGCATGTTTTGCAGTAAAAACGTTTTTATTAACACAGTACCGATTGGAAATGACCATTGGCCATTGGATTCAATCGTAATTTGTGTTCCATTCGGAATCGCAAAATAACGTTCTTTGCTGGCACCATCTGACCAAAGCGGACTGTTGATATCATAAGCGACAACACCGGCGGCGGGCTCGCGAATATTTTGCGGATTAAAACAGCCGGTTGCTGAAAGTGTTTCCGGAAAAGTTCCTGCAGTAGGTGCATTGGTACGAATTAATTGTTCGAAGCCTCCCCAAGAATGAATGCGCCAAATATTTCCCGCATTATCTTCTGATAGTGTTGGTGAGGCGCCGCCCGCAGGAATTAAATCAACGGCTGATGCTACACCATTATTATCGTAATTAATTGTGGTAACGCCAGAGCGAATAAAATCACCAAAAATATAGCGGCCTTGTAATTCCGGCATCGCGGATCCGCGATATACATATCCACCAATAATTGCGATCCAACCATCAGCGTGTGTTAAATCGACAACCGGCGCAACAGATTGTTGGCCGCGTGTGCAATTGTTACAGCGATCCATATGACCTTCACGGAAAGGCCAGCCATAATTACCGCCAAGTGAAACGCGATTAATTTCTTCTCTGTCACCTTCACCAACATCACCTACCCAAAGTTCACCCGTTAAACGATCAAAACTGGAGCGCCATGGATTACGAAATCCTGATGCAAAAATTTCTGCAGCACCGCCACCATTCGCGAAAGGATTATCAACCGGTATGCCATATGGCGAACCCGCATTGACATCGATACGCAAAATTTTTCCGTGCAAAGAATTCATATCCTGTGCTGGATTTAAAAAATTATTTGAAATAGGTACGCCACCTCCGCCTTCACCTCTATCGCCGAGTGAAATATATAAATAACCGTCAACAGGGCTGAAACCAATCCAACCGCCTTTATGATTTGTTTGTTGATGATTTAAGCGTGTGTCAGATGAATTGAGTGGAGCCAAAATATCGATGGGATTAGAAAATGTTAATCCATCGCTCGATACAGTGTAACGACGCACCACTGTCACCATGGAAACATTACTGTTGGTGATGCCATAGGTTTGTCGTGATGCGGTAAGAAAAACATAAGCATAAGGCTGCGTTGCAAAATTTGGATGGAACGCCATGCTTAACGCACCACCTTCACCGTCAGTGACCACTTGCGATGAAAAATCCACAGCCAAAGTCGAGGCTCCCCCGAGTACAAAACTGCGAATACGCCCAGGTCTTTCTACAACGTAATAACGATCATTACTTCCTGGCGCTTGCGTGAGATAAATTGGGCTATCTATTCCCGTAGGAATTCCTTGCACCCAATCAAAATCATAATTTCCCAGAGTTGATGTGGGTGCTGCTGGCGCAATGCATGTTGTATTGCTCGCTCGCGACGTTAAACCCGAATCAACACGAGTGACTCCTGATGAAGAGCTGGGGGATGAGCTCGACAAAGAGGATGAAATTGATGAAACACTTGAGTTCGATAAAGCGCTGGAGCGACGGGAAGCTGATACTGAAATATTAGAGGCACTTGAAATAGCCATTGAAGAATTTCTAGAACTGAAAGATGAAATTGAAGAAGACACTGAAGACGATAGTATTGAGCTTGAATTTATGAGGCTAGCAGCATTGGAACTCACTGAATTCACACTGGAAGGGTTTGAGTTGGAGTTGCTTCCAGAGCCGCCACCACCGCAAGCGGAAAGCGCAAACGCACAAACCAAATATATTATTTTTATCCGAGCAGTCATGTCGTATCCCCATTTGAGATTAGCCAATATTTCAGGCGACAACAGGCTGCCAGAAGTTTCCTTTATTAAATACCCATGCCAATTTGTGCTCAACACCTTTCATCCAATAAAAATGTGTGTTGATCGGGTATTCTCGGCATGCTCGTTAATACTATTCTCTCCAACCGGTATTACTGCACTCGCCCCGCACCCACGACTTGCGAATCAAAAACCGCAGCTGGCGGATTCAAAGCCACAGCCGAGCCAGCACTGCATGCCACAATGCTGTAATACGTTTTGGTTTTATCAATCCACGGATAAAAGCCAAATGTTCCAGCACTACTAAAACACAATTTTTAAATTTGTTGTTAAAACTTTACTGCTATTTGTTATCTAATAATAAATTTTATTTGTCGTCTCTGCGTGCGCAAGGATGCCATTTCGTAAATTACAATTTTAATCGATGTAATAATGTGTAATTACAACAAAAAATATTTTGACCTATCTTTTTTTCTACGCGCTGAACTTTACTTGATTTGTTGCGTTAATTTTAAGAGTGGGTGGAGATCAGAAACCACATCAAAAAACGAGGCGAATCCGAAAAGCCAAAAGAGTAGGATAATATTTGGAATTATTTTTCGCTAAACACAGAAGCTTCAAGTGCTTTTTCAATTGATATCATGACAGTTATTGATACTGATTATGTGATGAAACAGTATCCAAATCCGAGCAAGGATTCTACTAAACCGACCGGCATTGATCATAGCAGCGAGTATATGATTTGCACGGGCTCAAGAGGAATCCCACCTTATGGGCAACGAAAGAGGATAGCAATACTTTTTTCAAGCACAGCATTTAAAGGTGGCGTTATGGAATATAGATTCTCAAGATTGGAACAAAAATGTTGATGCAAATGCTGTGGTAAATAGAATTATTACGCTAATGTTAATCAAGCGACACGGCGTGATTTTATTTCATGATATTCATTCAAAAGCTAAAACTGCTTTACCGATTATTTTTAATCTATTGGGGGATGCTGTTGTTTGGGGTGACTGTCAGGCATTGAAAAATTTGTAGAATGACCAGCAAATTTTATTTCAAAAAAACGCGACCAGGCAGGCAATTTGCCTAGTCGCGTTTTTTATGGATTAACTCACTCCTCGCTTTCGATCAGCTCACGGTAATCATCAGCACTCAACGCTTCATCTAATTCATCGAGATCATCGGGTTGAACGCGAAAGAACCAACCGTCGTCGTAGGGCGAACTATTAACTGTTTCTGGTGATTCTTGCAGTGCTTCGTTTACTGCTACGACTGTACCGCTGACAAGTGTGTAAATGTCCGAAGCGGCTTTAACAGACTCTACTACACCGGCCTCTTCACCAATGCTGACCGTGCTACCCAGTTCGGGGGTTTCTACGTAAACCACATCGCCTAACGCATCTTGTGCATGGGCAGTAATGCCGATAGTGACTGTGCCATCTTCTTCCAAACGTGCCCACTCGTGGCTGCTGAGATATTTAAGTTCTTTGCGGATTTCGTTCATGATATTTTTCCTTTAGGGCGCTATTAATAATACATAAGTTAATAAAAAATAAGTTAATAAAAAATCAGTAATAAATCTGTATTAAAAAACTTGTTTGCCGTTACGTACAAAATTTGGGGCTACAACTTCAACCAAAACTTGTTTACCGCGCATATCTACAAAACAACTGCCTGTCCCTGTTGGAGTGACTGCAGGTACTCGTGCCAGTGCAATAGAATAGCCCAAAGTAGGTGAAAAAGTCCCGCTGGTGATAACGCCTTTTTGATCACTACCTGCAATGGTTATGATTTGTTCAGCGCGCAATACTCCACGCTCGCGCAAGACTAAGCCCACTAATTTTTGTTTAACCCCGTTGGCCTTTTCGGCTTCGATAACGGCGCGGCCAATAAAGTCACGCCCGGTGGGTTGCCATGCAATTGTCCAGCCCATGTTAGCGGCTAAGGGGGAAATATTGTCGTCCATCTCGTGGCCGTACAAATTCATACCGGCTTCAAGGCGTAATGTATCGCGTGCGCCTAAGCCGCAAGGCGCTATACCGGCGCTTGCAAGCGCATTCCAAAAAGCAACGGCTTCGTTGTTGGGCAGCATAATTTCCAGGCCATCTTCACCGGTATAGCCGGTGCGCGCGATAAACCATTCGCCGCTCGCTAAACCTTGGAATATTGTTAAGCTATCAATCACTGCAGCGCGTTCTTTGCTCACACTTGTTTTAGTGCGTGCAATTGCTTCTGGTCCTTGAATGGCAATCATTGCCAGGTCATTTCGCTCAATAAGTTCTACATTGAAGTCAGTAGCAACTTTATTCATCCACGCTAAATCTTTTTCGCGCGTGCCGCAATTAACAACCGTTCTAAACCAATTGCCCATGTTGTAAACGATTAAATCATCAATTACGCCGCCCTGTGGGTTCAGCATACCGCTATAAAGTGCTTTTCCAAGCAGAGTCTCAGTTTTGCTCACATCATTCGCGAGCAAATATTGCAAATACGTTTTTGCATCTCCACCTGTAACATCCACCACGGTCATGTGTGATACATCGAACATACCCGCTACTTGGCGCACTTTATGATGCTCTTCTATTTGTGAGCCGTAGTGCAGGGGCATATCCCAACCACCAAAATCCACCAGCTTGCCATTCATTTTCTGGTGCGTACTGTAAAGCGCGGTTTTACTGCCCATGTGTCGATCTCTTCTTTATGAAATTGAATGCTGCTGAAAAAGGCCTTTATTCTAGCGAGCAGGGCTTAATAGCACCAGTTGAATCGCAATCGAGGGGTAAATTCCCCGTGGCTTGCCACGGAAAAGATTTTTGAAACAAAAATACACCTCGCTGCTTGCGGCGAGGTGTTTAATTTATAAGCGTAGCGATTTTTGGCGCCTTAATCTTATTATCTTCACATTTTTCGATTCGCAAGAATTGTGCTTTGCCAGTACACTTGAGCGCTGGCTTGATGGGGGTTTACTGTGAAACGCATGTTGAAAATTGCTGGGCTTTTGATCGGTTTGTTAATCGGTTTGATTATTATTTTAGCGCTGCTAGTGGATGCAAATATGTTCAAGCCGCGTATTACTGCGCTCGCGAAAGATAAAGGCGTAGTGCTTGATATGCGTGGCGATTTAAGTTGGACATTTTGGCCGAGCATAGGTTTGGCGGTAAATGATTTACATGTCGCGAGCACTAAGGCGCCCACGCTTTCCATAGCCCAATTAGAAAAGGCAAGTTTTTTAGTTGCACTTATGCCGTTAATGCGAGGCAATATTCAAGTTAAACACCTACTGATTGATGGCGCTATTATTCATCTAGCGGTGGACGAAAAAGGTAAAGGAAACTGGGAGGACTTGATTGAAGCACAAAAATCAAATGCAGCCAATAATCAACCGGAAAAAACTCCTAATGAGAGTGATGAACTAAAGTTACAGATTGAAGAATTTAGTTTGCATAACAGTTCCGTTGATTACATTAACCTCGCCAAAGATCAGAATATAAAACTCACCGACATTAATTTGGATATTGATAATGCAAACACAGAAGGAAAACCTTTTGAGTTGAGTTTTGCGTGGGCTGCACAGCTAGGTCAAAGCAAAAATAAATCCGCGCCGCTTTTTGTAAAAGGAAAGTTGAATAATCTTATTACATTGGGCGAAGGTTTTAATTCGTTAAACGTAAATGACGGTGCATTAACATTAGATATTGGTGAAAAATCTTCGGCCACCATAAACGCAAAATACTCTGCCACAGTGGATGATCTTAAAAATAATATGCGCTATCAGGGCGCATTTTCATTGCCATCGTTTAACGCTAAAAAATTATTAGGCGCATTGGGTACACCAATAAAAACGGCAAATGAAAAAGCGCTAACTGATCTAAGTCTTGCCAGTACATTTACGGGGGACAAGAAGCACATTCTTATTAATTTTTTGCAGCTAAAGCTAGATGAAACGCAAATGAATGACGGTACCGCGCAGATAATTTTTGCTAGCAGCGGCATTCGTCTAAAACTACAAGGCGATCAAATCAATGTGGATGATTATTTAGCGCCGCTTGTAACGCAAAGCGGAACAGTTGTGCCCACGTCTAACACTACGGGCGATGAAGTCATTTTGCCGTTAGATAGCTTGCGTAAGCTCGAAGCCGAAGTGATTGCCAAATTTAATAAAATTATTTTTTCTGCATTGACCCTGGAGAAAATCCAATTCGATGTGGAAGCAAGCAACGGCGTTGTTAAGCAATTACTGAATGCCAATATGTATGGCGGTACCATCCATCAATCCAGTGTCCTTGATACCCATGGCGCAAAAGCGCAATTGCGGTTTGAATCGATTGTGAAGAATATTGAATTGGCGCCAGTGTTAGCCGCCAAGAAATTAGATAAAGATCTTAAACTCAGCGGTGCTATACAAGCTAATGCGAGCGGTCAAGCCAGCGGCGTTTCTGTCAATCAAATCATGGAATCGCTAACCGCTGCGGCTAATTTTTCAGGCGCTCAAGTTCGCCTGGCACCCCTCAATATTGAGCAACAATTTTGTCGCTTGGTCAATTTAGTCAATAAAGTAGAAGCACCGGAAAAAGTTTGGGATGCTTATACGGAAATGCGTGAGCTGTCGGGAAAAATTACTATTGACAATCGCATGGTTACTATAGAAACATTTAATGCTGGTGTTAAAAAATTAGTGCTCAATGCCACTGGAAAAGTTAATCTCGCGAATAAAGAGTATGATTTTTTATTGCCGTTGAAGTTAATAAAAGATGCGGTCGAACCTGAAGCAGCTATAAGTACCAGCAGTGAAGGTTGTAGTGTGGGCAGCAATTTCTGGGCAGAGCGCGGCATGTCGTTGTTGCGGTGTAAAGGTTCGTTCGCCAATATGAATCCTGCTAAAGATTGCCGCCCTGATAAAAGTGCGTTGGCAGAACTCACTAAAGATTTTGCAGAATATAAGCTGCGTGAAAAACACGGCGCAAAAGTGGATGCAAAAAAAGCAGAAGCCTTAAAGAAGCTGGACGAAAAATTGGGTGGCGAAGGAAGTACTGAAAAAGCCAAAACGCTGCTAAAAAATATATTTAAGAAACGTGATGAATAAAATATTTTCAAAAACTATTTTAACCTGGTTTGATAAAAACGGTCGTAAGCACTTACCCTGGCAACAAAACATTTCGCCCTATCGCGTGTGGTTGTCGGAAATTATGTTGCAGCAAACCCAGGTAGCAACTGTTATTCCCTATTTTGAGCGATTCACTGCACAATTCCCGGATGTGCGCAGCCTTGCGGCCGCACCTATCGATCAGGTTTTGCATTTATGGACGGGTTTAGGTTATTACGCTCGTGCGCGTAATTTACATCGCTGTGCGCAAACCATCGTTGAACAATATGGCGGAGAATTTCCATCAACCGTTGAAGCATTAAGTGAATTGAGCGGCATTGGTCGGTCCACCGCTGGGGCAATTGTGAGTATCGCCTTTCAGCAGCGTGCTGCAATTTTGGATGGCAATGTTAAACGAGTTCTCGCGCGTTATGGCGCCGTCGATGGTTGGCCAGGGCAAACTGAAACGCTCAACCAATTGTGGGCAATTGCTGAGCAATATACTCCCGCGAAACGGTGCAACGAATACACTCAAGCCATGATGGATATGGGTGCCACGGTTTGTACGCGCAGCAAACCCGCTTGTGAGCGATGCCCTCTCCAGCCAGGATGTATTGCTTATGCACAAGGAGAGCAAAGCCGTTATCCAGGTAAAAAACCCAAAAAAGAAATTCCCGTAAAATCTATACAACTTCTCATGCTGCGTAATCCTTCCGGGGACATTCTTTTGCAGCAGCGACCACCACAAGGTATTTGGGGTGGCTTGTGGAGCTTTCCAGAATTGAATTCAGAGCAGAATGCTAAACACTATGCGGGCGCACAATTCGGTGAGGTTGTCGAACATGAAATATGGAGTAGCTATCGCCATACGTTTAGCCACTATCATCTTGATATCACGCCGGTGCTCCTGCAGCTGGCGAAAATGCCGCAAGTTATCAGTAGTGGTGGCAATCACTGGTACAATCTTCATCAGCCTGAAGCGCTAGGCTTGGCTGCCCCGGTAAAGAAATTATTGGAAAAACTTGGTCAATTAGATCCGCGTAGTGTGTCGGTAAAAAACCGGCAGTTACAAAATCAAAAGCCATTCTTGAAAAAAGACAATTATTAAAAAGGTAGCTCAATGACACGCATGGTTTTCTGTCGTAAATATAAGCAAGAACTTGAAGGGGTCGATGTGCCACCTTATCCTGGCGCCAAAGGGCAGGATATTTATAACAATATTTCCAAGAAGGCATGGCAAGAGTGGATGACGCACCAAACTATGCTTATCAATGAAAAGCGTCTAAATATGATGGACTTAGGCACTCGCGTTTACCTCACCGATCAGATGACTAAGTTTTTATCCGGCGATACTTACGATCAAGCGGAAGGCTATGTTCCGCCTGCAAAAACCGAACAGTGAATTGATGTTGTGTGTTAATTGCACAAAGCGAGAAATTATCAGCTAGTTATTGATAAAAAAGGAATTTTTTTAGCTTCGGTCTTGACTCAAAACACCCAAGCGGGTTTAATACGCGCCTCTTGCGTAGCTCTCAAATAATAATTGAAAGCAAACCTCGCAATGCCCGGTTAGCTCAGTCGGTAGAGCAGTGGATTGAAAATCCTCGTGTCCCTGGTTCGATTCCGGGACCGGGCACCATATAATTAGTTTTGTATCGTTCATTTTTGATCAAAACACTTGAAAAGCCGCTGATTTAGCGGCTTTTTTCATTTCTGCGCTAGGCATCTTCAGTCGGCATCATTCACCATAATCCTCCCTTTTTAGTATATCCTACGGTATACTGTCGGTTCGATATAGTGTCGTATACTAAAGGAGGGTTGTATGCCAAAGGTCGTTGTTCCCTTGCGCGATGCGCGGTGCGCAAGCGCGAAGCCGCGAGAGAAAGATTACACGCTGTTTGATGGTGGGGGTCTATTTCTACTGATTAAGAAAGGAGGGACCAAGAGTTGGCGTTTTAAATATAAGAAGCCTGATGGTCGCGGCGGGCTAACGGCTCTAGGTGATTATCCGATTTTGTCATTAGTCAGTGCACGTAAAAAGCGCGATGAATACCTTGTGATGCTTGCAAACGATATTGATCCAATCGAGCAAGGAAGGCAGGTAAAAGAGTCTCGAGTAATTGCCGCAACTTCATTTGAAACAGTCGCCAGAGATTGGCACCTTGCCTTGCAACCAAAGTGGTCACCAGACCATGCTGCGCGTATTTTAAAAAGACTTGAGCAAAATATTTTTCCACGCTTGGGCTCGCGCCCTGTCATGGATATTCAAACCCGCGATTTGCTGGAAGTATTGTTGACTGTAGAGCAGCGTGGCGCAGTGGATGTGGCCGGTCGCTTGCAGCAGAATGTTGTTGCTATTTTTAGGTTTGCCGTACAAAGGGGGTTGCTTAAATACAACCCCGCACAGGAGCTTGGGGGCTGCTTGTCTCCCGTCCGTTCTACTCATCGCCCTGCGTTGCCGCTAGAGCGTATTCCAGAGCTTTTAACACGTATTGAAGCCCATAAGGGCAGGGCAATGACTCGCCTTGCCGTATTGCTCACCCTGCATGTATTTGTGCGTTCAAGCGAACTAAGGTTTGCACGCTGGAGCGAATTTGATCTCAACGCTGCGTTATGGACAATCCCCTCGGTGAGGGAGCTAATACCGGGAGTGAAATATTCTACCCGTGGTGCAAAAATGAAAACGCCACATCTTGTCCCCTTGTCGGCGCAAGCACTTTCTTTGCTGGCTCAGCTTCGTGAGTTGTCCGGTGGGTTTGATCTATTGCTTCCTGGAGATCACCATCATTGGAAACCGCTAAGCGAAAATACAATTAATAAAGCTCTCGTCGGAATGGGTTATGACACCAAAACAGAAGTGTGTGGGCACGGTTTTCGTACTATGGCTTGTTCAGCGTTAAACGAAAGCGGACAATTTTCGCGGGATGCTGTTGAACGACAAATGAGTCATCAAGAGCGGGATGGTGTTCGTGCATCTTATATGCATAAGGCCGAATTCATCAAGGAGCGGCAGCGCATGATGACGTGGTGGAGCAGTTATTTAGAGGCTAATAGGAGCTGTTACGTACCACCTTATGAGTTTGCTATTTAGGGGTGTGTACTCCATAAAGCATTCGCATAAAAATAAACTTCTTTATGTTTTACGCTATTAATTGGAATTAAATCTTGCGGGTTATATAGTGGCCGCTGTGTAATAAACTGTTATGGCTACTATTAAATGAAATTAGCAATTGCAATTCTGACAATATTCTTTTTGGGTTGCAGCAACACAGGCGATCACTTTGCCAAAGTCGAACGAAAGTGTAAATTTAGTTCAGATCAGAAGGAATCGGCTTGGAGTAATGTAATTACATATGTTCGTTCTGAATATCCTGATCATGCAAAATATTGCGAACTGAATGAATCTTCAGAGAGTCAAGAATTTTTAGTCGTCGAAGGGGAATGCAGAATATATTTAGGTTGCTCTAATCAAATAGAGGGCGAGGTATTGCTGCACGGTGACATGCTGGTTGTTGTTGACGAAAAGACCCAAAAAGCAATTAAAGTTTATGGTGTTAAGTGGTAGAACAAGCCATAACAATCGCTCAAGCACCTCACACTTCGTGTGCTGGACAGTTTTTAAGCCGCAGTTTTGTGATTTTGCTGCGCAAAAGTATTTCACAAAACCGCAACTTAAAAACTGCCGCTTAGCTCGTTAAATATACTATGAAAATACTACTACTATCTTTATTGCTACTTCCAAAGCTTAGTTTTGCTACCTCCCTAGATTGCGTCACTTCTAGTGGGCATTCTCATCGAGACGGAGATGAAGAGTTTTCACGGCCAATATATTTTACAGTGGAAGACGAGGAAGATGATTACAGAGCTGTCATTGCTCACATTCCCATACCTAAAGTGTATTCAAAGGCAAAAGTGGAATCAGCCTCAATAGTTTTTTTCATGCCTTCCATATCAAAAGCGCCAATCGCTTACACTTTGACGAAGCATGAAAAAGTTGGTGATCAAATCTTGGTTAAATTCTGGGGTGATCCAAAAACGGAACTTGAGGCCAGAGTGTCAGTAAATTTTGAACCAAATAAATCAGCAATTTTTTGTCGTTCGTATTTAGTTTCTACATATAGATTTTCTGATTCTTCAAAAATATTTCGTTCTATGTATGAGTAAGTCGTAAATATTTAACAAGTGCAGCATCGTTTCGGCTTCGCTACACCGGACGGCTTTTAAGTCGCGCTTTTGTGGTTTGCTGCGCAAAAATATTCCACAAAAACCGCGACTTAAAAGCTGCCGCTGAACTTAACGTTAGAAAATGCAAGTTAGGAGTAATGGCATGGAACAATTCAAAACGATGGATGACCTGCGAGAATATGCTAAAGAGTTAGGCAAATTTTATGCCCGCTCGGTTATTGCAGGTGAGCACCCAACCTTATATGTGGATCACTCTCAGGGTCAGATGGTTCATGGCATAAGAGAGAAAGACTATTTGTTTTCGTCATGTAAAAAATGGGTAATTCCTCATGACCAAATGGGGTTATCGTTTTCTGCTCATTGGCAACATCTTAAAGACAAATTTAAAATGAAAGATAGGCATGCAAAGGGAGGTGCTGTAAATGTATATTGGCTGTTAGAAAAAGCGGATATTCCAGAAGGGCTAAAATTTGTGCCAGATAAACGTAACAATCAACACTATTTGTTAGTAGTTAGCGAAAGTATGACGGTGTATGCACTCGCGGCAAAGTTATTGTGGGTTGCAGACCGAATGTCAAAAATATCTGATGCGAGGAAGGCTTTATGATTGAATATAAATTTAAAGAAGAAAAAGATTTTATTTTTCATTATGCAAAAAAATTAAATAATAAGACTGTTGAAAAAATAATCGCTGAAGATCAGGTTTGCTCATCCGGTGAAGCTAATGAACTAGCTAAGTTTTTCTGGGAAATGGTAGACGAAATTGTTAAAGACAAAGAACAGCACGCAATAGTAGCAGGTCAAAGTGATTTGGAAGCATGGAATGAATACGTATTTGAAAGCATCCGGTCATATTTGATAAACAGTGGATATGAAAATGAATGGAATGCTCATGTTTAAAAATTTCTAACAAAGCGTTGTATCGGACAGTCCTAGCGTCGCACTTTTGTGAATTTGCTGCGCAAAATATTTCACAAAAGCACGCCACTAGGCCTGCCGCTGAAATTAACGTCAACATGGAGTAGAAATGAAATCTATAAGTACAGAGGTAATTGAAAGACATTTTTATATTGATGCTTTGCGGGTAATTGCCGTTTTGCTGATGTTTGTTTTTCATGTGTCTATGATTTTTGCCGCTGAATCTGGTTGGCATATCAAAAATTCTGAGCAAAGCAGGGTTCTGCTAGAAACAAATTATTTCTTATCATTTTTTAGAATGCCGCTTCTGTTTTTTGTATCAGGTTATATTTCATCCATACTCTTGGCTCGCCTAAGCTGGAAAGAATTTATAAATCAAAGATTTCAACGACTGATAATACCGCTAGTAGTTTGGACTTTTGTTTTAGTGGCTCCTCAAATATATTTTGAGCGAAAACTGGAAGGATATAATGACTCATACTTTGAGTTTTATAAAACATTTTTACAATTTGAGTGGTGGCCAAAAGGTAACTTTCACTGGCTGCATCTTTGGTTTATTCCATATTTATTTTTATACAATATAATATCAATACCCATTTTCTTGTTTTTAAATAAACCTAGTTTTTCATCATCACTTTTAGAAACTAAAAATTTAAATTTATTTATTATTATTTACATTATAGTGGCTTCATTACCTTATGCTTTTTTAACTACTAAATTTCCTGCTACATATGACTTAATACATGATTATGCTCGGCACTCGTTTTATATTCCTTTTGTTTTAGCTGGGTTAATTTTTTTTAGATTTAAGCGTTTAATTCAACTTATCGAAGAAAATAGAACTTATATTCTAAGGTATGCATTTTTAACCACGTTGTTAATTTTTACGCTAAGATGGAACGACTGGGATCCATTTCATATCTGGAAAAATTGGATAGAGCTTCCACAAACATATTTTTACCTTGCGATATTAAATTTAAATTCTTGGTTTTGGGTGTTGGCATGTTTGGGTTACGGGAAAAAGTATCTGAATAAAGAAAACAATTTTTTAAAATACGCTAACTCCGCGGTATATCCGTTTTATATACTCCATCAAACTATAATTGTAACAATTGGGTATTACGTAGTAAGAACATCCGATGATGTTGTTTTTAAATATTTATTCATATTATTCATATGTTTTTGGCTATGCATTTCCATATATCACTTGCTCATTCGACCATTTCCATTAATGCGGTATTTTTTTGGTTCAAAATAGCAGCTCTTAAAAAATGTTATCAAACGTTGCAGCACCTCGTGCTGTGTATACTCATAAGGCAGAATTTATCAACGAAAGGCAGCGCAGCATGACTTGGTGGAGCAGTTATTTAAAAGCTAAACAAGGGGGGGGTGTTTGCCGCCGTATGAGTTTGTTATTTAATGCCAAGGAACATTACCAAAGTAGCCGACTGTTCTTATTTATTGGCTCCCAAGGAATTTACCCACGCTTTCGTAATGATGGCAATAGAGAACGGATTTCGATAGACTCTTTTGCCCAAAGCGGAAATTAGTCCCACTGCTACAAAAAACTCTAATTCTTGCATCCTTTAGCGCAATATTCTGATTACCACGCTGTAAGAATCTTCTGTATTTTTCTATTTCAAAATCACTTGTACCTGTAAGTCGTTGTAAGTTGATAATATGCAGGGTGATATTAACTCTATTAAGTTTGGACTGGGCTCTAACAAAAATTCAGTTGACACTAACATCGGCGGCCACTTTGAACGTTAAATGTACTAATTCTGCCGTCATACTACGAATAGGAAATAGACTTTGAATAAACAACAATTAGCAGCGAAAATTTGGGAATCTGCTAATCAGATGCGCTCAAAAATTGAAGCCAATGAATACAAAGACTATATATTAGGCTTCATTTTTTACAAATACTTGTCAGATCAGCTCGTTCAGTTCGCCAAGAAGCAAGGTATGTCCAATACCGAAATAGAATTATTAAGCGAAGATGATAAAGAAACGGTCGAGTACATCAAAAAAGATCTAGGTTACTTTATTGCTTACGATAATTTATTTTCCACATGGCTAAAAAAAGGCAGCGACTTTGATGTATCAAATGTG
>JANPKH010000058.1:0-2989 GCA_031425935.1 Gammaproteobacteria bacterium | reverse complement strand
GCCCGGCCGCGACCTTGCAACCCTGTTGCAGGCGACCGAGAAGGAAGCACAACAGTAGACTTATCTGTAGCAATTGGGTTAGCGGCATAGCTAACAGATGAAGAAGCAAGAAGGGCAATAATACAAGCAGAAAAAATATTTTTCATAAAAGTAACTCCATGTAAAAAAACTAAAAACAATAAGTAGGTTATTACTCGCGATGTCTTGCTGCGAGCGGAGATAGATTATGCGATTTGAGGTAAATACCCTAGTGGCAAAAAGCGCTTTATTATGTAAGAGAATGCTCACAGCTGTAGCAGATAACACATAAAAAAAGCCTCTGGTGACCCAAAGGCTTTTTTGGCAATATTGTTAAGCTTTCGTTGCTAACCTTTCGTTTGTTAACTTTTTGTTTATTACTCTTTCAATAGCTGCTTTAAATCAATTGCACTCCAATGCGGAAAGTGTTTGCGCACCAATGCATTCAGTTCAAGTTCAAACTCACTAAAATTAGTTTGTACAGCAGTCATTTTTTCATCGAGGCGGGTAATTACCATTCCAGCACCAACCGTAATATTGGTGATGCGATCAATGATGATAAACGCACCCGTAGCACGATTAATTTTATAAGCATCAACGACGACTGGTTGATTCAACAACACATCAACCACTGCAATATCATTTAATTGCAGCTGCGAAACCGCCATGTGTTCTTGAGTATTTACATCAATACGATGATGAATTGATTCAATCTTACCGTTAACAACTTTACTCGCAAATTTAAATAAATAATCTGCATTAGGCTGTAAAGATTTTTCAGCCATCCAAACCACATGAGCTTGCAGATGATTTGTCAGGGGTACAGCGTCATTTGCCAATACGAGCATATCACCACGACTAACATCGATTTCATCGGTGAGTGTCAAGGTAATCGATTGCCCTGCAAATGCTTCTGGTAATTCATCATCGTAAGTCACAATAGATTTAACACGACTGGACTTGTTTGATGGCAACGCTTTAATGGTGTCCCCAACTTTAACAATACCAGAGGCAACATTGCCGCAGAAACCGCGAAAATTCAAATTGGGACGATTCACATATTGCACAGGAAATCGGAAATCGGTGAAATTTTTATCTTCTGCAATGGGTACAGATTCAAAAATTTCCATTAAGGTTTTACCCTGATACCATGGCAAACGCTCTGAGCGATTAACAACATTATCGCCTTCTAAAGCTGAGATAGGCACAAAGAAAACATTTTTCATTTCAAGTTTATTTGCAAAAGCAAGATAGTCAGCTTTGATAGATTCAAATACCGACTCGCTAAAATCTTTTAAATCCATTTTATTAATGGCAACAACAATATGTTTTATGCCGAGCAAGGAAGCAATATAACTATGGCGACGAGTTTGCGTCATAACGCCATAACGTGCATCTATTAAAATAATCGCCAAATCACAAGTAGAGGCACCCGTTGCCATGTTGCGCGTGTATTGTTCGTGACCTGGAGTATCAGCAATAATAAATTTGCGTTTTGAAGTTGAAAAATAGCGGTAGGCAACATCAATGGTAATACCTTGTTCACGTTCTGCTTGCAGCCCATCAACCAGCAACGCCAAATCAATTTTTTCACCCGTAGTGCCATGCTTGGTACTGTCCGCACGCACTGCTTCTAATTGATCTTCATAAATCATTTTAGAATCGTGTAGCAAGCGGCCAATTAATGTACTTTTACCATCATCAACGCTACCGCAGGTTAAAAAACGCAATAATTCTTTTTGCTCATGTTGCGCGAGATAAGCATCTATATCTTCGGCAATTAAATCTGACTGATGACTCATAGTAGTCTCTTATACAATCGCTAATTTTTTAAAAATTTCAAACGGATGAAACAAGCTCACTAAAAATAACCTTCTTGCTTTTTCTTTTCCATAGAGCCCGAACTATCGTGATCGATGACACGACCTTGGCGTTCTGATGTTGTCGTTAACAACATTTCTTGAATAATTTCTGGCAAGGTGGTGGCTTCTGATTCAACGGCGCCTGTTAATGGATAACATCCAAGCGTACGAAAACGCACCATTTTTTCGACGACTTTATCACCCGGTCCGATGGGCATACGCTCATCGTCAACCATTATCAACGTACCGTCGCGTTCAACAACAGGACGCTTGGCAGCAAAATATAGAGGTACTATAGGAATATTTTCTAAATGAATATATTGCCAGATATCTAACTCAGTCCAATTGGATAAAGGAAATACGCGAATACTTTCGCCTTTATCTACGCGGCCGTTGTAAATATTCCATAATTCCGGGCGTTGATTTTTTGGATCCCAACGATGATTTTTATCGCGGAAGGAATACACACGTTCTTTCGCGCGAGATTTTTCTTCATCGCGACGTGCGCCGCCAAACGCTGCATCAAACCCATATTTATTCAGTGCTTGCTTAAGGCTTTGAGTTTTCATGATATCCGTGTGCTTGGCACTACCATGCACGAATGGGCTAATGCCCATATCAACGCCTTCTTGATTGATATGCACAATTAAATCCCAACCCAAGTCTTTAATGCGCTTGTCACGAAACTCAATCATCTCGTGAAATTTCCATGTAGTGTCAACATGCATTAAAGGAAATGGCGGTTTACCTGGAAAAAAAGCTTTCATGGTGAGGTGCATCATCACCGCTGAATCTTTTCCAACGGAATAAAGCATCACCGGATTATCAAATTCTGCAGCGACTTCACGAATAATGTGAATACTTTCTGCTTCCAGTTGTTTTAAGTGAGTTAATTTGTAGTTCGACATTGATGGACTACCAAAAATTATAAAAAGGTCATATCGACCAAAAAAATTAATAATGCTAAGCGGCGGCAATTATAAGCAGCAGCCAGCTACTTTGTTAACGATTAATTACTTCTAAGTTTATTCCAGTTTGTTTCGCAAGCTGAACAAAGGTAGGAAATGAAGTCACAACATAGGTGCTGTCTTTAACAAGAATTGGTCCAT
>JANPKH010000057.1:0-7384 GCA_031425935.1 Gammaproteobacteria bacterium | reverse complement strand
CGAAGGGATGCCGATTAGAGCCTATAGGGATATATTCATTCGTCGCTTCCATGCGACTCACCTGCGGCAACCATGTTGTGCAAAAATTGCTCCTGCAATTTGTCACGGCGTGTTTTGAATTGAACAGTATTCTTTACTGCGAGCTTATTAGTAATAATGCTGCGTGAATAGTAAATAAATATTACGTAAAAACGTATCGGCGATGCCACAAAATATTGCAGAAGTACTATTCTACGCCATCAATCCAACTCCGAATTAATTGATAATTATCATCAATCAAAATCATACTCGCGTTGTTGCCTACTCTAATTGTGCCATATCTGTTAGCAACTCCCATCATTGTTGCGGGATACACGCTCGCCATGCGAATTGCCTCATTAAGGTCAATACCCGCCATTTCTACGGTATTTTTAATGGCGGCGAGCATATTTAAATCTGATCCCGCGAGCGTTCCCATCGCAGTAGCCAAGCGGCCGCTTTCGCTGCGAATGATTTCTCCATTGAGCATAAATGATTTATCCGTAGCACCTACACTTGGCATTGCATCAGTAACTAATACCATTTTCCCTTTTGCTTTTGCAGCATGTGCAATTTTTATTGTCGTGGGGTGTACATGATATCCGTCGGCAATAATTCCGCACCAAGCATTTGTGTTTTCGAGTGCGGCACCTACCATACCGGGTTCGCGGCTAGTGAGGGGTGTCATTGCATTAAATAAGTGTGTAAAACTACTTAAGCCTGCGGCCATTGCTACTTTTGTTTGTTCGAAATTAGCAGCACTGTGACCTGCTGCAACAATAACCCCTGCATCAACCAAGCGACTAATAATTTCTGGTGTAGTTAATTCTGGTGCTATGGTAATTAAGGTTTTGCCTACTTTTAATGAAGTTAACAATTGATATGCGGCTTCATCAATTATTCTAAATTTATCTGCGTTGTGAACCCCTTTACGTGCGGGATTTAAAAATGGTCCTTCTAAATGAATGCCCAGTACTCCTGGTACTTTCTCGGTAATCGCGGTGGTCACCGCTGCAATGGCTTTTTCCATTACTCGCAGATCATCGCTAATTAACGTGGGATAAAAGCCTGTCGTACCATATTGGCGATGTGCAGCACTAATGGTGTGTAATGTCGCAACAGTGGGTGCATCGTTAAATAATATGCCGCCACCGCCGTTGACTTGCGTGTCGATTAAACCAGGAATTAATCGTTGGCCTTTTAAATCAATATGCAGATCAATATTTCCAGGTAAATTATTTTCATGGCACAGAGCAATAATTTTTTCATGTTCAATAATAACAGCGCATTGAGTTAACCATTCTGTGCTGGTGAATTGTTCGCCGGTGAATATTTTGCCATTGATTAGAGCGGTAACCATTAAACAGTCTCCGTGACCTTGCGCAAATGCGGTGGTTCGTCAGGATTGTAACCGCGTGCGATGGATAGCGCATTAGCCATACGATAAAAGCTTTGAACCGCCAGCAATGGTGCAATAACGGGATGTGCATCGATAACGACCGGTAGGCAATCATTGCCAGAAAATTTTTCGCTGGCTATTAACATGGTGGCTTTACGAGAGCGAAAGTCTTCTATCAGCGAGCCCATGCCGTCGAATGCTTGATCTTGTTGCGTAAATAAAAGCACTGGAAAATTTTCATTTACAATTGCCATTGGCCCATGCCTAACTTCAGCTGCGCTAAATGCTTCTGCGTGTAGGCCGCAAGTTTCTTTTAATTTTAAAGCAGCTTCTTGTGCAGTACCAAAACCAATGCCGCGACCAATAACGAATAAATTTGTCGCTTTACTCAGTTGATTCACGGCCAATTTCCAATCTAATTGCCACGCTTGTGTTAGCACATCGGGCAAATTGGCCACAGCTTTTTGCAGATCATTATCGTCAGCCCAAATTGACACTAGATGCAAAACAGCTGCAAGTGTAGCGAGATAAGATTTGGTGGCAGCCACGCTTTTTTCGGCACCGGCGTGTAACGGAATAACAATGTCTGCTAATTGGGCGAGTGGAGAATCTTCGGTGTTCACAAATGCTAGCGTAAGCGCACCAGAGGCTTTCGCTTGGGCGACGCTTGCTAATAAATCAGGGCTTTTACCTGATTGAGAAATTGCTATATATAACATTCCTTTGAGTTGCGGTTGCGCCAAATATACTGAAGTAATGGAAGGTGCAGCAGATGCCGTTACCAATCCAAGTTGTGTTTCAAATAAATATTTTGCGTAGGTTGCTGCGTGGTCAGAACTACCACGCGCGCAGGTAACAATGGCGCTGGGTGCAAATGCCTTTAATCGTGCTACCGCATCAATCATTCGTGGTTTATTCAGCAATAATTGTTGGCTGATCACGCTTGCTGCTTCACTGGCTTCTTTAAACATCAGTGTTTGTTCTGGCTGTAAAATTAGGTTACCGCTAATAGCTGACAACATGGCTACTCCGAAAAGGGCAATTTATAAACTTGCAATTTGAGACAACGTTGTCATTGTGATCTTTGTGGATTTGAAAGTAAAGCGCTTCGTGATGCCTTTTAGTCATCGTGGAAATGGGATTTGGCATTTTACGACTCATGCTACGATTTTCGGCCTGGCGCCGGGCAGGTCGAATCCCGGACGATTAATTCAGGATAAAATCCTTCACTTTCAATATTTTTCTCGCCATTCCGTACCATGTCGATGAGCAGTGCGGTAGCGCGTTGGGCGATGGTGCGAATGGGTTGTTGCGCCGTAGTAAGGTTGGGCCATGCTTGGCGCGAGAAAGGCGAGTCCTCAAAGCCGACAATAGATAGTTGTTGAGGTACATCAATGCCTTGGATGCGCGCCGCAAACAAAGTGCCCGCCGCAATTTCGTCATTACAGGCGAAGATAGCTGTTGGCTTGTGACCACTGCTGAGCAATTGACGAGAGCGCTTTACTCCGGACTCAAACGAATATTCACCGCCTATGATGAGCTTTTTATCAATCGGGATTTTATTGTCTTTGAGTGCAGACTTATACCCTTCCAAGCGTTCAGTGCTGGATTTGTGTGCTTCATCGCCACCTAAAAAGGCGATATTCTTATGGCTTAAATCAATTAAATATTGAGTGATTTTATATGCTGCCGTGCGGTCATCAATAAATACACAAGGAGCGTAATTATCCGGTGGTTTTGATCCTGATAAAATTCGAACGTACTTCATTTTGTGTTTATTCAGCGCACTCAGCACCTCTGGCATTTCAGATACCGGCGGCGTTAACACAAGTCCGCCAACCCGGCTGCGGTCTACCATGCCTACAATTTCGTCAATAATCGTTTTAGATTTTGCATCGCAGGGATGAATAACCAGCTCGTAACCCTGGCGATGGCATTCGCCTAAAATGCCGCGCTGCATGTCTATCACATAGTTGCTGTTGGGGTTGTCGTAAATGAACCCGATAGAGGATGCAGTGCCGCGTAGTAATCGTGCGGAAAGGTTGGGTTGATAATTAAGTTCTTTGACGGCTTTTAGGACCTTATCTTGAAGGTCTTGGCCAACAGTGCCCTCTTTGTTGATAACGCGTGAGACCGTTTTAAAGGAAACACCGGCTAGTTTGGCTACATCTTTGATAGTGGCTGTCATAAAGTTCTTCACGCAAGGGCAATAGCCCGCAAGGTTATTCAATTTTATAAGGTTATGTAAAGCTATTTACTCTGAACTACACTGTGTACTGACGTGAGGAATGTTGAAAAATTAAGAGGTGCTCTGCAATGAAAAAAATTCAATCCCTTTTGCTGCGGACTATGTTGGCCTGTTTGGCCTCTGGTAGCGCACAAGCCGTGCCGTCGCTGGAAAAATTGTGGTTAACGGAAGGCTTACAAGTACCGGAATCGGTACTTTATTATCAGGATGACAAATCTACTTATCTATTGGTATCGCAAGTGGAGGGCGACCCTGTTGGTGTGGATGGCAAAGGCGGTATTGCGAAAATGACAGAGGGCGGCGAGATGGTTGCTCGAGACTGGGTTACCGGTCTTAATGCACCAAAAGGTATGGCGGTATTTGCGGGAAAACTATATATCTCAGATATTAATGAAATCGTTGTGATTAATATTAAAAAAGCAAAAGTTGAACGAAAAATTCCTGTTGCTGGTGCATTATTTCTGAATGATGTGGTAGTCGATGCTCAAGGTGTGATTTTTGTTTCTGACACCCGCACCAATAAAGTTTACCGAATCCAAGGCAAGGCTGTTGATACTTATCTTGATAAAGTTGAGGGAGCTAATGGCTTGAAATTCATGGGCAATAATTTGTTGGTGGGCGCGGGCGCGCAGTTATTGTTGGTAGATAAAAATAAAACCCGTTTGCCGCTCGCATCAGGATTTGGCCAAGCTATTGATGGCATTGAGATCGTTGGCCGTGATGGTCTTATTGTTTCGTGTTGGCCAGGGCTGCTTTATTACGTAGGTATTGATGGCCATTTGGATTTATTACTTGACACGCAGCAAGCAAAAATTAACGCTGCTGATATTGGCTATAGCCCAGCATCTCAAACAGTGTTTGTGCCTAACTTTGCAAAAAATTCTGTGACTGCTTATCGCTTAAAAATAAAATAAACGAATGATGGCATTTTTCTGATAGAAATCTGATCGCGAAAAAGCCATCGCACATGTCAGTTGATATTTTAAATACTTCAATCCTTTTTTGTATTAAAGCTGGTTAGCTGCTCCGCACTGGCAGGTGTCTGATGCAGCTGCTTCCACTCTTCATATGGCATTCCGTAAATTCGCGCGCGTGCATCTTCATAATCCAGCGTAATACCTTGCTCATTGCCTGCGGCTACATACCATTTGCTCAAGCAGTTGCGACAAAATCCAGCAAGATTCATTAATTCAATATTTTGTACATCGCTGCGTGAATCCAGGTGCGCAATAAGGCGTCGCAGCACGGCGGATTCAAGGGATGTTTGTGTTGCTTGATTTAAATCGTCAATTTTCATAAAGCGGTCCGCCCGAGAGGTTAAGGGAGTGAATTTACTTGAAAGGTAGAAGCAAAGTCTACTTATGATGGATATTGAGTATTTTTTGCCGGTATATTTTAAATACCTGTCGTTGTAGTTTTCACGAGTTAATGAATTCATTTTTTGCGCTTGAACCTCAAACGATACAACCTATACTCAAAGCGAATCATGGTTTTGTAATGCATCGTAGAGGAATTGTGCGTGAATATTATTCTCGGAATTATCGTGGTGTTTGCATCCATCATTGTGGGTTTTACTTTGCATGGTGGAAAAATACTAGCTTTGTACCAGCCTCTTGAGGTACTCATTATTTGTGGTTCATCATTGGGTGCGATGATTATTGGCAACCCCGTATCGGTATCGATGGGTGTGTTTAAATCAGCCGGCGCGCTGATGACGCCATCAAAATATAACAAATTGCGTTATTTAGAGTTGTTAACGTTGTTGTACGACATTTTCAATAAAACTCGTCGCGAAGGTTTAATGGCAATTGAAGGTGATATTGAAGAGCCTGAATCCAGCCCTATCTTTTCTAATTACCCTTCTATTTTGAAAGACCATCATGTAATAGAATTTATTTGTGATTATTTACGCATCATGGTGGCAGGCAATATGGCCCCTCATGAATTAGAAGCACTTATCGATCAAGAGCTAGAAGGCCATCATCAAGAATCGGCGTTAGTTCCTGGAGCCATTACTGCAGCAGCAGATGGCTTACCTGGTTTTGGAATCGTGGCGGCAGTGTTGGGTATCGTGATTACTATGGGTAAATTAGGCGGTCCACCTGCTGAGCTCGGCCATTCAGTAGCTGCTGCGCTGGTTGGTACATTGTTAGGTATTTTATTTGCTTATGGTTTTATTGGCCCCTTTGCATCTTATCTAAACCATAAAAATCGTGATGAGGCCCATTTTTATAATTGTATTAAGGCTTGTTTGGTTGCGTCTATGAACGGTGTGCCGCCACAAATTGCGGTGGAGTTTGGTCGTAAAGTTATTTATCACAGTGTTCGTCCTAGCTTTAAAGAGCTAGAAGAACAATATCGTGCTAAAAAATAAAGGACGATGACAATGGAGAAGGGCGCACAGCAACCGATTATTATCAAAAAGAAAAAAGGTCATGGTCACGGCCATCATGGTGGTGGGTGGAAGGTGGCCTTAGCGGATTTTATGACCGCTATGATGGCGTTTTTTTTATTGATGTGGTTGTTGGGAAGCACTACAAAAGATGAGCAACGAGCTATTTCCGGATATTTTATAGATCCTACAAGTCAATATAATTTAGGTCCGGGGGGCGTGAACTCTGGATTAGTTGACATGGAGCGACCAGTAGTTGATACAAGTGATACTAATCCTTTGTCAGAAAAGCAAAAAAATCATGATGAGACTGAAGATCATAAACAGCTAGGTTCTCCTACTGAGATTAACGATATAAAAGCAAAAAAGGAATTGGAGCGTATTGAAAAAGAACAGCTTGACGACTTGCAAGTAAAAATGGAGGAGCAAATTAAACAGAACGAAATATTTCAGGAAATTAAGGATCAAATACTAATTGATTTCACTGCGCTCGGTTTACGTATTCAAATTGTAGATAAAGATCAGCGCCCCATGTTTGATTCCGGCAGCGCAAATTTAAGAACTTATTCGGAAGCCGTACTTAATGCGTTGGGACCACTGCTTGATAAAGTGCAAAATAAAATCAGTGTTACCGGCCATACCGATTCAATACCCTATGGTACAGGCGCGGCATATACTAATTGGGAGCTTTCAGCCGATCGCGCTAATACCGCTAGACGCGCATTATTAGCAGGTGGTTACCCTGAAAATAAAGTGGCGACGGTGCAAGGCATGGGGTCTGCGTCACCCTTTTTAATTGATAAAACTGATGACCCTATTAATCGTCGGATTGCTATTATTGTTTTAAAGAAAACGGTGTCTGATGCACTGAGTAATGGTGGCAAAGGCATTAATAGTAAAGATTTTATTTTGTCTTCAGATGAAGCTACTCCGCAAATTATGACGCAAAAAGAAGTAGACGCTGCAACAGATGCGAACGAGTAATAAGGGTTACGAAAATTTCATAACCCTAAAGTAATAATAGTTTGATGCGCTGTTTATTCTCCAGTAAAAAATTACCCCTATATCATTCATCGCAACATCTGGGTGGCTCACTAGGTTATAATTATCGCCTTTTTTGCCAACTTATTAAGAACAATTTTACTATATGATTAATCTAAAAACTGAATTGGCTAAACGCCGTACCTTTGCCATTATTTCTCACCCGGATGCGGGTAAAACTACGGTAACTGAAAAGCTGTTGCTGTGGGGTAATGCTATTCAAATCGCGGGCTCTGTGAAGGGCAAGCGTGGCCCACATGCTAAATCTGACTGGATGACGATGGAG
>JANPKH010000056.1:0-2047 GCA_031425935.1 Gammaproteobacteria bacterium | reverse complement strand
TTGTAACGGTGTTACTAGGTACCGTTAGTCTTTCGCCGGTCGCTACGCTCGCTTGCGAAAGACGAAAACGGCCAGAAAAAACCAAAAGCCGGTTTAACAGAGAGTGAGTGCAGGTAGAGACGCGCCACGGTTAAAGCCTGTGGACTATCCGCAAGCGGACGGGGGCAAGCCCCTGTAGACCACAGGGAAGCACTCACGCGCCCTCGTACCCAACGGGCACCACCAGCCATTAAATTCAAATGGAAGGCATTTCACAGCGTTTGGCACTCAACCACAGTGGCCAAGGCAGAGCTACACACTGTTTTTCAGGTTATATATGAAGTTTTAGGCGACAAAATCACTTTTTTAGATGAATTTTTAATTAAAAAGGTCAATGTCGTCTGTTTTGAAGAGATTACCCAGTGGTAGCATGCCCGCGCTTTGTATTTCAATTCTGGAATCAGCTCAATTTTTTATTAATGCAACGGAACTAAGGAACTTGCGATGAAAAAATCCCTCTCTTTTTTATTATCCACTACGTTATTACTCAATGCTTCACTGGCTAGTGCGGTTGATACAGTTACTGTTACAGGTTATCGCCCCGCACCTGGCTCAAGCGGTAGCTACTTTTCGGACACACCTACCACGAGCCTATTAGACCAACAGGCAGTAGCAAACTCTAGAATGTGTTCTATTTTGCCGGCGATGATGAAAACCAAACTTGGCGAATGCACTAATCAAGTAACCGCTTATGAAACCCAGCAAACTCCACTATGTGATGCCAAGCCAGAGAGTGCAACTAAACAAATTTCAGTTGGCATAAGCACAGGTGTGACGCTAGGCGGTTCTGTTACTGAAGTGTATAACCCAAGAGCCGCTTGTTTTTCTACATTGACTGCACAACTTAAGCAACAGACGGGTGTTTGCACAGATCTTAAGAATCAGTTCAATCTTCAGTTGGCCCAAAATGGCTGCAAGCAAATCGACTAATTATATTCGAGGAATTTATTATGTTATTAACAAGAAATGTCTACATTGCAAGCGCCTTGGTCTGCGTGTGCGCGTTGGTGATCTGGTCCATTATGAGCAAAAAGCCTCAGCTATCAACCGCGAGCATCCACCAAACGCAACAAGTATCTAACACAGAAAAACCAATAGCTACACAACCAACAGCAACAAATACAACACCAACGACTGTCGTTACAACAACCTCATACAAAGAGGATTATGGCGTATTTGGGGCCTCGCCTTCAGATGCTGTTGAAGTTGCGCAATGGAAAGTTTCTATGGGTTATACCAATGCAGACTTACCGGCAAATGAATATACCAGCTATGACGAAGCCACTTTGCGGAAATTGGCTGATAACGGGGACGTAAAAGCCATGTTAGCGCTAGGGGCACATTATACGAATTCAACTAATCCGAATGCGTCACCAGATGTAGCAGCGCCGTTTTATCATAAAGCAGCCGTTTATGGTTCTACAGCTGCTTTACAAAGATTAGGCACAATCGCAGAAGTGGAAATGGCATTCTCTTCCTTACCCGCTGAGCAAAAACATGTCGCCATGTTGGAAGTTATTGCATTATCAAAAGTTGCAGCAATTCGTGGGGATAAGTATCCCTTAACGTCTATTCTTCGCAAGTATGAAGATGAAATTCAATTTACAAATCACGATTTTGAATTTATCGATAAACGCGGGCAGGAAATTTATAACGAACTCCAACAGCAACGTAACGCATTAGGTTTAGGTCCTTTTGATAACTCAGTGCCTGATGCAGTAAGGCGCAACTTTTTATCACATGCCCAGTATCATGAATCGCAAAAAGATATCCAATATCGATATGCTGAATATGAAAAATCGAAACAGAAATAAACGGTAATTAGGGCACCACCACAAGCCGAGCACTAACACTGTTCGGCTTTTTTATTTTATAAATCTACAAAATTCACAGGCAAAAAAAATCCCGCACGAATGCGGGATGATGGTTGTTGACGCGGCCGGTCTTTACTGACTTAACGAGTGGGATTACAACCAAATCGCAAAGCCAGCATAGCGAAAACTTGGCG
>JANPKH010000055.1:0-1867 GCA_031425935.1 Gammaproteobacteria bacterium | reverse complement strand
CGCTGTAACGGCGCTCACGGCGTGGATCATCCAGCGCACGGCCTTCACTTACGCAAACACGCGCCTCGTGAACTTCATATTCATCTTGATTTAAAAAACGCACGTCATTTGTCGCTACGACAGGGCACCGACTCTCACCTGCCAATTCCACAGCCGCGTGCAAATAATTTTCATCATTTTCGCGGCCAGTACGCTGCAACTCCAAATAGAAACGATTAGGAAAATCTGCCATCCACTTCTGTAATAATTCTTGCGCTTGCGTGTTGCGACCTGCAAGTAATGACATACCTACATCACCAAACTTGCCGCCCGATAAAGCAATCACACCCTCACTAAATTCACTTATCCATTCGCGTTGCACATAAGCAATACCTTGCTGTTGGCCTTGACGCCACGCACGTGAAATTAATTCGATAATGTTTTTATAGCCAATATTATTCATCGCAAACAAAGTGAGCAATGTTGGCTTGCCTTCGCTGTCACTGCTTGCCATCCAAAAATCGCAACCAATGACAGGTTTAATACCGGCGCCTTGTGCAGCCTTGTAAAATTTAATCAAACCATAAAAATTACATTGGTCGCTAATCCCGCAAGCAGGCATGTTTAAATCTGCCACACGTTTAACGAGTTTTTTAATGCGCACCAAACTATCGACTAGCGAAAATTCTGTGTGCAAACGAAGATGAACAAAATTAGCGGGCATGATGATAATTATTCAGCAGACTTAAATTAATGGGGATCTTGTCATCCTCGCGCAAGCGTGGATCCAGATTTCACAGTGAATAACAGTATTGAAAAAACGTAATGTTGTTAATTTTCATTAAAACAATTTCATCTGTTCGATTTTATTTCTTACCGGAGCAAAACTTGTGCGATGAATGGGTGTGGCACCCAAGTTATGCAGGGCATCCATATGCATTTTTGTAGGATAGCCTTTGTGCTCTGCGAAACCATAGCCAGGATATTGTTTATCTAACTCAAACATTTCGCGATCACGCACCACTTTCGCCAGAATGGAAGCCGCACTTATGGCCGCGACGCGGCTATCGCCTTGCACGACAGCTTCTGCGGCGTAATTCCATTTTGGCAATTTATTACCATCAACTAATACGTGCTCTGGCTGAATATGTAAACCTTGTACCGCCCGAGTCATAGCTAATAAACTTGCCTGCAAAATATTGATGCTATCAATTTCTACCACCGACGCGCGCGCTACACACCAACTTTTTGCTTTCAATTTTATCTCTTCAAACAAAAATTCACGTTTTTTTTCGGTAAGTTTTTTAGAATCATTCAAACCCACAATAGGATTTTCCGGGTCCAATATAACTGCAGCAGCAACCACATCCCACGCAAGCGGTCCGCGCCCTACTTCATCGCAACCAGCTAATAGAATTCCGCGATAACTGCATATATAAGGATCGATGAGAATTTTCATTTAACTGCTTGCACTACTTAAGAATTAATTAATTTTGCTATTGCAGCAGCAGCGCGCTGGCTGGCATTACACTTTAATATCCCGTGCATATCCGCAAATGTTTTACTGAGTTCTTGTGCTTCATCAGGATTTTCAAAATATCGCATTACCGCATTGCTAAGCTTTTCGGGTGTCGCATCATTTTGCAACAATTCAGGAACCAGTAATTTATTGGCTAACAAATTAGGCAAAGAGATAAAAGGTGTTTTCACTAACCATGATAAAATTTTAAACGTGATAGGTGCCATTTTATAAGCTACTACCATGGGCTTTTTCAACAACATAGCCTCTAAAGTAACAGTACCTGATGCCAACAATACAACATCTGCATTTATCACAATGAAAATAATCACTTTGATTATCCGTATTATCCATTAAATTACACACAAA
>JANPKH010000054.1:0-2117 GCA_031425935.1 Gammaproteobacteria bacterium | reverse complement strand
GCTGGAAGTTCCAGTCCTCCTCAGCGGACGCAAACTTATGATTTTGCGCGTCCGCCGCGCAATCAGTGTGCGGGGCGATCACCAGTCGGGTCACTCCCTTCTGGATGAGGAGCTTGACGATCCCTTCACCTATCGCGGATTGTGTAGGATCGAAGACAGCGCCGGGATGCATGTTGGCGAAATAACTGCCCACATCCAATCCGAACTTGAGGCGCATGAATTCGATGTACGCTTTCTGGACACGAGGGTCAACACAGCCCAGCAGGGCCGTGGTACGAAGGCCGGAAATAAAAGGGGTAAACCCGGTCTTAACTAATCCCAACGAGTTCTCTCTCTTAGCCATTTTACACTCTCTCCTTCAGTTTGTAAGTTTTACTATCGCGTTATGTGCCATCAAGTGACACAGATATTACTTTACCACTTTCCGGCCATTTTGTCAACAATGCTATAATTAACCCATGCACACCCTGCGCACCAGATTTAAAAAAGATATTATTGCCGAGTTCCTGCCGCCTGCTCGCACCACCAAAAAGCAAAGAGTGGTTATTTTATGCGATGGTGCGCCATCAGTTCCTTCAAAACGCCCCTTAATTTTAGAACTTAGCAAAAAGGGGTTCTGGGTTTTCCATCCTAGGTACCGGGGAACATGGGAAAGTGATGGGTTATTTCTACAACGTTCATTAGATAAAGATATTCTGGACGTGGTTTCCGGGATAAGCACTGGGTTCGTTGATCTGTTAAACAAAACTAAATACAGGTTAAAACCAAATCAAATTATTTTATTAGGGGGGAGCTTTGGCGGACCAGCCCAACTAATTGCCTCCATTGACAAAAGGATTGATAAAGTAGTAACCTTTTCTCCTGTCATCGACTGGAAAAAGCTGGGTAGGGACGAACCAATTCCTCTTCTCAAAAAATATTTTCCTGATGCGTATGGTCATGGCTATCGCACAGTAAAGAATGGTTGGAATAAATTGCTTAGCGGTAAATTTTATAATCCTGTAAAGCATGTTGGAAAAATTGATGGCAAAAAAATTATTATCATTCACGCTAAAGACGATCGTTCGTGCCCGTACAATCAGTCAAAATTGTTTGCTAAACAAACAAGTACAAAATTAGTTACCTTAAAGAAAGGTGGGCATCTGGGCGCATCCCTAATTTTAAAACCCAGATTTTATAAAATTTTCGATAAATTTATTAATTCCAAATAATTTATATCCGCAATGAAAAATAAACTTATTATAGTTGCTGCAATTATAATTGCCGTGGTCGGAACAATAATTTTCTGGCAGCATCAATTAAAGAACAAAGGAACCCAGCCCGGGGATGGCACTCAGGCCGTTGAGGAGCAGCTGCCTTCTATTAATGGCGTCCCTGTTGCGCGGGACATAGCCGAAGCTCGGCCGCTGGCTATTGTCATTGAAAACCATATTGACTCCCGCCCGCAGTCTGGTTTAACCCACGCTGATATTGTGTATGAGACTTTGGCAGAAGCCGGAATAACTCGATTTCTAGCTTTGTATCAAACTCAAAAACCAAAAGAGATTGGGCCGATTCGCTCTGCCCGCCCATACTTTTCTTTCATTGCTAATGAGTGGGGAGCAGGATTTGCCCATGTTGGGGGTAGCGCTACCGCTTTGGCAGAATTAAATGACAAAAAATATCCTAAGCTAGTGGATATTAATGAAATGTCCTATGGTAGTTCTTTCATTCGTATCAAAGAACGACCAGCCCCACACAATACTTACACTACAGTAGAAAAATTGCGCGAGTTACTTTCTAAAAAAGATTGGGAAGATTGGACCCCAATTACTTTAGGAGAATTCAAAACAATTCCAACCGAACAATTACAAAATGCTATTACTAAAATATCAGTTAGTTTTTTCAGCCCGAGTTATAGTTTAACTTTCACTTTTGATCCGAGTACGGGACTATACGCGCGTAACAGTGGTGGTAAACCTGCGATCGATAAAAACAATGACATGCAAATCTATCCGCGCAACGTGCTAGTGCAGTTCGTCGATGACTACACAATCCCGCTGGAAGGCACTACGGGAGTAGATCTAAAACTTGACCGCAGCGGCAGTGCTATTTTATTCACAGGCGGGACCAAAATA
>JANPKH010000053.1:0-3133 GCA_031425935.1 Gammaproteobacteria bacterium | reverse complement strand
CCCATTGAATATCAGTGTCGATATTCATCTTTACTACGCCATATTGAATTGCCTCGGATATATCACTTGGCGCAGATCCGGAGCCTCCATGAAAAACAAAATCGAGAGCGTTTGGTTTTATATCAAATGTTTTACTCACATAAGCTTGCGAGTCCCTTAATATTTCCGGCTTAAGTTGTACGTTCCCTGGATTATAAACACCATGAACATTGCCAAATGAAGCAGCGATGGTAAATTTGTCGCTAATTTCTGACAGCTGTTGATAAGCATAGGCGACATCAGCTGGCTGGGTGTATAACGCTGACTTTTCCATATTGGTATTATCTATACCGTCCTCTTCACCGCCTGTACATCCCAGTTCAATTTCCAATCCCATATCAAGTTTTTGCATTTTTTTTAAATATTTTGCACTGATGGCGATATTTTCTTTTAGGGATTCTTCGGACAAATCAATCATGTGCGAACTGAATAAAGGCTTACCCGTTTTCTCCATGTGAATGCTGCCCTCTTCCAACAAACTGTCGATCCAGGGCAACAATTTTTTGGTTGCGTGATCGGTATGCAGGATGACAGGCAGTTCGTAATAGCTCGCTACTTGATGGACATATTTTGCCGCTGCAACGGCACCCAGCACGGTAGTTTGCAAGCCCGAAAGTTTCAGTCCCTTCCCGACAAAAAATTCGGCGCCACCGTTAGATATTTGAATAATGATAGGCGAGCCTACATTGCGCGCGGCCTCCAAGGCAGCATTGATTGAATTAATTCCTGTAACGTTAACAGCAGGAATTGCGTAATTATTTGCCTTCGCATCCGCATAAATAGTTTGTAGGTCTCTTCCGGAGACAACGCCAGGTTGAACAATTTTTCGCAAGCTCATGATTATTTAACTCTGTCTTTTGTTACAGGTAATTAAAAATTTTCACAATAAAAGGAGTATCACTCGCGCTTCTTTTATTTTTTCCTAAATAATTTCGCGTGCTTATTCTTAAACAATTCCTGAGCCTGTCGCCTTTGGATCACGTGGACGCACTCTTGCCATATTGTTACGGTAGTTGGCCGCGCGGTAAGTTTGCAGCGGATTAATCGACGCACCTTTACGGTAACGTGCCATGGCAAGAATCGGTGCCACATCGAAGTTAAAAGCTTTTTTTAATTCGCCTGCAGCCATGATTGCATCGTTCGCTTGTTGATAGCCGTAGAGCGCTTCGCGGTTTACCAGCAGTGCTTTAATGTAGGAGCGCTGCACTTCAATTGCCGATGTGGCAAGGCTCTCGATTGGGTCGGTGACATTGTGGCTTTGATCCAACAAATACGCTGGATTAAATTCAGACTCTTTGCGATATTCTGCGTCCGCCAATTCATTAAAAATAAGAAATTGTTGATAAGGTTGCAGTGAACCGCTGTCCAGATCATCGTCACCGTATTTGCTGTCATTGAAATGAAAACCGCCGAGTTTTTTGAATTGAATCAAACGCGCCACAATCATTTCAATATTGGTGTTGGGTGCGTGGTGTCCTAAGTCCACTAGCGATTTACATTTTGGCCCTAACCGCATTGCGGCCAGAATGCTGCTGCCCCAATCCTGAATTACTGTTGAGTAAAATGCTGGTTCAAACATTTTGTGTTCAAGGTGCATTTCCCAATCGGCGGGCAAGCCTTTATAAATTTGTTCAGCGCTAGAAAGGTAGCGCTCAAAAGCGCGCTGAAAATGTTGCTGCCCAGGATGATTGGAACCATCGCCCACCCACACGGTTAAACTTTTTGCGCCGAGCTGTTGACCCCAGCCAATGCAATCCAGATTGTGTTGGACTGCCAAATCGCGCGCTGCATTTTCGGTATTACTCAAGCTACCAAATTTGTAAGAAATAGTTTGACCTGGCTGATCTTGAAAGGTATTGGAGTTAACCGAAACCCACTTCAAACCAAACGCATCAGCGCGCTGTTTTAATTCGGTAAAGTCATCTACTTTATCCCATGGAAAATGCGGTGAGACGCTGTCAGTACAGCCGGACAATTCATTGATTAGCGCGCAGTCCTCCACTTTTTCAAAAATATTGCGCGGTTCGCCCTGACCGGGAAAGCGCGCAAAACGCGTACCGCCAGTGCCGGTACCCCAGGAGGGAACAGCAATTTGAAAATCGGCAGCGGCTTTGGTTATGGCTTCAATATCTATGCCGTAGCGGCCCAGTTTTTCGCCGAGGGTTTCATAATCCGTTTTTAGAAAACCAAGTTCCTTTTCGTTTTGCTCTTGCACTAAAGCTAAATCAATTCTTCTCATTATTATTTACCTTCAACGTAAGATTTTCTTTAACGCCAGAGCGCTTCTAACCAGAGTGCTTCTAACGCAAAAACGCTTCATACAAACCGCCATCAACACTAATGACTTGACCGGTGGTTTTACTGAGTTGCCCTGAAATCAACAGGTAAGCCGCTTCTGCCTGATCTTCCGGTGTAATCGGCTGTTTGGTGAGTGTGCGCTGTGCGTAAAACTGAGCCAATTTATCGCGCAGCGATTCGGTGCTTTCACTTTCATCAAACGGAATATCGTATTTTGTCAGTGATGTCATTACGCGATCGCGCGGGAACATATTACTACCCTGCACTACTGTGGCTGGCGCCAGGGCGTTTACATTGACCAACGGTGACAGAGTGACCGCCAACTCGCGCACCAAATGATTTGCGGCGGCTTTACTGGTGTCGTACGCCAGCGAACCTTTTTTGGATACAGCTGCATTTACACTGGTGGTTAATACCATAGCGCCGCGCAAATTTTGTTGGTTCCAAATCGATTGAGCTTCAGAAGCGACGATGTAACCACCCTTCACATTCACAGCAAAACTCAGATCAAAAATCTTGTCGTTTTGATTGAAATCAGCGCCCTCAGCGATAAATACACCGGCAGTGACAATCACACTATCGATACCGCCGTAAGCAAGAATAATTTGCGTAAACATTTCACGCACTGAATCGCGGTTAGTAATATCCACCTGCAGAGCAATTGCCGGCCCGCAGCTGGAAATACCACTACCAGCCACGCCAATACCCTGACCATAAATTTTAGTCAGCTCGGCGGCTGTTTGCTCGGCGGTATGGCCGCACAAATCAGCACAAACAACATGGGCCCCTTCCCTAG
>JANPKH010000052.1:0-4971 GCA_031425935.1 Gammaproteobacteria bacterium | reverse complement strand
TGGCGCTAGCGATGCAAGCCGATGGAAAAGGTAAGGTGTTGGATCAGTTTGGTAATGGCGATAACCCGCTCGCGCACTACAGCACTACGGGGCCTGAAATTTGGCGTGACACCCATGGTCGCATTACTCATTTTGTAAGTTCGATGGGCACTACCGGCACCATCATGGGCACTTCGCGCTATCTTAAAGAGCAAAATCCAGCGATCAAAATTGTTGGTTTGCAGCCGGAAGAGGGTGCAAGTATTCCTGGTATTCGCCGCTGGCCAGAGGCTTATTTGCCAACGATCTATGACAAAACCCGCGTTGATGAAATCGTTAATATGGGGCAACGAGAAGCTGAAGATACAATGCGTGATCTTGCACGCAAAGAAGGTATTTTTTGCGGAGTTTCATCTGGCGGGGCTGTCGCTGCTGCGTTGCGCTTGAGTAAGCAAGTCGAAGATGCAGTTATAGTCGTTATTATTTGCGACCGCGGTGATCGATATTTGTCGTCTGGATTGTTTAATTAGTGTTTCCGCTTTTTACTCTTCTTTATTTAGTTTTTGAGATTCTTTAATGTCCAACCGCAATGGTAAATCCTCAGGTAAAAATGGCGCTCCTCCGGGCAATTCTTTAGGTGGCTCTTTAGGTAGCTCTCTAGGTAGCTCTTTAGGTAAGAAGCCTCGCCCTAAAAAAACCAGTGAAGGCAAAGTGTATGTAAAGGATGATGCGCCGCGTCGTGACAGTCCTCGTGCGCCAGAGAAAAAGCTTTCGCAATTTAATATGCGTTTGGGCGAGTTTACTATCGACCGTATGAGTCACGATGGCAGGGGCATCAGCGATTGGAAGGATAAAACGTTGTTTGTGGATGGCGCGCTAACCGGAGAGCGAGTGACTGCTCGTTTAATCGAAGAACACTCACGCTATTCTGAAGCTCGAACTGATGAGGTTTTAACTGCATCTCCTTACCGCCAAGCGCCCGGCTGTATTCATTTTGCCCAATGTGGTGGTTGCCAGCTGCAACATCTCAAGGCTGAGCATCAACTTATCCTTAAGCAAGATGCTGTACTCGAGCAATTAGAGCGTTGGGGTGGCGTAATTCCCCTACATATTGCGGCCCCAATTACTTCCACCTCAGAAGGTTACAGGCGTACCGCGCGGCTGGGGGTTTGGTATGAAGATAATGGTGAAGTTACGCTTGGTTTTCGTCAACGTAATAGCAAGCAATTGGTGCAGGTTGATGCATGTTTAGTTCTGGCGCCCGCGCTGAATAAGTTGCTGGGGCCGCTAAAAATATGGCTAACAGAACTGCGCTCCGCTAAAGCGGTAACTCATCTTGAGTTAATTGATTCTGACCAAGGTGCTGCTGTGGTATTGCGTCACACTAAAAAGTTGGATATCGCTGACCTTGCGCAACTCACCGTTTTGACGAAAAAACACGGCTTTACCGCGTGGTTGCAAGATGGCGAAGCAACTGGTTTGAGGGATTTACTTGGCGAGTTGGTTAATCCTCGGCTGGTCTACCAATTGCCGGAGTTTAATCTAGAATTAGGTTTTCACCCTCAAGACTTTACGCAGGTTAATCCAGCGGTTAATGCGCAAATGGTTGCGCAAGCCATTGATTGGCTAGAGTTGAAAGGCGATGAGCGAGTGTTAGATTTGTTTTGCGGTATTGGTAATTTTACCTTGCCTCTGGCACGTCACTGCGCGCAAGTGTTTGGTATGGAGGCAGAGGAATCCATGGTGGAGCGCGGGCGCGAAAATGCCGCACGGGCGCAGATTACCAATGCGACTTTTTTAGCTGCAGATTTGGTTAACACCAGTGAAAACCGCTTATATCAAACTTGCGGTAACATCGATGCAATTCTGCTTGATCCACCACGCGACGGCGCGAAAGAAATCATCGCCGTTCTTCTTAAGCTTAAAGGGCCGCAACTTAAGCCTAAAAAAATAGTCTACGTAAGTTGCAATCCAGCGACTCTCGCTCGCGATGCCAAAGTGCTAGCGGAGGCTGGTTATATTCTCCATACCTTTGGCGTGATGGACATGTTTCCACACACATCGCACGTTGAATCTATGGCGCTCTTTATACGCTCTAAGTAGTTGTACGCTCTAAATAGTTTTAGACGCTTTAATAAATTTGCCGGAAGTTACCAGCGCTAATTAGCTCTATCTAGACGCGCTAATGTATACATCTAATGATAGATATGACGCGAATAACAACTGCGCAACGATAAGAAAGGAACAGAACAATGGTCAAAGTTCGCCAAGATCACCCCATAGCGGCGGATGGTCAGGTTGATGTAGATGCGTGGATTGATCGCCTCAATAGTATGCGCGCACAATCTGAAACCACTCGGAAGGAGCTACGTCGTGCGGCTGAGTTGAGCCTTTCGTTGGTGAACATTCATACCGAAGATGATCATAGTTGGGGCGATGATTTTACCTGCTTTCGCATTGGCCTTGAGATGGCTGAAATTCTTGCCGATTTACAGCTTGATCCAGATGCATTGGTGGCTGCCATTCTTTATCGTGCCGTGCGCGAAAATAAAATTACCCTGGTTGATGTGCAAACCCAATTCGGCGACACCGTAAGCAAGCTGGTGAAGGGCGTATTGCGCATGGCCGCTATTAGTTACCAACGCACCGAAAATGAAGAGCGCGTGCTTGGCAATCAAGCTGAAGTTCAAGCAGAAAAAATTCGCAAAATGCTGGTAGCAATGGTTGATGACGTGCGTGTTGCACTTATTAAACTTGCCGAGCGTACATGTGCTATCCGTGCGGTCAAAACAGCCAGTGCACAGCGTCGCGGGCAAGTTGCACGCGAAGTTTCTGACATCTACGCTCCCTTGGCACACCGTTTAGGTATTGGCCATATTAAATGGGAGCTGGAGGATCTGTCTTTTCGCTACCTTGAGCCGACAGAATATAAACAAATAGCTGGCTTACTTGATGAGCGTCGTCTTGCGCGGCAAGAATATATTGATCATATGCTTGCCCTGCTGCGAGGTGAGTTAGCGACTGCTGATATAGCGGGCGAAGTCTCTGGGCGCGCTAAGCATATTTACAGTATCTGGCGCAAAATGAAGCGCAAAGAAATACCTTTTTCTCAAGTGTACGACATTCGTGCCGTACGCATTTTAGTTCCCACCGTGCGTGACTGCTATACCGTGCTGGGGATAGCGCACAGTTTATGGCGAAATATTCCTCACGAATTTGATGACTATATTGCTTCTCCGAAAGAAAATGGGTATCGCTCATTGCACACGGCTGTGATGGGCCCAGACAACAAAATATTGGAAATTCAAATTCGTACGTTTGAAATGCATGAAGAGTCTGAACTGGGTGTATGCGCGCACTGGCGCTACAAAGGTACAGATACAGATGCAACTCAAGACAGCTATGAATTAAAAATTGCCTGGTTACGTCAAGTACTTGAATGGCATGAAGAGTTGGGCGGCGATAACCAACTGCAAGGCGAATTGCGCGCAGTTGATCAAGATCGCATTTACGTGTTCACTCCTGACGGTCACGTGGTGGATTTGCCACGCAGCGCAACACCGCTGGATTTTGCTTATCGCATCCATACCGATGTTGGCCACCATTGTCGTGGTGCGAAAGTGAATGGCCGTATTGTTCCGCTGAATCATCATTTAAATAATGCCGATCAAGTAGAGATTCTTACTGGTAAACGCGAAGCGCCGAGCCGCGATTGGCTAAACCCGGCGTTGAGTTACGTCAACACTGTTCGTGCTCGCGCAAAAATTCAACATTGGTTTAAGCAGCAAGCGCGCGATCAAAATATTGCTGAAGGCCAGGCTTTACTTGATCGTGAATTTAAACGATTGGCTCTGTTGGATTTAAACTTTGAAAGCCTCGCTAAAAAATTGCGATTTAATTCGCTCGATGATTTGTACGCAGCAGTGGGTGCAAGTGATATAGGCGTTGGCCACGTTTTAAATGCTGCACAAAAACAACTGGATGAAGCTAACCCGCAGCAACCATTAATTCCGTTTAAAGCAAAATCGCCCAGCAAGAAAAAAGATTCGGATTTCTATATCGAAGGCGTAGGTAACTTGCTCACGCAAATTGCGAGCTGTTGTAACCCGGTCCCTGGTGATGCCATTACTGGTTATATTACTTTAGGTAAAGGTGTTTCAATTCATCGTCAGGATTGCAGCAATATTTTGCAACTGCAAACCGATGAGCCGCAGCGTATTATTAAAGTAGAATGGGGCAATGCACCGCAAAGTGCTTACTCAGTTGATATCATTATTGAAGCTTATGATCGTTACGGCTTGCTGCGCGATATCACAGCATTGCTTGATAATGAGCGCATTAATATCAGCGCACTGCAAACGCTTTCTGATAAACGTAAAAACACTGTGGACATGCAAGTAACGGCGGAGATTCGCAGTTTCGATGAATTGAGTAGAATTTTAACCAAGTTAAATCAGCTACCCAACGTGGCATCGGCCAGAAGAAAGCATGCTTAATTTTTAATGAGACCTTTGCGCGATTACTGCGCTCGACATTACTGCGTTAAAAATTGCTAAAAAATGCTCATTTACTTCGTGTAAACTCCGCTTTTTTTAGCAATTTTTGCCTTGTACTGTCATCGCTCGCTACATCGTGCAAAGGTCTCTTAATGTAGTTATTTTATATTTTTTGAGATCTTGTTGTTTATGTCGTTTTCACTTGTAAACAAAAGTAAGAGCCGCACTATCGGTATAGTTTTCGCTTTATTTATCACTGGTTTTATGACGCTCGGATTTTTGCAGTCTTATCGAGAAACAAAACTTAGACAAGTAAAAAAAGTGGATTTAGTGGAGGTTGCCATTTTTGCGGATAAGCCTGTTGCTGTGCCAATACTTTATGAATCAGTGCCCACGGAAGAATGTATAAGGCAGCTCGGAGTTGATCTCTCTCTCACTAAAATGTCAGTTGTTGAACCTTCACTGTCAGTGACCTCTTCACCTACTGCGATGCAAG
>JANPKH010000051.1:0-44856 GCA_031425935.1 Gammaproteobacteria bacterium | reverse complement strand
GATAACTCCGATGCACCTTCTGCTGAGCACATAATAATTGAGCTGCGCTTTTGGAAATCGTATACCCCAAGTGGCGAAGAGAAGCGTGCCGTACCAGATGTTGGTAAAACGTGGTTTGGCCCAGCACAATAATCACCTAGTGCTTCTGGAGTATGGCGCCCCATAAAGATTGCACCGGCATGGCGAACTTGTGGCAACAGGCTTTCAGGATCAGCCACGGACAATTCCAAATGCTCTGGTGCAATTCGGTTGCTCACCGCAATAGCTTGTTCAATATCTTTTACTAGGATCAATGCCCCCCGATTCTTTATCGATACTTCAGCAATGGATTGACGTGCAAGTGTTGGCAATAAGCGCTGCATTGCTGCTTCCACTTTGTTTAAATAATTTACATCGGGACAGAGCAAAATCGATTGGGCTTGCTCGTCGTGTTCAGCTTGGCTAAACAGATCCATGGCAATCCAGTCGGGGTCTGTAAGACCATCGCAAATCACTAAAATTTCAGACGGTCCAGCAATCATGTCGATGGCAACTTGACCGAACACTGCACGCTTTGCAGTTGCTACATAAATATTGCCAGGGCCGACAATTTTATCGACCTTTGTAATTGTCTCTGTACCAAAAGCTAAAGCAGCAACTGCTTGCGCACCGCCTATGGTAATCACACGATCAACCCCAGCAATAGCCGCTGCTGCCAATACCATAGGGCTCAACTCGTTATCGGGCGCTGGCACGACCATGGTTAGCTCATTTACGCCGGCAACTTTAGCGGGTATAGCGTTCATCAATACCGATGATGGATAAGAAGCTTTACCGCCCGGAACATATAGCCCAACACGCTCCATAGCGCTAATTTGTTGGCCAAGAACGGTGCCGTCAGCCTCAGTGTAACGCCAGGACGACTGCAGTTGATGCTGATGATAAATACGAATACGTTCAGCTGCAATTTCCAGTGCCTGGCGTTGTTCAGAGGTAATTTCGGTAAGCGCAGCTTGGAGTTGCGCGGCAGTAATAAACAGCTCACTCATGCTTTGCGCAGCACGCCGATCAAAGCGGTTAGTGTATTCAATAACTGCCGCGTCACCGCGAGCTTGTACTTGCTGCAGAATGTCATTAACAACATTAGTCACACGAGCATCACTAACAGATTCCCACGCTAAAAGTTGATCTAACCGCGTCGCAAAATCACCTTGATTGGCATCTAAACGAGTGATAAAAGAATCAGACATACATTACTCTTCAGAAAATTTATTAACGTCATGTGCCTATTAACAAGTCATAGGTAACAAGTGACAGCTAACAAGCAACGGCCTTGGCAATATGATCAATGATCGTTTGAATTTGTACGTGTTTCATCTTCATTGAAGCTTTATTTACAATCAACCGCGAACTGATGTCGGCTATAAATTCGCGCGGCTCTAAACCATTTGCGCGCAAAGTATTACCGGTATCGACGATATCCACAATTTCATCAGCCAGATTCATTATTGGCGCCAACTCCATGGCTCCATATAGCTTGATGATGTCAGTCTGACGACCTTGAGCAGCATAATATTGTTTAGCAATGTTGACGTATTTGGTGGCGACACGAATTCGACCTGTAGGAGTTGGCGCACCTTTAACCGCTGCAGTCATTAATCTGCAACGAGCAATATTTAAGTCGAGTGGTTCATATAGGCCATCAGCGCCATTTTCCATTAGCGTATCCTTACCAGAAATACCCATATCCGCCGCACCAAATTGCACATACGTAGGCACATCCGCCCCGCGAAGTAGCAGCAAGCGCACACCAACCTGAGTAGTGTCGAACACCAACTTACGGCTTTTCTCCATATCCTCCAACGGTTGAATCCCTGCAGCGGCAAGTAGCGGCAAGGTTTCTTCGAGGATGCGCCCTTTAGTCAGCGCAATGGTCAGAGTTTGGGTCATGGTTGATCTCAACATTAATACACTAAATTACTTTGGAGTGACGACTTACTTTCAAGTGACGATTTACTTTTAAGTGACAATAGCACCGTTTACTTTACCCGAGTTACGCTCGCACCAATGCTTTGGAACTTGGCTACGATAGCCTCATAACCGCGGTCAATATGATAAATACGTTCAATCATCGTTTCACCATCAGCCACTAAGCCGGCAATGACTAAACTGGCAGACGCACGCAGATCAGACGCCATGACTGGTGCACCGCTCAAACGCTCAACCCCTGTCACAAGTGCCGTATTACCTTCAAGTGTAATATGCGCACCCATACGATTTAATTCACTGACCTGAACCAAACGATTTTCAAAAATAGTTTCGGTGATATGGCTAACTCCCTCAGCTACCGTATTCATCGCCATAAATTGTGATTGCATATCCGTTGGAAAGGCTGGGTAAGGAGCAGTTTTCAAACTGACAGCCTTAGGCCGCTTGCCAAGCATATCCAGAGTAATCCAATCATCGCCCGTTTCAATCTTGGCGCCCGCCTCTTCTAACTTCACAATGACCGCTTCGAGATAAGTCGCACTGGTTGCCACAAGTTTAATGCTGCCGCGAGTTGCTGCAGCTGCTACCAAGTAGGTACCCGTTTCGATACGATCCGGCATAACGTTAAAGCTACAACCATGCAAAGACTGGACGCCTTCAATGACTAAGCTGGAAGTGCCTATGCCGCTTATTTTTGCGCCCATGGCCACCAACATATTGGCCAAATCAACAATTTCTGGCTCGCGCGCAGCATTTTCGAGTACGGTTTTACCTTCGGCTAAAACAGCAGCCATCAACAGATTTTCTGTACCGCCAACAGTCACCGTATCCATGAAAAAGTGGGCGCCCTTTAAGCGTCCACTTTTATTGGCGATAGTAGCGCGAATATAACCACCGTCGATTTCAATTTTTGCGCCCATGGCCTCAAGCCCACGCAAATGAATATCCACTGGCCGCGAGCCAATAGCACAACCGCCTGGAAAAGAGACATTAGCAACACCGTAGCGCGCTAATAACGGGCCGAGAACCAAAATCGAAGCGCGCATGGTTTTAACTAAATCATAAGGCGCGGTGAAGTCCGTAATATCGTTGGAGTCAAGCACATAGCCGTGGCTTGCATCACCGGTAATTTTCACACCCATAGAACTCAACAATGAATTCATCGTGGTGATATCTTTTAATTGCGGAACATTACTCAGGGTAACGGGACTGTTAGCTAAAAGTGTTGCAGCCAAAATTGGCAATGCTGCATTTTTAGAACCAGAAATACGAATTTCACCGCTGAGTGGACCACCACCCAGAATTTTAAACTTATCCATTATTAATCCAAATCGATTAGAGCTGTATGCACCTTAGCGCGGGGAATTATGGTTGTGACTGCCACTCTTGCGGGGTAAACGTTTTAATAAAATCCACCGCATGAATGCTACCGTCAGCAAATTGTGCAGCCAATGTACTCAATACAAGTTGCTGCTTTTTCACTGGAGTTAAACCCGCAAAAATAGGGCTAACTACCACTAAATCAATATGATTACCGTTCATGCCAACCGTTACCTGGCTCTCAGGAATTTGTCCTTCAATATGAGCTTTAATTTGTTCCGCATTCATAGAAAAAACTCTTCGGGGGATGCCCGGCTCTAAATAAAAATAAGGGCGGTGATAGTACCGGAATGCACGTCAATTCACACTCACAACACCGATTAACAACGCAAAAACCTACCAATAACGATAAAAAAGCCCCAACATTTCTGTTGGAGCTTCAATTGAATAAAACCCGGAACTTAAACCATGAGGTTAGTTGCTTGCCAACCAGCTTTCATTGACCTTATCGATATTATTAGCGTGCTTAATCATAGCCTGATCAAATTGGCTGGTAAACGAATCGCCTAAATTCACGCCGTTCAATACAACGTTAATCAGTTTCCATTCACCGGCTTTGTTTTGCGCCATGGTGTAAGACAGGCGGTGAACGTCGCCCTTATCGCTAACATCTTGATCAACACTTAAACGGCGTGCGCCAGCCTCAGCTGTTGAAGGAAGGGTTTTTACCGTGCTATCCGCATAATTAGCGATTCCTTTGGCATAGGTTTTAACCAAACCGTTTTTGAAAACCACCGTAAATTTTTCAATTTGCTCAGGTGTGGCGCTCTTACCAGATTTGCGCATTACAGCCTTGGCAATAAAAGGAAAATCCACCACCGAATCAAGAATTTTAGTGATGTCAGCATAATATTCTTCAGATTTTTTTACGGCAGCATTGTGTTTTTTCACGCTGGCAAACAGCTCTTTGGTGGCCTGCTCTACGATTTGATGCGGTGTTTTTTCCTGCGGCCCTGCACCGGCTCCTGGTGCGGCAGCAATAGTGTTTTGAGTTAAAAGCAATGTACCGGCCATTGTGAACATTAACATTGCAGCAGAAATTTTTTGCACCAACTGTTTCATTCGTTTTACCTTCCTAAACATTAAGTGAGATTCATCATTATCGCCAACGCCAACCATGGCGCTGTAACATAGACATTGCAGTAGCTTAAAAGTGCATTTCGTAGATCAATACAAATAATTTTACTGTAAAAATTACGCCGGGCATCATACCAGCTCTGCAAATCCGCATCTAAACAGAATTGCAAAATGTTCAAATTGGAACAGGGCAGATAATTGCTGTCCATTCCCGCTATAATGACGGCCATTTTGCCCAATACTGATATGAGACATTTAATTCCATGCTCCATTTTGATTTTATCAGCTCTGGTTTACGCACTATTCGTATCGAGTCCGCCGCAATAATAGCTCTTAGCCAACGCCTCGATAGCGAATTTAACAAAGCCTGCGAACTGATTTTAAATTGTTCCGGCCGCATTATTGTGACAGGCATGGGTAAATCAGGTCATGTCGGTAAAAAAATCGCGGCGACTCTTGCCAGCACAGGTACCCCTGCATTTTTTGTTCACCCTGCTGAAGCAAGTCACGGCGATCTAGGCATGATAACGCCACAAGATGTGGTGCTCGCATTATCTTACTCAGGCACCTCCAACGAAATTCTTACGCTCCTACCCTTATTTAAACGCTCCGGGATTAAGATCATCAGCATGACCGGCAACCCGTTGTCTACGCTCGCAGAAGTGAGCGAAGCACACCTGAATATCGCTGTTGAAACAGAAGCATGCCCCTTAGATTTAGCACCCACAGCCAGCACTACTGCAACATTGGTCATGGGCGATGCCATTGCCATCGCTTTGTTGGAAGCGCGCGGCTTTACCGCCGAAGACTTTGCCTTTTCACACCCCGGTGGCGCGCTGGGACGCAAATTACTTCTGCGTGTCGTTGATATCATGCACACCGGCGATAAAATTCCTCGGGTTTCTGCCAAAGCAAGCCTTCAGGAAGCGCTGCTAACCATGACTGAAAAAGGTTTTGGCCTTACCACGATAGTAGATAACAATAATCAATTGCTTGGCATATATACTGATGGCGACTTACGTCGCACCATCGATAAAGGTATAGATTTAAACACTGCAGCGATTAGCGATTTAATGAATCGCACCCCTAAAACTGTGAGCGACAAAGCCCTCGCCGCAGAAGCCTTAAAAATAATGGAAGATTTAAAAATTACTGCATTAATTGTACGAAATGAACAACAATGCCCCGTCGGTGTCCTTCATATGCATGACTTGTTACGTGCAGGCGTAGTTTAACAACTATGCAGGTATAGTTTAGCTGCGCGGCATCCATTTAGCCGTCACAGAAACAACTAATTATTGAGAAGCTAAAGTGATTATTTCCCCTGAATTTAAAGTCCGCGCCAGTCGCATTAAACTTTTACTGTTAGATGTGGACGGTGTATTAACTGATGGCCGCCTTTACTTCAGCAATCAAGGTGATGAATTTAAAGCCTTTAGCACCCTCGACGGGCACGGCATAAAAATGTTGCAAAAAAGCGGCGTAAAAGTAGGCATCATTACTGGCCGCACCAGTAATTTAGTTGCCAAACGCGCCAATGATTTAGGTATCAAGATTTTGATCCAAGGCCGCGAAGATAAATGGGATGCACTGCAAGAAATATTACATATGCATCCAATGAAACTTGATGAAATTGCATTTATGGGTGATGACTGGCCGGATTTAACTGTAATGTGTCGTGTTGGCTTAGCTCTTACCCCAGCCAATGGTCATTTTAGTGTGGTAGAGCGCGCGCATTGGCAAAGCAGTTTACGCGGCGGTGACGGTGCAGTACGTGAAGCGTGTGACCTGATCATGCACGCGCAAAATACATTTGATAGCATCCTTAAATCTTATTTGGCATAGTGATGGTCACGCTTCCGATTTAGCATCAGAATTCTTTTAAACAGCGAAATTTTTTAACATCAGAATCCTTTTTATTAGACAGTTGGTTTAATTCATGTTTCAACGCAAAGTTCGCACATTGGCCAATGAAAATTTACCGCGGCTAAATCCATTACTCCTTCCACTGCCTTGGCTGGTGGTTTTTATTCTTGTTATTGTCTTTTTGGTAATGAGATATAGCGGGGACAATCAAAAAACTGTAACTCAATCCAAAACTGTTAAAGTATTTCCACAAGTTTTTATGACAAATGTTGATACACGTGATTTCGACGCTGCAGGTACATTGCATTATCAACTGAAAACACCATTAATTCGCCATTATCAAATTAATGAAAAATCCAGCGAAAAAGATTACACCCTGTTTGATTTGCCACAAATAGTATTTTTGGGTGATGCGCAAAAACCGGCCTGGTATATGACTGCGCAATCGGGTCGCAGCGACAACAATGGCGAGTTATTTACACTCAATACTGATGTGCTTGTGCAACAAGCATCGCAATCCCAAGGCATTGTCAGCATTAAAACGTCTGAGTTACGTTTAAATACTCGCGAGCAATTCGCGGAAACAGACAAAGCTGTTACTATGCGCAGCGCAAAAACCCAGCTAGAAACAACGGGGTTGCGCGCCTACATTAAACAAGATCGAATTGAACTTCTTTCTCACGTTACGGGAACCTATGAACCCTAAGCAAATGACCTACAGTTTGCGTCTTACGCAGATATTGCACTTACTTCTTACCAAGGGCTTATTTTTTTGCTTGCCTGTCGCCACGATTCAAATGGCTCAAGCCTTGCCTACAGATAAAGAGCAGAGCATAAAAATTTCTTCGGAAAGCGCCGCCATCGATTCCAAACTAGGGGTTACTACATTGAGTGGTTCGGTAAAACTGGAACAAGGAACACTTGAAATTAACGCCGACAAAGTAACGCTCCGCTATGACAAAAACCAAAAGCTAGAGTCTTTAGTCGCGGAAGGCTTGCCTGCGCGTTATCAGCAGCAACCCGCTATTGATAAAGCCGACATTCACGCAGAAGCAAACAGTATTATTTATGTAGTCAGTAAAGATCACTTAACGTTGGATAAAAATGCTTTTGTTGAACAAAACGGGGCAACAACTCGCGGCGGTAAGATTGATTACAACATAACGAGCGGTACAGTTAACGCATCAGGTGCCGGCAACGAATCTGGGCGCGTTGAATTTGTCATCCCACCGCAAGCCAAAAAAGAATAATTCCATGACCACCCTTTATGCCAAGAATCTCGCCAAAAGCTACAAAAAACGCAAAGTTGTCGTAGACGTATCGGTTACCGTCACCAGCGGTCAAATCGTCGGTTTACTGGGCCCCAACGGCGCAGGGAAAACGACCTGTTTTTATATGATTGCTGGCCTTGTTGAAGCAGAAAACGGCTCCGTTTTAATTGATGACCTCGATATTACTCACCTGCCAATTCACGGTCGGGCGCGAGCAGGTATTGGCTACTTGCCGCAAGAAGCTTCAATTTTTCGCAAGTTGACAGCATCCGATAATATTATGGCTATTTTAGAGACACGGAAGGACCTTAATCGCAAACAACGCTTGGGCAAACTTGAATCATTGATGGAAGAGTTTCATATCACTCACATTCGCGATAATTTAGGTATGTCACTCTCCGGCGGTGAACGCCGCAGGGTTGAAATTGCGCGAGCTTTGGCAACCGACCCTAAATTCATCTTGCTTGACGAGCCATTTGCTGGCGTAGATCCGATTTCAGTTTCTGATATTAAGGAAACGGTGCGCCATCTTAAAACCCGCGGAATTGGTGTACTTATTACTGATCACAATGTGCGTGAAACTCTCGATATTTGCGAAACAGCATACATTGTGAGTGAAGGTAGAATTATTGCTTCAGGCAGCGCAGAAGTCGTACTTAGCAACGAGAAAGTCCGCAAGGTCTATCTCGGCGAAGATTTTAAACTATAAAAATACAGCCAATTAGCATCATCAAATTGCTGTTCTGGCGGCAAATCGACTTGACAAACAACTATTTTTCTTCATTAGGCATAAAGATTGCTTTAAAAATTTCTTTAAGTCCGATTGAGTTATTGCCTAGCGTTAAAACCCTGACTAAACTCCATCTAACAACCTTGTGCCTAAATGATGATGAGGTTTTATGTTAGGCCTTTTATCAACCAAGGGTTTGTCGTCCACACAATGAAGCAATCTCTCCAACTTAGGCTAGGTCAGCAACTGACCATGACGCCACAACTGCAGCAGGCTATTCGCTTACTGCAACTATCAACACTTGATCTTCAGCATGAGATTCAAGAAGCGCTTGAATCTAATCCTATGTTGGAAATGGAGGATGGCTTTGATACTCCGTCCGCAGCCAATTCTGAATTTGAAGACAGTGACTACCCACGCCAATTAGAAATTCCTGTCGACCCCAATAGCACTAGTGTCGACAGCTTTAGTGAGCACTACAAAGAGTCTTACAGTGAGACAAGCAGTGGCAGCAATACTGATGGTGACCGAAATAATAGCGCTGATAATTTTAGCGAGACCAGTAGTGGCGAAAGCTTCACAGATGGCGATAATTACGCGGAAACAGGTGAATATAGTGAGAGCGCAACCGAATGGAATGAGTCAATTCCAACGGATTTGCCGGTAGATACTAGCTGGGATGACGTATATCAAACCAGTAGCTCGAGCACCTCGTCTAACTATGAAAATGAAGATGGCGATTTCGAAAGTCGCCGTACAGCTACAGACTCTCTTTACGATCACTTAATGTGGCAACTCAACCTCACGCCCATGTCCGACCGTGACCGTATCATCGCCATGGCAATTATTGATGCCGTGGAGCCAAGTGGAATGCTATCGGTGACATTGGAAGATATTCACGAAGGATTAGCGAGCGAGTGGAGCGATTTAGAATTAGACGAAGTTTTAGCCGTGCAACATAGAATTCAACAATTTGATCCGTGCGGGGCCTGCAGCCAAAACTTATCTGATTGTTTAACTGTCCAACTACAACAATATCCACCAGCCACTCCTTTTCTGGCGGAAGCCAAGTTAATTACCAAACATTATTTAGCGTTGTTAGCGAGCCGCGATTTTCGACAACTTATGCGCCGCACTAAATTAAAGGAAGACGAATTAAGCCAGGCAGTTACGCTCATTCAAGGATTAACTCCGCGCCCCGGCGACATGATTGCCAACGGTGACACCGAATATATTGTTCCCGATGTGTTTGTTGAAAAACGTGAAGGTCGCTGGATCGTTGAATTAAATCCAGATATTGCGCCACGGCTACGTATTAATTCTGATTATGCTTCGATGGTAAAGCGTGCAGACTCGAGTACCGACAACACATTTTTAAAAGATAATTTACAAGAAGCGCGCTGGTTCTTAAAAAGCTTGCAAAGCCGAAATGAAACCTTATTAAAAGTAGCTAGTTGCATTGTAGAAAAACAACGCGGATTTTTAGATTACGGCGCAGAGGCAATGAAACCACTCGTACTCCATGATATTGCCGAAATAGTAGAAATGCATGAATCAACAATTTCACGCGTAACAACACAAAAGTTTATGCATACACCACAAGGTATTTTTGAATTAAAATATTTTTTCTCAAGCCACGTGAGTACTGATTCTGGCGGCGAATGTTCGTCCACGGCCATACGCGCTTTGATTAAAAAGTTAGTGACCGCTGAAAACCCTAAAAAACCTTTAAGTGACAATAAAATTACAGATTTATTAGGTGAGCAAGGGATTCAAGTTGCGCGGCGTACCATTGCGAAGTATCGTGAATCACTTAATATTCCACCGTCAAATGAGCGTAAAACGCTTTAATATTTTTTCCGAGCGCTGCTAGCAATTACCTTTGGTGTGAAGCACGCTATCATAAGCAAAACAATTTATGCCCGCGGGCAATTTTATAATTACAAGCAATTTATACGAGGAAGTACCCATGCAAATAAATATTAGTGGTCACCACCTAGAAGTCACCGAAGCACTGAGAGCTTACGTTAGCAGCAAAATTGAGCGGTTACATAATCATCATGATCGCATCACGAATATTCACGTTATTCTTTCAGTTGATAAATTGGAACAAAAAGTGGAAGCTACTATGCATGTAAGCGGTAAAGATATTTTTGCCGACGCCAGCTCCGATGATTTATATGCCGCGATAGATGCTCTTGCAGATAAACTTGATCGCCAATTAATTAAACATAAAGAAAAGATGCGCAGCCATCGTTAACGAATTCATCCATGAACATTAAATCGTTATTAACACCAAGCCGTGTTTTATGCCATATTGAAGCTAGTAGCAAAAGGTGCGCGCTGGAAATTCTTGCAAATACTATAGCGAAAGACATTCCGGCAATTGATGCCGACGCTCTATTTCGCCGTTTTATGGCGCGCGAGCGATTGGGATCAACCGGCATTGGGTATGGCATTGCTATTCCGCACTCTAGTGTTGAAGAATGTTCTGACGCTACCGGTGCATTAATAACACTCACAGAACCCGTGGATTTTGATGCAATAGATTCGCAGCCCGTTGATATATTATTTGCCATGTTAGTACCAGAAGCAGCCCACGGAGCACATTTACAAAACCTTGCCGCCTTGGCTAATGCAATGAACAATGAAGAATTTCGTCGGCAGCTACGAGATGCCAACAGTGACGCGGCGCTTTACCAAGCGGCTACGGAAAAGAGTTGAATATGTTCACTTGCATTAATATACGCAAACTAATATTTACGTTTTTAGTCCACGCAAAAGGATAAAATGCTCATGCAATTAGTTATCGTTAGCGGTCTTTCAGGCTCAGGAAAAAGTACTGCACTGCATGTATTGGAAGACGTGGGTTACAACTGCATTGATAATTTACCGGTAAGTTTATTGCCGGCACTCGTCGCACAAATTGAAATTCATAAAGATGACCAACATAAATTTGCCATAGGCATTGATGTACGTAACGCATGGCAAGATTTACAAATTTTTCCAGAAATGATTCGTACACTTAAAGAAGCAAATTTACCATTCAGTGTCATGTTTCTAGATTCACAACCTTCGGTGTTGATACAACGTTTTAGTGAAACGCGGCGCAAGCATCCACTCAGTGATACACACACCAACCTCGACGAAGCTATAGGTTACGAACAAGAACTGCTTGAACCAATTCGTGACGCCGCCGATCAAATTATTGATACCAGTCATTTAACACTGCATGAATTACGTGACTTGATCAAAGAACGCTTAGTAGGACGCGACCAATCGTCCATGGCAATTTTATTTGAATCCTTTGGTTTTAAACACGGAATTCCCGTTAACGCTGATTTAGTTTTTGATGCGCGGTGCTTACCCAACCCGCACTGGAAACAAAACTTACGCCCGCTAACAGGGAAAGATAAAGATGTGATTGAATTTCTGGAGGAGCAACCAACGGTAATTGAAATGTATGCCGACATAGAGCAATATCTAAGCCGTTGGTTTCCGCGCTACCAAGCCAATAATCGTAGTTATATAACAGTAGCTATCGGCTGCACTGGTGGACAACATAGATCCGTATATTTATCCGAACGCTTACACGCAAATTTCGCACCACACTTTCACGATGTTCAGGTAAGACATCGCGATATTGCTAAACATAAGAAAAATTAATTATGCTAACTGAGACAATTCTCATCGTAAATAAACGCGGCTTACACGCTCGTGCTGCCGCCAAATTTGCCACAACCGCAGCACAGTTTTGTGCACGCGTTCAGGCCCGCACCTGCGGAAATTGGGTGGAAGGCAAAAGTGTTATGTCTTTGATGTTGCTAGCCGCCACTCAGGGTACTGATCTGGAGGTATCCGCAGAAGGCGAAGATGAAATCCAGGCAATGGAAACCATTAAAAACTTAATTCAAAATCGTTTTGAAGAAGACGAATAATTTACAATTATTCGACACAATGACAAAAAAATTATGCGGAAATATTATGGTTTATAAGTACGACGACATTAATCCCGATGATTACATTAAAAGCAAATCTCAAGTTAAGCGTGAGATGACAGCTCTGCAAAAACTCGGGGAACAGCTGATCGACATGAATGAAAAGCAACTCGCCGCCATTCCTTTGGATGAAAGCATTCTTGATGCGATATACGAAGCCCGAAAAATGCCTCACCGCGAAGCACGCCGCCGCCATTTGCAATTTATCGGCCGCCTAATGCGCGAAACCAATCACGAAGCCATTCAGGCGGCGGTTGATAAACTACAAAACCGCAGCGATCAATATATTCATCGTCAACACCAAATTGAACGCTATCGCGATTTGTTGATTGAAGACAATAAACAAGTTTTTCAAACGATGGTTACCACTTGCCCGGGTATGGATGTGCAACACCTGCGTCAGCTAATTCGCAGCGCCCAGAAAGAACGCGACGAAAACCAGGCGCCCACGAATTCACGTAAATTGTTTAGTTATATTCGCGATCAACTCAGTGCGCACGACAACAGTGACGACACCAACAACAATTAAATACTTCACCACGAACAGCGAAAATAAATCAAACACCTCGCCGTAAGTAGCGAGGTGTATTTTTTTTCGCTGTATGGTTTTTTGTTAGTTAATATTTTTATAATCAGGCGGAAGGAACTAACTTTTCTTCTGGACTTGTTTTAGGTGGACGGGCCGTACCAGTTTTTGTCCGCTTAGTTTTTTTAGGTAATTCAAATTCACTGCGATTCACACTATTTCGTAAGCTTTCTTCACTTTCAAACAAGCGATCAAAATTCATTTTTGGATCATCCCAACCACCACGAATACTGTAACTAACGCTAGTCGCCTGATCGACTTGTTTTTTAAATAGCTTACTTACCACGTAAATACCTGCAGCGGCAGGCAAACCAGTCACTAGCGCGGTGAAGAAAGTAAAATTACCGGCAATAGGTAAAGTCGCCACCAAACGCGCATTAATTTTTTCATGCTCTAGATCCAATTTGCCGGCGAGCTGCAAGCGGCTTGATGGTGTTTTTACCACTAAGGGCTCAGCAAAAATCATGGTTCCCGGCTCAAAATTAACCTTGCCATTTATTTCATCGTAGGCCAAACCACTTTGATATAAATCTGAAAAATCCAAGCGCAAACGCCGCGCAAGTGAATCAAAATTAAGAATAGCCATAAGCCGCAAAAAACCATCACTACCCGCACTGGGGGCGCGTTTAAACCTACCTTTTTCAAGCCATACATTCATATTGCCGCTAAGTTTTTTGAGATTGAAATCTTGTGGGTTGCCCATCCATCCCACATCAGCTCTCACATTAGCAGCACTGCTTTCAATGGTATCCGGCTTTTGCCATTGCTGTAATACGCCTGATATATCCGTTGCCGAAAGAGCCCCAATAAAATGTGTATAGGGACCTGTTTCCCCAAGCTTCCAACTAAGTTTTGCACCCGCCAACGCATCATCAGCTCCACTAATCGTAACGCCACGTACTTTGCCTTGAATATTGTCAAATAAAACACCTTGATCGTTAGGGCGTATTTGCAGTGACCAACTTCCATAATTATTGTTGCCCACAAACAACTCACGCACGGTGATATTCGCAAGAGGTAACGAGCGCGGATCAATGCCTTCCCCATGCTTTTTATTATCGATTTCAGAAAAAAGTTCCGCACTAATCTGCGTCTGCGGGCTCTCGTTAAGCGTATTTGTTTTCCCATCAATAATATTATTAGTAAGATGCAATTTTGTTAGATTAATTTGCATTGGTTTAAGTTTATCGTTTGGTAGATTCAAATCGCCAGATGCAATTGTATTAACAAATTGCACCTTCCATGCATCGAGCAAACGCTCTGCTTGAATATCGATATTTTCAAGTAACACTGGACCAACTTGATAGTGAGCTAATAATACCGCTGCATGAAATGGCAAACCTGCTACTAATGCATCGGCTGGAACTTCAAGCTCTTGCTTTGCTTGTCCGGCTTGAAAAGTTTGAACACTTTTCGTGTTGCCCTGATCAATTTGTTGCGAATAAGATAAATATTGTTCGTAAACTTTTTTCCATAGCTCTATATCTAATTCCGGTAATTTGCCACTGAGTAAAAATTGCGGCTTATCAGCAAGCTTGGCAGAACCACCTAAGGCAATATTGGCGTTATGTAATTTGTTATTGTTGTTTGGCTCTAGCTCAAGCAACGCCTGCAAATTATCGCCATAGCTCACATCGATCAATGAACTATTTTCACGCATCGACATTTTAAAAATGAGCGGACGTTCGGTATCGCGAGTTTTACCGTAAGGTGCTGGCAAATTTACCGCCACACGATTCAACTGGCTGCTAACAGTAACAACAGCAAAAGGATTTTTTGAATTGACGGGGGTAGCGGCAGATTTGCTACGGCCCGTAGCTTTCGTTGGCTTATAATTCGTACGATGATTGAGCTCGACGTGGGCAACATAGGGTATTTTACCTTCAAGATACAATGCTTCCGGACGTTGACTCCACTTCGCCAGAGACTGACTATCTAGCTCCCCTTTAACATCTATCACTGTTTGATTGAACTCGCTATGTTTTTGAGTACTGAGCTGTACATCAACTGGCTCATTAAAGAGTTTGCCATGTAAATTGTTGCTGGTTAAACCACTGTCGTTGTTGTAACTGATATGACCAGTGATATCACGCATACTGAGTTTTAAATTACCTAACTCAAAGAATGGAGAGGTCAAATCTATATCAATTTGTTGAGCACTACCTTGAGCATTAGGCACCAAAGGTACTGCAATATTGATTTGGGTACGCATATCCCCCTCTAGCTTCCAGCTATCCATGTTGGCGCCTATGTATTGCCTTAACATGCTCTCACGCAGAATTCTTAACCCATCGCTAGCAACACCTGTGACTACGCCTTTAACGTGCAACAAAGCTCCATCACCCATAGGGTTGGGACGCACACTAATTTGCGTTGGCCCCACGTCACTGGAAAAAAGTTTTGCGTTATCAACAGTCGCAGTAACGTTTTCGTCATCAACGAGCAAGCGTCCGCTAATATCTTCCAAAGCGGGCCATTCGGGGTGAAAGCGAAGATGTGCGTGATTCACATCAAGATAAAGCTGATGACTGCGCGCCATACGCTTAGGTGTATTAAGCGTGCCGCGATAAACAAAACCACCTCCTGTGGCAACCCCTGAGTTGTGCGTACCTAAACTCTTTTCCAGCCAAGTGATTAGCGAACGCGGCACTACTGCCGGCACATATTTACTATATAGACTAGCGTTCAGCTGACTTGCGCCAACGTGTAAATAAAGATCAATATCGCCCGTGTTAGCTTTCCATGGCAACGCTAGCCACATATAGCCTTTAGCTGTTTCATCACCATTGAAAAATTCCAACTTGCCACTGTTTACATAAACCTGGTTTTTTTCAGGCTGCAGTAACCAGGCAACTTGCCCCCGGGCGCGCTCAAACTCCATAGCAGTTGTATAAGTCGGGTAATAAAACATGCTAAATCCTTGCCGACTGTCAATATCAACATGGCCGCCACGCTGCCCTGCTTGCACAAACCCATCTACTTTTGATAATGCTGGAACACCTTGCCAAGCGTTAGTCGCAACATTGACCATATTCGCTTGCAACTGCCAATTACTCAGTTTTTGCAAAGGTATAGATACCTCAATATTTTGCAGTTCACCACGGGGGGCGAGTTGACGCATTACAGCACGCAAACGCGCTTCGCCTAAGACTCCCGCACCATCCAAAGCATTGTTAAGATTTTCCAGATTAAGTCTTTGCATATGCAATATAACAGGAGCATCGAAACTACTAGCTGAAGCAGCAACATTTGCTTTCTCTATATGAATTTGATTAATGTTGGCGCCGATGTTTTGTAGCGCCAGTTGCCACTTGCCATCATAAAACCAGCCTCCCGCCACATCAGCAGAAAAACTATCCAACGCTAAATCCCGCCCAAAAATTGGCACATTTAAACGCTGCACACCAATATTCCCCACCACATCAAACCCTGGTCGCTTTGAATTACTCTTAAGCCAAAGACTGGCATTGAGTGTTCCTTTGCTGTGAACTTCAGCATTAATACCTTGTAATAAGAATGCAGTGGCCGCAGCTATCGGCTCGTTAGTAGGAAATTGATTAAGTTGCAAAAAGGCTTTAGTCGTAAAATTTCTTTTGTGTCGCGGATCGCCCTTAGCCTCGATCACCAATTGCAATGTTTTAGGACGATTATCAATATCTATTTGCGTGGACAAACGATGAAAACCGCTAGCATTGTCCATCCGCACCGAAGGTGACTTGAGCAAGGTTTTATCGCCCGAGGCAAATTGAAAATTAAATTGTGTTTGCTTAAATTCGATGTGCCGTGAAAGCAATAACATATCCAGCAAGGGGTCAAGTCGAGCCATGTCTTCACGGTTTTCATCTGTCCTCCGAGGTAAGCCAGGGATAGACCATTGCCCATCGGCAGATTGAATAAACTCGATCTTAACCTGATGCAATGTTAATACGCTCCAGACCAGCCGCGCATGCAATAGACTATCAAGCAGATCAAGTTGCAAATGCGCTTGTGCCAAAGAAATTATGGGCTTGCCCGCCTGACTCGTGATGTGCAACTGGTCCACATCCAAAATAGGTTTCAAACCATCCCACTCAGCCTTCAGCGCGCCGATGCTGACATTGGCTTTAAATTGATTGGATAAATAGTGGCTAATTTGTTGTGGGTACTCTTCCACCAAATGGGAAAAGCTGCGCCCAGCCTGCACCAAAATTGCCAAACCAATAACAGCGACAGCGAAGCAAATGTAAAACCATTTCACTAATTTGCGAAGGATTGTATTGATGCGGAGAATAACTGTCATAACAAGAATTGCAGTCCAGAAGTGGGATCATTCAATAAGTGTAAGCCGTTATTTGAAGTCATTAACATTCGATTAATTCCTGGCGTAATTCGATTTGCCGCAACTTGTTATTATGCCAATACAATATCGTATTTTTCTTGCGCGTATAACGCTTCCACTTGAAACTCTATGGTGCGACCTATAAATGCTTCGAGATCAGCTACGTAAGCAGCTTCCTCATCCAACAATCTATCCACTACTACGGGTGAGGCTAAAATCAAAAACTTTTGGTTATCGTAAGCACGCGCATCTCGCAAAATTTCGCGAAAAATTTCGTAACACACGGTTTCAGCTGATTTAACTTGACCACGTCCCATACAAATAGGGCAAGGCTCACACATCATTTGTCCGAGCGATTCGCGCGTACGTTTGCGCGCCATTTCAACCAAGCCCAACTCAGATACCCCGGTAATACGAGTTTTAACGTGATCTTTTTCGAGTGCCTTTTCTAGTGTACGTAGTACCTGGCGCTGATGTTCCGGATCGCGCATATCAATAAAATCAAGAATTATAATCCCACCTAAATTACGTAAACGTAACTGGCGAACGATGGCCGCGGCAGCTTCCATGTTGGTTTTAAAAATCGTTTCTTCCAAATTGCGATGCCCAACAAACGCGCCAGTATTCACGTCGACTGTGGTCATTGCTTCAGTCTGCTCAATAATCAAATAACCATTTGATTTTAATGCCACTCGCGGCTCTAGAGCACGACGAATCTCTTCCTCAACACCGTACAAATCAAGTAGTGGTCGCTCACCCGTGTAATGCTCCATTAAATCCACCAACTGGGGTGAATATTTGCTGGCAAAATCGAGCATTTGTTGAAAGGTTGATCGCGAATCTACTCGAATTTTATCAATCGGCGCGCGCGCTAAATCTCGTAAAGTACGAAGAGCTAATGGCATATCTTGATATAAAACAGCAGGAACCTTAAGTGTTATGAGTTTGTCACTTAAGTCAGCCCAAAGTTTCTGCAAAAAAGGAATATCCGCCAAAATGGCATCTGCCGAGGCGCCCTCTGCCACAGTCCGCACAATAAAACCGCCACTAATGGGCTGGTTTTGAGCAACAGTTTCAATTATTTGTCGCAAGCGCTCGCGCTCCTGCTCATCCTCAATACGCACCGACACCCCAATGTGATGGCTATTAGGTAGATACACTAAATAACGCGCAGACAAAGTGATATGTGTTGTAAGACGCGCACCTTTGGTACTAATAGGATCTTTAGCAACCTGAACCAGAATGGTTTGACCTTCTCGTACTAACGATCGAATGTCTGGCACATCGGTTACACGCGGGCCTCCGTCTAATGCTTCAGGAACCATATCCGCAGCGTGGATAAAACCAGTCCGCTCTAATCCTATATCAATAAACGCTGCCTGCATGCCGGGCAATACGCGCACTACTTTCCCTTTATAAATATTGCCCACATATCCCCTTCCATGGCTACGTTCAATATACAGCTCCTGCACCACACCGTTTTCAACCAGCGCTACTCGCGTTTCAACAGGTGAAACATTAATAAGAATTTCTTCACTCATAAATTCAATGAATTTCCTGATCGATAACTACTCACAGTGCAGCAACTTTCGAGCTTGATTTAGCTGTTCGAATATTTATTGTTGCCACCAGCAGATACCACATTGGGCCAATAGCTCTACAGTTTGCTCAATAGGTAAACCTACTACACCAGTATAGCTGCCACGAATTTGTTGAACGAAAACTGCACCTAAACCTTGAATGGCATAGCCGCCCGCTTTATCTTGCGGCTCACCTGTAAGCCAATAGGCATTAATTTCTATTTCACTCAACGGGCGAAAAACCACATCGGTGATTGAGAGCTTAACTATCAACTGCTGCTCAAAAGCTAATGCCACCGCAGTCATTACTTGGTGAGTTGCCCCTGCCAGTTGACGCAACATTGCAGCCGCATGGTCTGCATCGCGTGGTTTTTCCAGGATATTTCCTTCGCTAACCACAATGGTATCAGCACCCAACACTGGCTTAGGCGCTATGCCTTGTGCCGTGACTGCCACCCATCCGGCCGCTGCTTTTTCACACGCAAGCCGCTGAACATATTCACTCGGTAACTCGTGGCTACGAGGTACTTCAATTACAGGAGCAGCAATTACCTTGTGCGGCACACCAATCTGCAGCAACAACTCTCGGCGACGAGGTGATTGTGATGCTAAGTAAATAGATGGTTCTATAGTGGGTGGGGGCATTGATTCCACTGGGCTCTCCAGCATTGCGACAGATGCGCGTAGAAAATGTAGGGAAAGAGGCGTAAAGGGCACTAGGTAGTCGGACACTAGTTAATTCGGTAGTGGCCACTGAGCCTATCTAAACCCATGCGAAAAAATGGCCACGCTAAAGCGCTTGTAATAGCGGGCGCTAAAAAAATCAATCCTGATAGAGGTTGTCCGGCTAAACCTTGCACCCAATTACCAGATAATTGCTCAACCCCAACCAATACAAAAACCCACCCAGCCTCCTTCCAAAGCGCAAAGTTACGCACCCGCTGATAAGATTGCATACAAATATAAGCCACAATAATCAGCGATAACCCGTGTTGTCCCAAAGGTACCGCTTCCAATAAATCTTGAAATAACCCAACTACACATAGGAACAACAAACTAATCGTTTCTGGAAAAACAGAGATCCAATAAATAGCTACCAACAAAACGAACTCCGGTCGCCACCAGCGCATGCCCAACGGCAGCGGATAGACAGATAACACAAGCGCCACAAGAACACTGGCAACAATAATAAAATAGCTATTCCATTGATGCGGAATCATTAACGCACCTTTTTGTTAGAGGTGAGGAGCGGCGGGTGCCGTTTCCCCTTTAGGGGGTTGTAAATAAGAGGGCGAAGTAGAATGTTCCGTAGATGTTTCTGGTGTCAAACCATGGGTATCAAACACCAACAATACGTGACGACTGCGGTCCAAGCGTGCCATAGGGCGGGCAATAACTCGTGCAAACGCTTGACCAGAGTTACGCACCACTTGCTCTACTTCCGCCACGGGGTAACCAACAGGAAAGCGGTCGCCCAAACCAGAGCTTACGAGCAAATCACCTTCACGAATATCGGCGTTAATAGAAACATGGCGCAAATTCAAACGATTTAAATCACCTGTCCCCTCAGCAATCGCACGCACACCGTTACGATTTACCTGAATAGGAATAGCATGCGTAGGGTCAGAAATGAGCAGTACACGGCTATTATCTTCATCTACCGCAACGATTTGCCCCATCAAACCAAAGGCGTCTAATACAGGCTGTCGTTCGTAAACTCCTTCTTTACTTCCGCGATTAATAATCACAGTGTGGCTACTGGGGTTCGGAGAAACACCAATTAACTCAGCGATCAATACCTTGTCCTGCAACATATCCGTAGCATTTAGTAATTGTCGTAAGCGCACATTTTCGGCAGCCAGCGCAGCCATTTGTTGCAACTTGCGCTGATGAATTAACAATTCGATTTTAAGGCTTTCATTTTCACCGCGCAGATCGGTTTGCGAGGCAAACACATCATCGCTCCAGTCATCGAAGCGCCGGGGAATGTCAGTTAATTGATAGAACGGGACAACCAGGAAATTCAATTGTTGGCGAATAGGTTTTAGCCACGTAGTCTTTAAGCTAATGAAAATCAGTACAATCATGGCAACCATGAGTACCACAACCCTTAGCGTAAAAGATGAGCCCCGAATAAATAGCGGTTTAATAGCAATATCTCCTCTAGAGCTTGCTCAATATGTCACTGGCAAAAACAAGATTCGGAAACTGCTCCGGCTGACTGATAAATCTACGATAGGGCAATGGGTATTACCAGCGCCCTACGGATGACAAAAGATCAATGCGCTGATCATTCATTTCCATGGCCATACCTCCACCACGGGCAACGCAGGTTAAAGGGTCGTCGGCGACAATAAAAGCAACCCCTGTCTCACTCGATAATAGCCGATCTATGTCGCGCAATAGGGCACCACCACCAGTCAGAACCACACCATTTTCGGCAATATCCGACGCCAGCTCCGGGGGCGATTGTTCAAGTGCGCTTTTCACTGCTTGTACGATACCCGCAAGTGGCTCTTGCAGCGCCTCAAGAATTTCATCACTGCTTAAGGTAAAACTGCGGGGTACACCTTCAGCGAGGTTGCGTCCACGTACATCAATTTCACGAATTTCACTGCCAGCAAAGGCACAACCAATTTCCTGCTTAATACGTTCGGCAGTAGCATCACCAATAACACTGCCATAATTGCGGCGAACATAGTTAACAATAGATTCATCGAAACGGTCACCGCCAATACGTACCGAATCAGAGTAAACGACGCCATTCAATGAGATCACGGCAATTTCCGTCGTACCACCACCGATGTCCACCACCATCGAACCGTTAGCTTCCGCTACCTTCAAGCCAGCGCCTATTGCCGCCGCCATAGGCTCCTCAATTAAGCGAACTTCACGTGCACCAGCGCCTAATGCAGATTCACGAATTGCACGTTTCTCAACTTCTGTGGAAAGACAGGGAACGCTAATAAGAACGCGAGGGCTAGGATTAAACCAACTGTTTTCGTGGACCTTGCGAATAAAGTGCTGCAACATTTTTTCCGTTACCTGGAAGTCAGCAATTACCCCATCTTTCAGCGGACGAATAGCAGTGATGTTGCCTGGCGTGCGGCCCAACATTCGCTTCGCCTCAAGCCCTACCGCTTCAACAGTTTTACGGCCATCGTGATGGCGTATCGCAACCACTGAAGGTTCGTTCAGAACAATACCTCGACCGCGCACATAGATCAGAGTATTCGCTGTGCCTAAGTCAATGGAAAGATCGTTAGAAAATGCCCCACGCAAAGATTTGATAAACATGAAAAGGTGGCCTTATGTTTGGATTAGTCACTAGGGTTAAATGCAGCACCTAGGCCCAGGACTTAAAAGTGCGGCTGGACTGAGAGAAGTGGAGCAGTATAAGGGAAATTTGCGCGCAAGTCGGCTACTTTTATGCAACTTTTTTCACGTTTTTTTCAACAAGAAGGCAGATCATTTATCAAACATTTCCACGGGGAACTTTCAATCCATGAACCTATTTGCGCAACCGGCATAGGTCGACCGATATGATAGCCCTGCGCATCATCGCACCCCATAGCTGTGAGGCGCTGAACCAACGCTTCATTTTCTACACCTTCAGCAACCACCTTCAAGTTTAAGCTGTGCGCCAAACGAATAGTTGAATCCACAATTAATTCATCTTGATGATCATTGAGCATATTTCGGATAAAGAAGATGTCTATTTTTAATGTTTGGACGGGTAACTTTTTCAAATAAGCGAGAGAAGAATAACCGGTGCCAAAATCATCAATTGATAATTGCACACCCAATTCATGCAATTGCTGCAATACACGCAGCGCTCGTGCCGGGTCAATCATAATTGAACTTTCAGTAATTTCTATTTCCAATGCGCAGGCAGGCAAATCATATTTTTGTAACAACCTATTTACCAATTTAGGCATATTTTCATCAAGCAAATTCCGCGCAGACAAATTTACTGCCACAGTTAACTGCAAATTTTGCGCACGCCATAAACAACATTGCGCAATACTTTTTTCCAATACCCAGGCAGTTAAAGGATGAATCAAACTCGTCGCTTCGGCGATGGGAATAAAATCACCTGGCGAAACAAAACCTAACTCAGGGTGATTCCATCGTATCAATGCCTCTACACCATAAAAAGACTTGGTGTTTAAATCCACTTTCGGCTGAAAATATAAACACAATTGATTTTCGCGAATTGCACGCCCTAATTCACTCATCATGGCTAAACGTTTTGGTGAATGTGGATCAATCTCAGGCTTATATGCCACGACACCATTCATTTGTACTTTAGCGCTATACATTGCCACGTCCGCATAACGCATCAAGGTACTTACATCATTCGCTTGCAACGGCGCTAGAACCACACCGATACTTGCACTAATTTCAGCACAAAAAACATCAAGATCAAACTCCAGCCGTATCGCATCCAAAATGCGATGAGCCAACGCCAATACTTCTTGCTGATGACTAACCTCTGGCAAGAAAATGGCAAATTCGTCCCCACCCATGCGGGCGATTATATTTTTTGTTTCCGTTATTTCTGAAGCAATACGCGGGCCAATAAGTTGTAACAAGTGATCACCAACCTGATGGCCTAGCGTGTCATTAATTTCTTTAAATCTATCCAGATCAATAAACAATAATGCGCCTATAGCGTCAGTTCCCCGCGCAAAGAATTGTTCAATTTCCTGCTGAATCGCAGCGCGATTAGGCAAGCCAGTTAAAGCATCATGTAAAGATAAATACTCAAGGCGCTGCTCATATCGCCTGCGCGCAGTAACATCTTTAGTCGTTCCCCACACACGTTTTAAACAATCATTTTCAAATATACCAACACATGAAATTTGGAAATAAAAGCGCCGACCTTTACGATCCTCCCGCACAACATCGTGATCCACCATTTGATAATTATTTTCAATAAAATACTTTACGTCGAACGCGCACTCTGTAGAACCACTATCGTGTAGACCCATTCCGAGAATACTATCCAGAGACTCTACCTTCAACATAGACAACAACACCTTATTGCCTTGAGAAAGACGCGCACGTTGCATCAGCAAATCTGACTGTACTTCAACAGGCGCGCTCAAGGGGATAGGGGGCAACATGTCATAACACCAAATAGCTTCACTGCTATTGGCGATAAATGCTTTATAGCTAGCAGCACTTTCCTGCAACTCACGCTGCTGTTTTAACAACACCTGCAACGTTTCTTTTTCACGCGACATATCTTGCAATTGAATCAGCACATATTCTGTAAGGCCAAAACTATTCTTTACTGGCAAAAAACTTGCTCTAAAATAAATAACTTTTTTATTTTTCGAATTTCGCTTTTGTATGTACTGCAACTGATAACCGATCTCAAAGCTATGCACTTCATTCTTATTATAAACACGATGAATTAATTCCATTATCTCTGGAATCGCCAATAAATTTTTATCCCGCAAAATATTATAATGACCAAGACCCGCCGAAACATGGCGTGACTTAAGATCAAATAATTTTCTAAAAGCTCGATTCGCTTGTATCAATACGCCTTGGGAGTCCGTCGCTATGCTAGCCACGTTGCTATCGGAAAATAGTTTTTGCAACAAACTAATAGTGGTTTCCACATTTCCAATCATTAAATGTGGAGCAACGGTGCCTTCGACAATCCCTTCAAATATACGCTCTGCTCTACTATTATTTGAAGGCACTAAACGTCCAACAAAACGAAGTTTATTTTCCAGTAATTGTATTTTTATTTCGCATGCGCGAACCAATTCGCCAACATCATTAATGTCAGAATTGAAAACTTGTAGGAAATTATTTTTATCCTCAATTGGCAATTGATCCAGTAACGATGACAAATTTTTGATGGGCTGAGCAATAGCTGGGTACAGTTGTGCAAATTGCTGTGAAAATGCGAGCTCACCCGTAAGGGAATCCAAACGCCATAACACGGCACCCGTTGCTAAACGCGCGCCTCCCAGCTGAAGAGAATCTAGCTGTTTCGAATGATCAAAATACGAATTTAGATGGACCATGATTTAAATTCAGGCTCAAAAAACGACTAGTTTGTCACTGAGTTTAGCCAAGATTTCTGAAATAGCAGGGAAATTGGTACTTATTATTCATTCCAAGCCATCATTTGGACAAAGCAATGTCTTCGCGTAGCAAAAAACCTTATTAAAAACTTCGCTACAAATAATGGCACCAACATCAATAATGCGGAGGGCGCTCATTAAACTCACCATCACCACTTTGCTCTTGAGCAAATAAAGACTCGTCCAAGCGCTTGGCCAATAAGCGAACCTGCTGTTGCAGCTGGACAATATCGGCGTCTTGCTTTGTTATCACCTGATCCAGATGTATAAGCGTGTCCTCCTGATAAGCAACGCGAGTTTGTAAATCAATCAATTTATCATTCATATCATTCATGGCATTAACTCTCTAAAACTTTATAGGTCGCATCAATTAGTCGAATAGCACGCTCATCAATGAGCAGACTTTGCCCCATCCGATTCGTGACATACCCAAACCCCAGCTGATAATCAAGATCGGCAAAACCTAGGCAACCGCCCGCCCCAGGATGTCCGAAGGCGCGAACTCCACGACCATATCGACAATCTGGGCGGCTGTGTTGCGACAACATGAATCCGAGACTAAAGCGCAATGGCAAACCCAACACTTGATCTTCGTTAAAACTTTGCTCTTGCCAACATAATGACAGATAGTCCTCCGGTAACAATTCTCCTCCACCGCTGGCAAGCTTCCCATAAATCGTGGCTAAAGCGGCTGCATTAGCATGGGCATTGGCAGCGGGAATCTGTGCGCGACGCCATTCGCAACTGTTGGCCGTGGTCATTAAACTTAGCGGATTTGCAAATGCTTTATGGGTCACGCCGCGCGGATTTGCTTTCATTAATTTGCCGAGTGCAGAACTGCTAGCAGCATTGCTATGAGGTGGAACAACTCCACCCTGAACATTGCCAATACTTTTAGCAATCGTACGTTGAAGGGGGCCATTATCAGCAATTTGAGAAAGGCGGTCATCGGGCACACCAAAATAACAATTCACCCCCAAGGGCTTGGCTATTTCGCGCTGAAAATAGTCATCAAAACTTGTCCTACCACTCGCTCTTTTTACTAACTCTCCTAATAGATAACCAAAAATAAAAGGTGAATAACCTTGCGCCGTATCAGGAATCCACCAAGGTGTTTCTGACGCAATAGCTTTAATCATAAAGTCCCAATCAAATATCGCTTCATCATCCATTGAAGCGTGAAATGCCGACAAGCCGCTGCGATGACACAGAACCTGCCGCACCGTTATAGTTTCTTTTTCTACTTGCCCACTGACAAACTCGGGTAAATATTCCGCGACGGGCTTATCCAAATCCAAACGACCCTCTGCCACCAAACGCAGCACACAGAGCGCTACTAAACCCTTCCCTGCCGAAAATATATTCACGCAAGTTTGCTCAGACCAAGGCTCATCCGATATCTGCGCCAAGCGATTGTCATAGTTTCCAGCCCACGCATTCACCACTAATTTTCCGCGACAAAACAGCGCAAACCCTGCGCCCTGCTCTCCAGAACTGACAAAGTTCTCGGCAAATGCACCGACTGCTGGCGCCCACGGCTCTTCCCAAAAACCCTTGATCATTCTGCGGATCCTCTTCATTACACTCATTTGCTGACGGCATTCTAACAGCCCAGCCTTCCCAAATTCATTTACAATAATGCTTGCCGGTATAGCCTCAGAGAACTCGCCATGACTAACAACATGAATAACAATAAAAACAACAGCGCAAACAATAGTCGTCTTGTGTACTCCACCGAAAGTGGCCGCATTAAAGAGCAAAAAGCACCTGAAAGCTCTGTAGCAAAAGGCGATGGTATAGTGCGAATTCGGCGCGAAACCGCAGGTCGCAATGGCAAAGGCGTAACTACGATTAGTGGGCTTGTGCTGAATGATGACGAACTTAAAAATATGGCCAAATATTTAAAGCAATTTTGTGGTACGGGTGGTTCATTAAAAGATGGTGTCATTGAAATCCAGGGCGACCACCGCGATAAAATAAAAATCGAATTGGAAAAGCGTGGCCTGACTGTAAAACTGGCCGGCGGCTAGATCATTAGAGCGATTACATCATCAGGCATAACATCATGGAAAATGCGTTACCCGACCCCACAATTTTGCTCGAACTCGCCAATACCAAAATGCCTTTTGGTAAATATCAAGGCCGGCTGCTCATCGATTTACCCGAGCCTTATTTGGTATGGTTTTATGGTCAAGGGTTCCCGAAAGGTAAACTCGGCGAGCAACTGCAATTTCTCTACGAAATTAAATTGAATGGACTTGAAGGACTATTGAAGCCGTTAAAAAATCATCCGCTGTATTAGCACACACACAACCAGAACTACGCGTTTAATATCTCCTCAGCTGGCCTGGCTCTTGCAAAGACTCTATCACAACACCTGAACGACGTTTTTCTGACAGAGGTCTCTCCTATGGATTCGCAAACTTTTATTCAACTAACTGACACTTCCCTCAAAATCGGCCTCGGGGCTTTAATTGCGGCATTGGTTGCCTGGCTCATACTCTGGCGCAGTGCACATTTACAAAACAACTCGCCGAGAGAAAATCGCCGCTTGCAAATTTTGGAAAATGTATCGACGCAGGTAGGTGCAGTCACGCATATTTTCGCCAAATATTCGTCACTCGTGGTTGAGTCTATTCAATTTGGTGATCGCTGGCCAACAGCACGCCGTCAAGAATTGGACGCTGTAAACACAGAACTGGTGAACGAATTCCGCAAGCTTGCTGACGCTGAAGCAAAATTATTAATGCTAGGCGAAAAAAATTTGGAGCGCAGCTTACGTTTGTACGGCGCTAAAATTGCGGTTTATCGTAAGCAAGTTTACGTGTGTCGCAAAGATATTTCTCATGAGGAAATTAACGCGTTAAAACTGGGAGTAACTCAAGTGCGTGAACAATTTTACGATATGCTCAGCCGAAAATATGATGTATTACTAACAAATGCGTAACCGGCTTTTTCTGTGGGGCGCGACTTACTGCGCCCTTTTCGACAAAAGAAAAGCCCATTTATTTTGACCTACCCAATTAAACAACGAACGCTAATTCGGACACGCCCAGTTGAGTAGAAAATCTGCTTCTCCTATCCGCACCACTCAAATTCAATAATTTACACAACCGAAATAAAAATGTAACACCGCTCTTATAGTGTGTCGTCAAATCACATACTTGGAGTTTTTCATGAAACGTACGTCACTCAGCATAGCCTTTACAAGCCTCATTATACTGGCATCATTTAATACACAGGCCGCACCTATATTGCTAGGTGTTGGCAGTCTTAATGGCGCAACAGATTTATCCGGCTTAACCAGCACGCTGGAAAATGGCGTCGCCGCTAATATTTTAGGCGGAATGGGTTCTGGCCTAGCATATGCGGGTGGCAATACTTTTTTGGCAACTCCAGACCGCGGCCCTAATGCACAGGCTTACGCAGGCGGCGCAGCGGTTGATAACACCACCAGTTATATTTCGCGCTTTCAAACTGTTGATATGCAACTCACGCAAAATGCGAGCGGCCTACCTTATGCAATTACACCAACGCTAAGCAGCACTACTCTGCTCTACAGTGCAACAGCGCTAATCTATGCAGCCGGTGCAGCGCCAATTGAAAATACTGCCGATAAGTTTTATTTCACTGGTCGCTCGGATAATTTCGCTGTTGGCTTGCCTACGAACCCCGACAACGCTCGTCTTGATCTTGAAGGCATTCGCGTTTCAAACGACGGCAAAAGCGTATTTATTTCTGACGAATACGGCCCTTATGTTTATCAATTCGATCGCGCCACGGGAGAACGCATCAAATCTTTCGCTCTTCCTGCTGATTTGACGATTAACAATTTAGCAGCGACTGAAGTTGCTGAAATTTCCGGAAATACAAGTGGCCGCACAACCAACAAAGGCATGGAAGGCTTAGCAATTACGCCCGATGGAAAAACTCTTGTAGGCATAATGCAAGCACCTTTACGACAAGACACAACAAAAACCGTTCGAATTGTCACTGTAGATATTGAAAGCGGTGCAACACGACAATTTGCTTACAACTTAACAACCGGTTCAGGTGTTAGTGAAATTGTTGCTATCAACGATCATGAGTTTTTAGTTGATGAACGCGACGGTAAAGGCTTGGGCGATAACAGCGATGCAAAAGTAAAACAAATTTTCAAAATTGATTTAACCGGCGCGCAGGATGTAACTGGCATGTCGGGCGACTTATCGGCGAAAGCAGTAAGCAAGTCCTTATCTCTCGATGTAAAAAGCATGTTAGTAGCGGCTGGTGTTGCAGTAGAAAATATTCCTGCAAAAATTGAAGCCATGGCTTTTGGTGCTGATGTAATGTTTAACGGCGTTAACATGCACACTTTGTGGGTAGCAAACGACAATGATTTCTTATCGACAATTATCGATACCAAGCATCCTTTAGGTTTTGATAACAGTAATAATTTTTATGTGTTTGGCTTCAGCGATGCTGATTTGCCAGACTTCTTGCAACAAGATTTCACCGCCGATGTACCAGAACCTTCTGAGTTACTCTTGTTACTTTCAAGCCTAGGATTTTTAGCGATTTTCAATTTACGTCGTCGCAAGATTATTTAATAGCTTCCTTGATAACGCCAAAACGCCTATTGCAGCTCACTGCTATAGGCGTTTTTTTATATCGCCTGCAACAAAATTATCACCAATTGCATACCGAAATGAGCGATTAAACCATCGATTTTTTATCAGTTCTGTATGCATACTTGCTGGGCAAAAATCATGTATAGAGGTAAGTTATCAGGCTGTCGGAGACAGGAGTCGACGATAAGCGTACATGGACGTATTTACAGCGTGCCTGATAACTTACCTCTATACATGATTTCTTTCGCGATAGTTTATTTCCCTATTTTTAATACTGTTTACTGGCTGCCGATTCTGGGACAATAGGTGTCTGATTATTTTCCTTAGCAGCACCTGCCTTATGAATACCACCGCCATTAATCTGTTTGACCATCCACGTTACTGGGCCGAATGTTATGGCCCAGCGCCATTTTTGCCGATGAGTCGCGAAGAGATGGACCAACTCGGCTGGGACTCTTGCGACATTATTATTGTCTGCGGCGATGCTTATGTAGATCACCCAAGTTTTGGCATGGCGGTGATTGGGCGGTTTTTGGAGTCGCAAGGTTTTCGTGTCGGCATTATCGCGCAACCCGATTGGCGCAGTGCAGAACCTTTTAAAGCTCTCGGCAAACCCAACTTATTTTTTGGTGTGAGCGCTGGCAACATGGATTCCATGATTAACCGCTACACCGCCGATTTACGCATGCGTTCAGACGATGCCTACACCCCCGGCGGTATGGGCGGCAAACGCCCCGACCGTTGCGTAACCGTATATAGCCAGCGCTGCAAAGAAGCTTACAAAGATGTACCCATTGTACTTGGCGGGATTGAAGCCAGTTTACGCCGCATAGCGCAGTATGATTATTGGAGCAACGAGGTCCGTCGCTCAGTATTAATCGACGCCACTGCTGATATTCTGCTTTACGGCAACGCCGAACGCGCGATTGCGGATATCGCACACCTACTCGCGGCTGGCCGCTCAATTAAAGATATAGATAACCTTCGCGGCACTGTGGTCATCAAAAAAGAAGCGCCTGCGGGCTGGACAGAAATTGACTCCAGCCGCATCGACTGGCCGGGCAATATCGACAAATTACCCAACCCCTATGAATACCAGCACGATACAAAATCCATTGTCGATGTGGCAAAAGCTGACCCGAACAATTCGCAAGTCGGTATGCGCCAACTCGATCCAGACAAAATGGCTGCACAAATTGCTGCTTTAAATCCAGATCAGGCAAGTGAATTAAATACCGTCGGTTGCCCTGCACAAGGCGCAGCTTCAGCCAAAGTGGTTGACCCCAACGAACCTCAAGCAATTCGTATCATTCCAATGCCATTGCAAAATCGCAGCGATCTGGTTGATGACGACAAAGTTTATGTTCGCCTGCCGAGCTTTGACAAAGTCCGTAATGACTCCACACTTTACGCTCATGCTTCCCGCGTGTTGCATCAGGAGGCCAATCCTTATAACGCGCGTCCTTTAGTACAAAAACATGGCAACCGCGAAGTTTGGGTGAACCCGCCACCCATTCCGCTCGAAACAAATGAATTGGATGGCGTGTTTGATTTACCTTACCAGCGCGTGCCGCATCCTAGCTATGGCAATGCGAAAATCCCTGCTTATGACATGATTAAAACATCCGTGAACATTATGCGCGGCTGTTTTGGCGGCTGTACTTTTTGCTCGATCACCGAACACGAAGGGCGAATTATTCAAAGCCGTTCGCAAGAATCTGTGCTGCGCGAAATTGAAAATATTCGCGATAAAGTGCCTGGCTTCACCGGCCACATTTCAGATTTAGGCGGCCCCACCGCCAACATGTATCACTTAACCTGCAAAGATATGCCGACACTGAGCAAGTGCCGTCGTCTCTCGTGTGTGTATCCTACAATTTGCAAAAACTTAATTACCGATCACAAGCATACGACTGCACTTTATCGCGCTGCACGCAAACTGAAAGGTATCAACCGCATCTCCATCGCATCGGGTTTGCGTTATGACCTAGCAGTACGCGATCCAGAATATGTGAAAGAATTAGTACAGCATCATGTGGGCGGCTATTTAAAAATAGCACCGGAACACACAGAAGAAAGCCCGCTCGCGATGATGATGAAACCTAAAATGGGCAGCTATTATGAATTCAAAAAAATGTTCGACCAATTTTCAAAAGAAGTGGGCAAAAAACAATATTTAATTCCTTACTTTATTGCTGCACATCCAGGCACTAAAGATGAAGATATGCTCAACATGGCGCTGTGGCTGAAGAAGAATGATTTCGAAGTGGATCAGGTGCAAACGTTTTATCCATCGCCCATGTCACTCGCCACTGCCATGTATTTTTCTGAACGCAACCCGCTGAAAAAACTCAGTTATAAAAGTGAAAAAATTACTATACCGCGCGGATTAGACCAACGCAGATTGCACAAAGCCTTATTGCGCTACCACGACCCTGCTGGTTGGGATGTCATTCGTGATGCGTTAGTCAAAATGCGCAAAGGTCATCTCATTGGCTCAACTGCATCTTCACTGATTCCAGCAGCAAACCCTACGGCAAACATCCGCAGTGCAAATCCAAATGCACGAAATAATATGAGAGGGAAAACTGGCGCACAAAACACAGCTACGCAGAAAAATGCATCCCCAAAAGCAAAAGCGTTTGGGGATAAATTTGAAAGCGCGAAAAAATTTAATGCTCAAGTTGTTGTAAAAAATAACACGAAGGGAAAAACAGAAGGAAAAAAAACAGCAGCACCTAGCAATAAAAAACCGCGAGCATGACAACACAATAAAATAGACTACCAAAAAGCTGAATTTTGTTAGTCTATTTAACTCACATTTAAATCATGGATTTCCATAACTCATCAAACGCTCATATCTACGCTCAAGCAAAGAATCCAGAGGTTCTTGACTCAGCTTATCTACCTGCGCGATTAAACGTTCACGTAACTTTCTCGCCATAGCGTCTATATCGCGATGCGCTCCACCAAGTGGCTCGGGAATGGTTTCGTCCACAATACCCAAGTCTTGCAAAATTTTTGAGGTCACGCCCATTGCTTGTGCAGCTTCCGGTGCTTTGGTTACGGTTTTCCAAATAATATTAGCGCAACCTTCTGGAGAAATTACAAAATAAGTTGAGTACTGCAACATATTAAGCTGGTCACCAACACCGATAGCCAGTGCACCGCCAGATGAACCTTCGCCAATAACAGTACAAATAATAGGGGTGCGCAAGCGCGACATTACGGCAAGGTTTTGTGCGATAGATTCAGAAATACCGCGTTCTTCAGAGTCGATACCAGGATAGGCGCCAGGGGTATCAATAAGTGTGAGAATTGGCAGCTTAAAGCGTTCAGCCATTTCCATTAAACGCAATGCTTTACGATAGCCTTCAGGTTTAGGCATTCCAAAGTTCCGCATAACTTTTTCCTGAACCGTTCTGCCTTTTTCTTCCGCAACAATCATTACGGGTTTACCATCTAAACGTCCAACGCCAGCAATAATTGCTTTATCGTCGCCAAAATGACGGTCGCCATGCAGCTCGTCAAAATCAGTAAACACACGGGAAATATAGTCAGATGCATAAGGGCGCAGCGGGTGGCGGGCAATTTTTACCACGTCCCACGCGGTAAGCTTTGCGTAAATACTTTCGGTAAGCTTGGTGCTTTTTTCCCTTAACTTAGCAATTTCATCGGCAATATTGACATCACTTGAGTTTCCGATGAATTGTAATTCTTCTATTTTGCCTTCTAAATCGGCAATTGGCTGTTCAAAATCCAGGTAATTCAGATTCATAGCAGTTAGTGACTCTGTTTTTGGGTAGGGGACTACCGTAATTGATTATTAATAATGAGTCGGGATATTTTTAATCAACTCATTAATAGCTAACAAACTGTAGCCGACGGCACGAATGGGGGGCCACATTACGCGAAATGACTCATTTAGTCGACCTTTTCGCACGACTTTGATGGCATTTTCGAGTAGCAGCCCAAAATGAAACTAATTGAAAGAGAAGAAATAACATAGAGAAGTTATATGGAAAAAGATGAGCCGCAACCACAAGTACTGGATGCATTTGGATTTTGTATTACAAATTTTGAGCCTTGCAGTCCTTCTTCATAATCTACTTTAGCACCAACGAGATATGGGTAACTCATCGAGTCGACCAAAACCTTAACGCCATCTTTTTCAACGATTGAATCATCTTCAGTGACGGCTTCGTCAAACGTAAAGCCGTACTGAAAACCAGAGCAGCCACCACCAGTAACATAAACGCGTAGCTTAAGGTCGTTATTTCCTTCTTCTTCAATCAGACTTCTTACCTTCGCAACTGCACTATCACTAACATATACAGCTTGCGGGATAAAAATTTCTGCTGAGCTGGACATAAACTTCTCCAAAACATTAACGACGAAGTTGATTATCCCTTTACCCGACTAATTCAGTCAACTATTGTGAATATTCATTTTAACTTCTGGTTTTATATCCGCTTCCGGTTTTATATCAGCTTTTGGCTCTATTTTAACGATGGGTCGAACATCACCTTTAACGATAATCTTTGCGTCCTCTTTAATATCTGCCGCTGCCTCACTCTCCACACCCATTCCTGTGCATACTAACTGGCCGACTAAGTGTGAGCCCTTAACCATCTCAATGAGGTGATAGTGGATAGAACCCTCAACCATCGCTTTCGCCGCTAATTCAATATGCTTACTAGAGTAAACCGCACCCTTCACCTTACCGTTAATAACAATGTTAGGAGCATGGATTTCCCCTTCAACGACACTGCTTTCAGCCACAACTAATTTGGCAGACTTTCCTTCTTCCGCATAGATATTCCCTTTAAGACTACCTTCCAAATATAAATCGCCACTAAAATACAGATCTCCCACAATTTTAGTGGCTGACGATAGTAGAGATTGGTGATTGGCAAACATTTGTTTTGTTTTGGAATTAAACATTGAACTAACCTCGGTAAGGTTTATGAGTACTTATTTATTTAAAGTACTAAGACAAAGGAATTGGCCATTCCAGTTGGGTTTCAATAACGGTTCTATCACCCGTTTTCACCACTAGCTCAACCGTTTTCGGTACAAAATCTAAGGGTAGTAGTAATTCGCCCTCCAAAACCTGAAAGTACTTCAAGTTCAAGGGGATGCTGGAAGAAGTTGCCTGCGTGGAAATTTGATAGAGCGATAGCTCAGCACGCTTTCCAGCTTGCTCACCAATTACCTTGAACTCTAAATTACCTACGAAATCTGCTTCTTGCGTTGATAACTTCTGCACCACTAACTTGAAGTTAAAATGCCCTTTTTCTGACAATGGAAATACAGTAAATAAGCCAAAACTCACCCCTAATGGATTCAGTTTAGCACCAGAAGCCAAAAGCTCCTTATAAACAAGCAAAAAACGCTCGGAGGCTGCCATCTGTGCTTTTTGCGTCATGACTAGCTGACGCATATCTTCAATAGTTTGCCGATCCACCGCCGCATTAGTGTATAGGCCAGATAGTTCCTGAGCCATTTTCTGCTGTTCCTGAGACTTGTTATCTTCTACAGCTACTTGTAGCCGCTGGGCATAATAAAACCCGGCAAAAAAGCATGCAGCAACAGCCATTAAGTACATCAGGAAACGTAGATAACGCGCCGAAGGCCGGTAGGGAATAATTCGCATTGGGTGATTTATGCTACCTTTTACCGCCACATTTATCTGCCTTATTATTAGTGGAAGTAACCTCTTACGAGGTTACTTTATAAATTTACGTCACTTGAGAATTAAGCTTAGGGCAATATGGCTATTACATCCAACCCTGCTTTTTCCTCAAAACCAAACATGATGTTCATATTTTGAACTGCTTGACCAGACGCGCCTTTGGTGAGGTTGTCGATTACTGACAAGACCACTACTGTAGCGCGATTTTGCGGACGTAATATGGCAATACGACACATATTTGAACCTTTCACCGAGCGAGTTTGCGGTAATTGACCCGCTGGCAACACATCGACAAATGGTTCATTTGCATACCGCTGCTGGTAGAGAGCCTGCAGATCCGGCACTTTGCTGGCATCTAACAAGGTGGCATACAAGGTTGCGTGGATACCACGAATAATCGGCAACAGATGCGGCACAAAAGTAAGCGAAATAGGCGCAGCACCCGCAGGTTGAACATCCGTTAAACCTTGCTCTATTTCAGGCAAATGCCGATGACCAGCAGCTCCATAGGCTTTAAAACTATCGCTTACCTCGGACAATAAGTTATCAATCTTGCCTTGACGCCCGGCACCGCTCGCACCACTTGCGGCGTTTGCAATTAACTGACCGGTATCAACCAAATTATTTTCAATCAAGGGTAAAAATCCCAACTGGGTTGCAGTGGGATAACAACCGGGGCAAGCAATAAGTTTAGCGGTGCGTATAGTGTCGCGATTCACTTCTGGTAAGCCATACACTGCTTGGGCGACTACTTCTGGCGCTCCATGAGCTTGGTTGTACCATTTCTCCCAGAGGGCAACATCGCGAATTCTAAAATCTGCAGAAAGATCAATAATGCGCGCTTTGGTTTTCATAAGTGCAGGCATTAGGTTTTGCGCCACGCCATGTGGTGTTGCGAAGAACACCACATCCAGCTCACCAAGCAAAGCTACGTCTGGCTCAGTAAAAGCTAAATCGATATGACCGCGCAAGCTTGGATACATATCTGCGACTTTAACGCCCGCCTCTGCCCGCGACGTAATCACTGTCACTTCAACCTGTGGATGTTTTGCTAACAACCGCAACAACTCAACACCGGTGTAACCAGTACCGCCAACAATACCTGCTTTAATCACATCTAACCCCTTATTTGCGTAATCAATAACTTCTGGGCTATGTTACAACCTAACATTGGTCGCTTTAACCACTCAGCTCGCCATAATAAGAGCCTTAGAACTAAATCGAAAGTGAAAAGGTAAAAAACCAAAAGTAAAATATGAAATCAGACTTTACCCACCAAATACTTTCCCGTAAAAAAAATCGCTGGCTGGAGTACATAGAGCGTTGGCGCGATGAACTTTCCGGACTTGAAGCACTGCCACAACTGACGATTTTAGGTTTATTTACCGGCATCATCGCGGGCCTGGTTATCTTATTATTTCGTTTATTAGTTGAAATCCCCCTGCACTATATGCTGCCGGTTCACACCGAAAATTTTGAAGCACTTAGCGACGCTTGGCATTTTTGGTTACCAGTATTAGGTGCCGTAGTATTGGGCGGGATACTACAAATAATGAATAAACAATATCACGCAGCAGGAGTGAGCCATGTATTAGACCGCCTGTACAGCCACCAAATGCGCATGCCGCTTGGCAATGTTATGACACAACTTTTTGGTGGTGCGCTTTGCCTGGTGTCGGGCCAGTCAGTGGGCCGCGAAGGACCAGCTGTTCATCTCGGTGCTGGCAGTGGTAGTTTGCTGGGCCAGTGGCTGAAATTACCCAATAATAGCTTGCGCCCCCTAGCCGGGTGTGGGGTTGCCGCAGCCATCGCAGCCTGTTTTAACACGCCTATGGCTGGAGTCATTTTTGCAATGGAAGTCGTAGTAATGGAATACACCATTGCTGGTTTTATCCCAGTGATTCTTGCTGCCGTAGCCGGCGCCACCATCAATCAACTAGTATTTGGATCAACGACGGCATTTAATCTACCGCACAACGCCATGGGCAGTTTACTCGAGCTTCCATTAATGGCACTTGTAGGATTAGTTGTTGCAGTTTTTGCAGCACTGTTCATTCGCTTACAGGAATTCTGCTGCAAGCTTTCTTTTAATCGCCCTATCCTAGTACGGTTTACGATTGCCGGCGTGCTAGCCGGCTGTGGTTCCTTCTTTGCGCCACAAATTATGGGCGTAGGCTTTGACACAATTACTGGTGCGCTCTCGGGCAATATGGCGTTTTCATTATTGCTTAGCGTTCTTATCATTAAACTACTCGTAACCGGAGTGAGTTTGGGTGTGGGCATGCCAGGCGGTGTTATTGGTCCCTTACTGTTCATGGGTGCTTGTATAGGCGGCATGGTCGGCATCATCGCCAATCAATTGATGCCTGAATCCGCAAGCGCAGTAGGGTTTTATGTTGTATTAGGAATGGGTGCGATGATGGGTGCAACGCTTAACGCACCTATGGCCGCAATGATGGCAATACTCGAGTTAACCTATAACCCTCATATAATTTTCCCCAGCATGTTAGTTGTAGTGGTGGCTTGCTTGACCACACGCTGGGTGTTTCGCTGCGAAGGCCTATTTCAAACGCTGCTGCAAATCCAAGGAAAAAAAAATAGCTTTAGTGAAATCGAACAACTACTCAGTCGCACAGGTACGCGCAGACTGCTTGATACACACATTAAAATAACTCCTGAAGAGATTTCGATCGGACAAGCGCAACAGTTACTTGCCGATAATCCGCATTGGATCGTATTAGAAAAAACTAACCGTTTGCTCAACCCCGATGATTTAGCGCATTCTCTTGTAGAAGCTATTGCAACACCTGATAAACTGCTTAACCTCGAAACAATACCCGCGCGCCGCCTGGATATGATCGAGTTGGATCAGCAAGCAACTCTTTATCATGCGCTGTTGAATATGAACCACGCTCAAGTTGATGCAGCATATATTTCTAGCTCGAAAAAAAATGGACTAGGAATAATTACACGTGAGCAGATTAAAAAATTTTATAACCTTTAGCTGCCTGTAAAAATAAGAGGATGTATGCTCTGGATAAAAGCGTTCCACATTATTTCTGTTATCACTTGGTTTGCTGCGTTGTTTTATTTGCCGCGTTTATTTGTTTATCACAGCATGAGTGAAGATAGCGTTAGTCGCGAACGCTTTAAAATTATGGAGCGAAAATTACTCAATGGAATCGCCAAGCCTTCTATGATTGCCGTGTTTATTTTTGGTGGCTGGATGAGCTATCTGGGTTGGGACTATTACTCCACTCAAACCTGGTATTGGTGCAAGCTAGCGTTAGTAATATTGGTAAGCATTTATCACGAGACCTGCGTCGTTTATTTCAAGCAATTGCGCGACGACAAATGCACCAAAAGCCACGTTTTTTTTCGCTGGTTTAATGAATTCCCCGTACTCTTATTAGTGGGGATCGTCATTTTAGTAGTCGTAAAACCATTTCAATGATTTAAGGTAATTTTTTGTGCTCTATGCAATTACTGATTCAATCTTAATGCATCAAGAAAAACTTTTCTCTGGCGTTGAAGCAGCATTGAAAAGTGGCTGCAAACTTATCCAATATCGCGACAAATCGAACGACACTGAAAAGCGTTTACGCGATGCGACGAAACTATTAGCGTTGTGCAATCTCCATTGCGCAACATTAATAATTAACGATGATGTGCAATTAGCTTATCAAATACATGCGCAAGGAGTGCATTTAGGCCAGCTTGATGGCGACGTGAAAGCGGCACGTAATATACTGGGCGCAGATGCCATTATCGGCGTTACATGTCACAACTCATTGGAGCTGGCAGAGAAAGCTATTGCGGATGGGGCAAACTATATTGCCTTCGGTCGTTTTTTTTCATCTAACACCAAACCTAACGCGAGTTATGCCCCATTGAGTTTATTAACCGCAGCACGCAAGAAATTTCCAAATGCAATGATTGTCGCGATTGGCGGCATTACTGTTGGAAACGCCAGCAGTGTGTTAGCTGCAGGTGCAGACACAATTGCCGTTTGCCATAGTTTATTTGCAGCAGAAGATATTGCAGCTCAAGCAAAATTATTTTTTAATTTGTAGATTAACTGAGGCACGAAGCCCAAAACGACCCACACAAATATTCAGGATTTTTTTATGACACGTTCAGAAGAATTATTTATACAAGCACAAAAACACATTCCTGGCGGAGTTAACTCTCCCGTGCGCGCTTTTAAAGCCGTTGGTGGCACACCGATATTTTTTGAAAAAGCGCAAGGTGCATATGTGTGGGATGCGGACGGAAAACGCTACATTGATTACGTGCAATCCTGGGGCCCCATGGTGTTGGGTCACGCGCACCCGGAAGTGATAAATGCTGTTATTGAAACCGCAAAATTTGGTTTAAGTTTTGGCGCACCAACAGAGCGCGAAACTACACTCGCCAATAAATTATGCGCATTAATGCCTAACATGGATATGGTAAGGTTTGTAAGTTCCGGCACCGAAGCTACTATGAGTGCAATTCGTTTAGCGCGTGCATTTACCAAGCGCGACAATATTATTAAATTTGAAGGTTGTTATCACGGTCATTCGGATTCTTTATTAATTAAGGCAGGTTCTGGTGCGTTAACGATGGGCGTGCCCAGCTCCCCTGGTGTGCCAGCCGTGTTGGCTGATCACACAATCACACTGGATTACAATAATTCGCAACAAGTTCGCGATTATTTTGCTGAGCACGGAAATAAAGTCGCATGCATTATTGTTGAACCTGTTGTGGGCAATATGAATTGTGTTCCACCCATTGCAGGGTTTTTAGAAACCTTACGTGATGTTTGCGATCAACATGGCAGCTTATTAATTCTTGATGAAGTGATGACGGGTTTTCGTGTAAGTCACACAGGCGCGCAAGGTTTTTACAATATTAAAGCTGACATTACTACCCTGGGCAAAGTCATCGGCGGCGGCATGCCGGTTGGCGCTTTTGGTGGTCGCCGCGATGTTATGCAAATGATTGCGCCCTCCGGGCCTGTTTACCAGGCAGGCACTTTATCTGGCAATCCTGTTGCCATGGCAGCTGGCTTAAAAACACTGGAGTTGTTAGAGCAAAAAGATTTTTATAAAAATATCAGCGCACGCACCACACAGCTGGTGGAAGGTTTACAAAAATTAGCCGATGAAGCTGGCATCCCGTTTACAACAAATCACGTTGGCAGCATGTTCGGTTTCTTTTTTACCACTGAGCCTAAAGTTACCAACTTTAAACAAGTAATGGCTTGTGATATTCCACGCTTTAATAAATTTTTTCACGGCATGTTAAAACGTGGAATTTATTTAGCTCCTGCATCTTATGAAGCGGGATTTATGTCCTCTGCTCATACGGAAGATGATATCAACGATACACTGCAAGTAGCAAAAGAAGTGTTTGCAGAGTTAACAAAAGCTTAAGCGAATCGCAAATAAAAAAAGGCTGAGTAATCAGCCTTTTTTTATTTGAATTGTTGTTTTATTAAGTTGCGCCCGTCCGTCTACTACTGACGCAAATTAAATGCGATTAACTTATCCGGTATATCAGTAAATACAGCATCAACACCCAGACTACGTAACCAAATCCAATCGTCCTCATGGTTAACAGTGTAAACCCAGTTTTCCAAACCACGCTTGCGCGCATCATCCAGCAACGCTTGTGAAAGAAAACTTAAATGCATATTAAATGAGTAAGCCTGCAACGCCTCACAACATTTTGCGTAATCAAGGGGAATTCCCTCAATGAGCACACCGCGTTTTACTTGTGGCAGTAACTGCATGCTTTGGTAAAGCTGCTGGTGATCAAAACTGGATATAACATATTGCTCATAACTATGCTGATGGTCGCGGCAAAATCCCTCCACCATTTTCTTTAATGCAGGTACACAATCCTTTCCCTTTATTTCAATATTTAATAGAGCGCGATCACCCACCAACTCCAAAATTTGTTGCAAGTTTGGCAGCGGCTCACCATTTTCCAAACGTTGTTCGCGTAAATAAGCCAGTGGTAATTCAGTGATAATACCTTTCCCGGAAACTAATTTGCCAAGCCGACGATCATGAGTGACGAGCAGCTCGCCCTCAACTTGATAGATGTCAATTTCAATTGCATAAACACCCATATCCAGCGCGCGCGTAATTGCTGCCAAACTATTTTCGGGTAGCGGCTGGTTATTGATTAATGGTCCACCACGATGCGCGATACACTTAAGTATTGACATAAATTTCTCGTCACTTTCTAAAAAATACATTCAAAAAAAATATTCAGGTAGATTATTGTTGCCGAGAAATATCGTTACAACACTGAAACAATCGCTTTGCTCACATAATCCATTTTTTCCGCGGTTAATCCCGCTACGCTAATACGACTCGTATCCGTCATATAAATACTGAAATCATTTTTGAGTTTGTGTACTTGTTCAACGCTCAAACCTAAAAACGAAAACATGCCGAACTCATTGGCAATAAAACTAAAATCGCGCGCGCGCTGCAACTGATTTAACGACTTTACTAAATCCACACGTAAATTTTTAATACGTTGGCGCATACGAGATAATTCATCACTCCATATTTTCGTCAATTCATCGCTGTGTAAAATAATATCAATCAAAGCGGCGCCGTGTGCAGGTGGCATGGAGTACAAACCGCGAGTCACACTTAATAATTGCGAATTGCCGGCGTTGGCTTGAGCTTCATCAGCAAACACCATACTCAGGCTGCCTGCACGCTCACGATACAGGCCAAAGTTTTTTGAAAAGGAAGTTGCAACAATAACCTCAGGTAAACGATTTGCAAGCAACCGTAATCCATAAGTATCTTCCTCAAGACCTTCTCCAAAACCTTGATAAGCCATATCCACAAAAGGAATCAAACCATTGGCTTCACATACACCTGCAACTTGTTGCCATTGTTCGCGCGACAGATCGGCACCGCTTGGGTTGTGACAACATGCATGCAGCAACACTAAATCCCCACGAGGAATTTGCTTGAGTGTATTGAGCATCGCAGCAAATTGAATACTGTGCGTGGCGTAATCGTAGTAAGGATATTCGCGCAGCGTTAACCCTGCACTGCCCAATAAAGGCACATGATTGGCCCATGTTGGTGTACTTACCCATAAGCTCGCACCTGGCCTTGCGCGCTGAATTAATTCTGCAGCCACACGTAAAGCGCCACAACCACCAGGCGTTTGAATAGTGCGAACGCGGTTATCTTCAACCGCGATATGGCTTGCGCCATAAATTAAAGCAGTAACCGCTTCATTAGCACCGGCATATCCCGCTGGCGCTGTGTATGCCTTGGATGTTTCTTGTTTGATTCGGATTTTTTCTGCCTCAGCCACGGCAGCCATAATGGGTGTAATTCCGGCATCGTTTTTATAAACACCTACTCCTAAATCTACTTTAAGAGGATTAGTGTCTTTAGCGTAGGCGATACTCAGCCCTAAAATAGGATCTGCAGGTAATAAAGAGAGAGTTTCGAACATAAGTTAAATCCAAATGTATTTGATAAAAGGAATTATACACAGACCGCTGCAATTTTCGGCTACAACAAAGCATTTGCCTACAGAACCTTTCTATTGGCTCAAACCTAACCTAGACTTATTCAAAAATACGCTTTTTAACGAAGAGCAAAATCGAATGCGGTGGTTGTGTAGGATATATCTACTAGTTTTTTTATTGATCAGCCAGGTCGCACATGCTGAACTGGTTGTAACTTATTGCTCTGGGGACGGAAGTCGCGACTCTTACGCTCCTGAGCTCATTAAGCTTGCGCTTGAAAAAACTCGTGCAACCCACGGTGAATATCGATTATTGATGGCACCCAACATGCCCCATAAGCGACGCGTCGCTTTTATACAACAAAACGCACTTGAAAATGCTTTTACTATGTTTGGATATCACGAGGAATGGCAGACATCAAGCAACTTAACCTATGTGAACTTTCCTACCGACTTAGGCGTTTTAGGGTGGCGAATCTGCTTCACAAATGAAAATATCAAAGAAAAAGTCAAAATGGCAAATTCACTTGCTGATTTTCGCCAGTTTTCCATTGTGCAAGGCAGCAACTGGTCTGACAACCCGATTCTTCGCGAAAATGGCTTTCACGTTATTGAACTAGAACCATTCCCAAGTTTATTTAAAATGGTCGCTAGCGGCAGAGCTGATCTTTTTTGTAGAGGGATTAACGAGCTACCGAGCGAATACTATACTTACAAAAAAATAGGTAATCTAACTTATGATGAAAGCTTCCTGTTAGCGTACAAAATGCCCCTATTCTTTTATACAAATAAAGCTAACGTACTTGCCAAACAACGAATTGAAGAGGGCTTAAAGATCGCTTATGGAGATGGTTCAATATTACGTATTTGGCTTAAAAAATATCAAGATAGTATAGAATTTTCTAACATTAAACATCGAAAAATTATTCATTTAAAAAATTCTGCTATTGATAAAGCAGATAAAAGCTATGAGAAATACTTGATCGATCCGGCGAAGCTTCATGAGGCTCACAATCATTAAATTAAACATCTGCAATTCACAGAACTCAATATAAACGTGCGTAGTCGGCCGTTTGCCGGCTGGACTTTATTATTGATATTGCCTTATCACCGGACATAGCTACAATGCGCTTACTGTCAATGATCCTTATTGCCTTTTCCTCCCTAAGCAGCACCTTTGTACGAGCTGAACTTGTCGTAACTTTTCTAACACAGGAAGCTAATAGCGGCACCTACACTACTGAGCTTATTAAGCTTGCTCTTGAAAAAACTCGCGCATCCCACGGTGAATATCAATTAATAATAGGTCCGGAGATGCCCCATATACGGCGCATCGCTTTCGTACAACAAAACTCATCACCAAACTCATTTACTTTGCGCGCTTATGATGAAAAATGGCACGCGTCCGGCAACTTAACCTACGTTAACTTTCCTATCGACTTGGGCGCGCTAGGGTGGCGAATTTGCTTTGTTAGCCCACAAAGCAAAGAAAAAATTAAAACAGCAAAATCATTAGATGACTTACGTAACTACTCGATTGTTCAAGGATTAGGGTGGGGCGACAATAAAATTTTGCGCGAAAATGGCTTTCGCGTGATAGAACTAGACGGCTATCAAAGCTTATTTCAAATGGTTGCCAGTGGAAGAGCTGATTTGTTTTGTAGAGGCTTTAATGAACTACCTATTGAATACGCGGCGCGCAAAGAAATGGGCAATCTAATTTACGATGAAAGTTTTCTTCTCTACTATAAAATGCCTTACTTTTTGTACACCAATAAAGCGAATGCGTTAGCGAAGCAGCGACTTGAAAAGGGATTAGAAATCGCTTATGCGGATGGCTCAATAATGTGCCTTTGGCTCGATAAATTTAAAGGCAGCGTTGAGTTTTCCAACATCGGCCGACGAAAAATTTTCCAATTGAAAAATTCCGGAATTTTAAATTTATCCACAGACTATGAAAAATATGTGATAGATCCTTTAATGCTGAAGCAAGATAAATCGGCAACTTATGACCAATGTGATGGATTTAAAACTCTCCATCCCTAGCCATCCGCTCCCGCTCTTTGCGATCTTCCTCCTCTTCTTTCGCATGCTCAATAATACGCATCATACTCGCGATATCGGCATCCACATTACTGGCCGCGAATTCGCCAGTCAGTTTTACATTGGGGTG
>JANPKH010000050.1:0-3988 GCA_031425935.1 Gammaproteobacteria bacterium | reverse complement strand
TAAACCAGGCTCTCCCTAACTATTTGTGATTTAGTATTTCCTATTACTTATTTGTGAGGGTCTGTTACTTACTACTTACGATCCTTGATTGTCATTTTATGTACCATAAAATTTTCAATAAAATTATTTAAATTAAATCTTAACTCTACGGAAAAGTGACGTCTGTGCGGTTTCCAACTTATAGCTATTACCTGAATTTAGAATCCATTTTTTTAAGCAGCATTCCACAGATTATGCTTTGAGAGACAGCGGCTTACCAAAAGCCAAGGCGAGCAGAGTGAATTAGCTAAGCAAGAAACAAGGAATGTCGCCTCTTATCGCCTCCCTTTGTTATAAACAAATTTTTAAACGATGATGGACGCGAATAACAAATGGCGCACAAGAAGTTTTCTCATAGCCATCATTAAATATTGATAAACACCCACCACCCTTATTAGCCGCTTGCTACAAGTGAAGCTTTTAAGAGTAAAGTGGGTGCAAAATTTTGTTATGCGGAAACAAATCTTATTTAAATTTTTAATTAAATAATAAAAAATTACAACTCATTTTTTTGTTTATGTGCCGGGCGCAACATACGCTTTAATGTACTGTCACCTATAACAAAATGGTGTATTAATGCAGCGGCCAAATGCAACACGATAATGCCACCAAGTACCCAAGAAATATATTTGTGCGCTAAACTCGCAATATTCACCCCCTCATTTTCCAAAAGAACTAACGATGGCATTTGAAAGACTCCAAAAACATTAATCGTCTGTCCTTCAGAGGTGCAAATTAAATAACCACTAATAATTACCACTAATACCAACACGTAAAGCAAAAATTTTATCGCTGCGACAGTAATCATCATTACCGTTTTACCACTTAAAGGAGCGGGTGTTTTACTTGTTAATCGCCAGACAAGTCGCAAAATAATTACTGCAAATACAATAATGCCGAGCGAGTAGTGCAAATGAGCGTAGGGAAGATAGTCAGGTGTGTAGTAGCCGAAGTAGACAACGTAAAAGCCTAAACCGAACAGAGCAAAGATTACCAGCGCGCTAACCCAATGAAACAAAATACTGATCAAGCCGTAACCACGTAAAGAATCGCGAATCATTTTATTACTCTCTTATTTTGCGTGTAAGTTATTTTTATAATTTGTAGTACAAGTTTCATTAGCAATGGGGTGCGTCAAAACCAAGTACCAGTCACTTTAATATACCTCTTATCATTTTGGTGGTGATAATTACTTCACATTTCTTTAATTTCATAGCAATCGTTTAGGCGTCGCTAGACCAACCTTGCTTAGATTCTCAGGATATCACTCGGTTTGAGCCTGAACCTGTCAAACGCATAGCACCCAATTGCATAGTGCGTGAGCAAGAGTATCGACTTAAAACCCTCCCTTACGCACATACGTGATGATCATAAAAATGAAAATGGGGGGATACATTGCAGAGGGGTTTTTCGGAATTATTCTGATAGGCAGAAGCTGGAGAGATGGTGCGGCCAGAACGAATATAAAATGATAAAACAGCAAATGACAGCGAAGCGGATAACAGTACAGCTAATGACGGAACAGCGAGAAAATAACTATCAATAAATTCCCTGCGAATGTGTCTCGAAAAAATAGCACATCCTTGTGCTGCGATCTAATTCTCGTTAACTCACTTTACGAACCTGTAATACGCACCTCAAAAATGGAATAACCCCATTGGTTACCGGGACTTCTTGAAGTGCCATATATGCGCACATAGCGATAGCTACCAGACAACGTAGTGGTGTCCGTGCGGGTGCCGAAAGCCCCCCCGGTTTTGCTAGCAATAGCAGTCCAGTTGGCATTATCGTTAGAACCTTGCACGGTATAGTTAGCAGCGTTTGCGGCCTCCCAATCTATAACAATACTAGACAAAGCTTTCGCGCTACCTAAATCCAACGTTAGCCAGCTCGGATCAATATTGTGTGCAGATTCCCAACGGGTGTTGCCATTTTTATCGATTGCAGCACTAGCTGGCTGCAACTGTGTGCTTGCAGTAGCTGTCACTATATTAAGCGGGCCAACAGACGCGACGCTGCTTGATACTCTAGACGATGAAGATGAGTCAAGGGCGTACACTTTTAACTCCCAAATGGAGTAGCCCCAATTATTGCCAACACTAGGTAGGGTGCAGTAAATTCGCACAAAGCGATACGAACCACTAACGGCATGGGTGTCAGTACGGGTACCGAACGTACCACCTGTAATTGACTTGAGCGTGGTCCAATTAGTGTTGTCGTTAGAACCTTGAATAGTGTAGCTGCCGGCATTAGCTGCCTCCCAATCGATAACAACACTGGTAAGCGATCTAACGGTACCCAAATCTACACTCATCCAGCTTGGGCTCACCCCGTGGGTTGATTCCCAGCGTGTGCCGCTGTTGCTATCCACGGCATTGCTAGCTGGAGTTAATTGGCTACTAGCCGCTGTAATACGACCAGCGGAAACCAGCACCGGAACACAACCCGCACAACTTGAACTAGGTGGAGTTGAACTGGGGGCGCTTGAACTTAGCGCACTGGAGCCAACACTTGAAGAACCAACGCCAGAGCCGGTATAGGCTACCGCTAAAGTGTGGTTTTTGTTGATATTGGTAAAGGTATAACTTGTGCGGGGGCCTTGTGATACGCCGTCCACAATCACATTTGCTATTGCTCGACCAGCTGGGGGCGTGAAGGTGTAAGTCGCTGAATCAGTGTTGTTTTTGCTGTAACGCAAGGTGCCGGCGGGCGAGATACTACCGCCATTATCCAAACCTATGGTGTAGATACGGTGAGGTTTGTAGTCTACCGCCATGAACTGTACATCGGCGACTTCCACTAACTGACCCGCAGGCGGCCTGAAGGTTAGCTTAAAGTTGCGCTCACTAACGGGCGGCGTACTGGCAAAAGTTTTGAAAGTTTCGTATACACCATCACTGTTGCTGGTGGTCCAGTTCATCATGGGCGTGTTGGCCGTACCATAATCCACTTTGAATTGGGCAAGGCTACGCGGCGCAGATTTATCGCCAGCAACCAACACTTCTTTGATCTCATATTCAGGGTCGATCATGATATTGACGGATAAATCCAGACCTTCAGATTGACCGTCATTACCGCTGGCTTTGTTACCCGTATTGCCATCAATTGCACGAGCTGCAGCACCCCACCATTCTGTTTCCCAGCCTGTACTTGCGCTGACAAAGTTGGAGGCATCAATGGCTTTAACCAGTGGATCACCTACCCCAATATAAGCAATTTCTTTAATCACTACGTCATCGATATACACCGTAGCAGTACCCATATTGCCCATCAAAAATGCAAGGCGACCTGCGTTATCCGCAGCGGTAAAATCAACATTAAATGTTTGCGTTGTCATGGTGGTACCAAGCGCAATATTTTGTAATAGATATGTACCTGCAGCAGATGGGTTTAAATTATCTTCTGACAAGCGTAGCTGCATACTCCGAGCGCTATCCGCTCTTGCTCTAAACGATATTTGGTAACGATAATTCCGCTTTAAACCAAAGCCTTCAGTGTGGAATTGAATAGAACCCGCACCAGCACCTTGATTTCCAATAGTGATTTTGGCCTCAGCATTGACTGCGGCATACACAGGCGTAGCACCGTCGTAAGCTTCACCTCTCCAGCCATTGATATCACTAGTAAAACTGCCATTACTTAACATATTAATAGCGCGATCAATTTTGCCGGTACCCGCTGGTTTTGGGTATACATTGGCAACATCTTCAAAAGCCATGAACTCTAACAACCAAATAGAATCTGATTTATCGATCCGGCCTTTAGTAACAAGCTTGATATAGCGGTAAGTCTTGTTGACATCAAACACATGCTTCGACCATTTTTTGAAAGTTGATTCATCATTCAAGTCGCCAAACTGCGATTTAAGATTTTCATAAAAACCAATAGGGTGCTGATTCTTATCAATATCATTATAAAACATCATTGCCACACTTGCTAAAATCCTCTC
>JANPKH010000049.1:0-1582 GCA_031425935.1 Gammaproteobacteria bacterium | reverse complement strand
CAGCCAAACCAAAGCCTGAAGCAGCAGAAAGGATGATTAAAAGCGAGCCCGAAGCCAATCCAAAAAAACCTATAAAAAAAGCGCTTGTAAAAGCAGTTAATTGCAAAGAAGACATAACATTGATGGCAGCACCGGTTTTGTCATCTATTTTATGTTGATAGAGGCCTATCACAAAGCTACCCACAGCACAGGGCCAGTCACTTCTAGTGAATTGTTTACGTAAAAGTAGTACACTTGAGGCCAATTCAACTACGTAAGGGGGTTGGCCATGGTATTACTCGAATGTTTAGACCAAGTACCTGATTACCGACGCGGCCAAGGACAGCGCTATAAATTGAGAGATATCTTATTTGTGACGATTTTAGCGATATTATGTGGGGCGGATTCTTATTACGATATTGTCCGATTTATGAAAGGGAAATCTGAAACGTTAAAAAGGATATTTGGAATAAGTTGGAAAAAGGCACCTTCACGAACCAATATCATGAAGATTTTTTGCCGCCTGAATAAAGCGGGATTGGAAGCGGTTTTTCGAAATTATAGCCAGGAACTTTCGAAAGAGAAGGCGCAAGAGGGGCAAGACTCGAACAAGATTGCGATTGATGGCAAGTCCCTCCGAGGCAGCTTTGATCATTTGAAAGCAATGCCCATATTGCAACTGCTGAGTGTTTTTTCTACCCATAATCAGTTGATTTTAGGGCATGTGGAGATTTCTAAAAAAACGAATGAAATCCCGACAGCACAAATGTTAATTAAAGAATTAGGTTTGCCTGAAGGCTCTGTATATACGTTGGATGCACTCCATTGCCAAAAAAAACATTTGAAGCAGTGAAAGCTGCCAGAGGAGAGTTAATTGTGCAAGTCAAGAAAAATCAAAAGCACTTGCAGCGCGAGATAGAAAAGGGTTGTACTGAAACGGCACCACTCTCTTTATTTGTTTCTCCTGCTGAAAAAGGGAGAAATCGGGTTGAGCAGCGAGCAGCAGCGGTGTTTAAGGTCGAGGATTACTTGGTAAAGAGCAAGAGTTGGAATAAGCACATCGCATGTGTGATCCAGATAAAACGGCATACGGAAATATTGGATACCAAAAACAAGGTGTGGAAAGTGAGAGAAGAAACGGCTTATTATGCGGCCTCTCATGTGCATGAGGCATCGGCGTTTGCCGCCGCTATCCGGGGACATTGGGGCTGTGAAAATAAGCATCACTATGTCCGTGATGTTGCGCTGAAAGAAGATGCTTCTCGAATCAGGAATCAACCCGGTATTTTTGCAAGATTAAGAAGCTTTGCACTCAATATTTTTCGATTTAATGGCATTAAAAATATTAAAGGTGCTTTGTTTGAAAATGCGATTAATTTTAATAATGTGAGAAACTATCAGGGAGTCTTCTAGAAGTGACTGGCCCTGACTCGACCCCAGTTTAAGAAAATTACCCGTTGGGATTTGCCCTTTGATATTGACTGATGCAAAAGCTCCGGCGACTTTTGTCCGGTTGCATGGATTAATCGTCACCTTGGCACAGTTTCAAGATTATTTGCAGCAATGTTGGCATCTGGCTGGTTTTGGCGGTGATCAATTGGTC
>JANPKH010000048.1:0-16340 GCA_031425935.1 Gammaproteobacteria bacterium | reverse complement strand
TTCGAAACCTTAGGAGGCATGGATGCCGACTAGAGCCTACACGGACGTATTTACGGCGCGTTTTGAATTGAACAGTATTCTTTATACGTTTCTCATTAGTATATTTCTCTATAAATTATTTCTGAATGATATTAATGCAAGTTGATTGCGCAATTTTTCACATTGATTAATTCATAGGTATCGATTAATTCATAGGTACGAAATCACTATATAAGCCATCAACGTCATAAGCAGCTATTTGAAATTCATAATCTCCCTCCAAATGATTAAAATAATACGAATCCGTATAACCGTTGCTAATAACAATACTTGTAAATTGTGTGGCGCTTCTTAATTTATATTTCAATTCATAGCCACCCACATCTTCTATTGCCAAATAGTCACCGTTTTCCCGCGTTGTCGGTGGCGACCAATTGATAAGTACAGGTCCGCCAACAATATTAGTAGCAGACGGTAAAGATGAATGAGTTGGGCTCGCCGATGCACTTCTTGCACTTAAGGATAAAGCTGAAGTAGTCTGACTACTGACGGCAGAGTTTCTAATACTACTCATGTGCGGAGTTGACGAAGAATAGCTGCTTTGACTGGTATCAGATGAGGTGATAGCTAATGATGCACCTGAAGTGGTATTACCTACATTCGTATTAGTTGAGCTTGCATTCACCGCATTGGTATTTGCGTTACTACTTGATCCACCACCGCAAGCAGCAGTTAAGAGCGGCGCCACGAAAGTAACCAACAGCGTCGTCTTTCTTAGCTTTTTTTGCCAGCTGAGGCCAGCAGATAATTGTGTTCGCGATATATAGCCAAGCTCAATTAATAGCTCACCGAGTGCATATTTTTGTGATTGCACTACGTCTTTTTGAGCATCCAATAAACGTTGCTGCTGAAGTCGAATTGCATCCAACAATTGATGTCGCGAAATGCTTCCTTTTTCTACCAGAATATCGCCAAGGCGCGTTGATTTATATAAATCTTGCATGACTTGATCTCGCTAAATTGAATTTAAATCTCATCAATCAGCTTAGACCTTTAACTCATTCCTGGTTGAACAATTTTTTTCTAAGAAATATTTTTTTACTCAAATAAAATATCGAAATACGTTATTAAAAAATTCTATTACTTCCAATTAAAGCTAAATGGTGCTTTTCATTGCAGCTAAGGCTTTTTCAATTTCCAATCTGTTGGTGCCAATGTTCATTCGCATAAACCCACTTCCACCTTCGCCAAAAACTGTTCCTGGGTTCATCCCTACTTTGCATTGCCTCACAAAAAAATCGCGCAACTGTAAGTCATTCATACCAAGTTCGCGGCAATCCAGCCAAAGTAAATAAGTGGCGTCAGGTTTTATGAGTTTAATTTTTGGTAGATGTTGCGCAATATAATCTGCGACAAAATCGCGCGTATTTTCTAAATACTTCATTAACGCATTTAACCAGATGTCACCGCCGCGATAAGCTGCCTCAAAAGCAACAATGCTAAACGGATTGGTATTACTGACGTGAAGAGATTCAAATGCTTGCTTAATGGCTTTTCGCTGTTGGACACTAGGAATTATTAATGCAGATAAACCCAAACCTGGAATATTAAACGTTTTATTGGGAGCAACTGCAGTGACAATTTTATCATCCTCATTCGCTAAGCGGCCAAGCATAGTGTGCGTTACACCTGAATAAGTTAAATCGGCATGAATATCATCGGATAAAATAGTGAGATTATAGTTACGAGCAATACGTAAAATTTCCAGTAGTTCGGACTCTGTCCATACACGACCGACAGGGTTGTGAGGTGTACATAAAATTAATAATCGCGCACCTTGTTTTGCACAGTTTTCCAGGTGCTCAAAATCAATTGCATATTTACCATCATTTAATTGCAGAGGATTTAATATTAATTTTCTATTATTTGTCGCTACAGCAGAAAAAAAAGGGAAATAAACCGGAGGTTGAACAATAACGCCATCGCCTTCTTGCGTAAAAGCTTTTACTGCAGCAAATAAAGATGGCACTACTCCAGGTACCATCACAACCCAGTCGCGCTCGATTTTCCATTGATGCCGACGCTGAAACCAATCAATGATGGATTGATATAAACTTTCTGGATAAAGCGTATAACCAAAAACGGGATGTCGAAGTCGCGCCTGAAGTGCACGTGTGATGCAATCGGGTACCGAAAAATCCATATCAGCAACCCAAAGTGGCGCTACATCTTCAGTTCCAAAATAATGTTGGCGGCCATCGAATTTTACCGACCCTGTTCCTTCACGTAAGATAGGCGTATCGAAATCAAATTCCACTAAACAGTCCCGTAAAAATTAGTCTCACAAAAAATCCCACAAAAATAGCTTCTCAAAATCTAATAACGAAAAATTCGTTTTATTTAATACGCTGCCAAAACGTAACTTCGGATAAGGTATGTTGAAATTTTCGTTTAGTTTCGCGTATAACAAAAGGCACTTCTATTGGTTGTTGCAGCAACTCAAAATGCTCGTGTAAATGTATCTTTAATCCATCAAAGGTCGTAAAGCTTTCGCCATCTTTCTTAAAACCACCGATCCACTCTTCGCGAGGGGTGTGATCAACTAGCCAAGTATATGGCGACGTTAACATAAGTATTCCACCGACATTTAGTCGCTCATTAATGGAGCGCAAAAATGTGGCCGGACTATAAAGCCGATCAATTAAATTGGCAGCGAAAATAAAATCGTAACCGTTAAATTGTGACTTTAAATTACAGGCATCACCCTGAAAAAATTCTACTTTAGCTTTTACATCACTTAAGCCAATGTCCGCAAGATTGCGGGATTTATACTGCACTAGCACACCCTCATCAGAAAGTGTATAGCGAAGTGTGCCATTATCAGCTAAATGCACGCCTTGCCCGATAAATCGTGCAGAGAAATCAATTCCGGTAACGCTATCAAAATACTTAGCTAATTCGAATGTGGCGCGGCCAGAGGCACAACCAATATCCAGCGCTTTACGCTTTGGCTTATCTCCTAAAATATCTATCGCAATATTAACTAAATTTTTAGAAAAATTGGGCACGCCAAAGTATTCATCGCCGTAATGAAATTCTGCGTATTCAGATAATAATTTATCAGTTTCGTAATGAGAGCCTGGCACAGGTTTTACATCCTCAGAAACAACGTAGCGGAAACCCGCGTGTTGAAAAAAATGGCGACGAAATGCGTAGCGCGCTTCACGCAAGGTTTCATTACCACAAGAAATCCATGAACCGCCTTTAATCAGATTATGGCGCTCATCGAAAGTGGGTGTAGTGAAATCGTCATAAGTGGTGTGAACATCAAAACCTTCAAAGGGATAGATAGGTGTTTCCGTCCATTGCCACACATTGCCAACCACATCATAAAAATCACCCTGCGCAAAAGTGTTAACAGGGCATGACGAAGCGTAGTAATCCAGATGCAAGTTGGCAGTTGCTTTTATAGAACTGATTTCAGTGAGGTTAGTATGATCATAAAGACGATACCATTCATCTTCCGTGGGTAATCGTATTGCTAAACCGGTGACAGATTTTTTCCAATTACAAAATGCTTTCGCCTCGTGATAGTTTACTTCAGCCGGCCAATCCCACGGCATAGCAACTTCTTCCGTCATCAAACGCAAATACCACTGATTGGATTTCTTACGCCAAAAAGTAGGATATTCCGCACATGCAAATTTCAGCCAGCCTTCTCCTTCCTCTTCCCACCATGCAACATTTTGGTAACCGCCAGCATTTACAAATTCTAAAAATTCCTGATTGCTTACTAAAAACTTACTGGCCTGAAATTCTTTGATCGCAGCATTGTGTTGGCCATATTCATTGTCCCAACCATAGTAAGAATGAGCTTTAGTTTTACCTAATACAACCTCGCCTGCTGGTACACAACACAACTCATTGCGTGGAGCTGTAGAAGTGGTGCGCCAGGGCTGCCACGCGAAATGATTTTTTACGTAAGCCAATTTATGTTGGCGAATTAAAACCGATGAAGTCTCTAGGTGAATGCGCTCATGCTCGATACCCATGATAATTGCCCACCATGGGTTGTTCCAATCAATTGGTAATTCAAGGGGCGCGCTTTCTATTAAATCAATCACCAATTCACGAACTTGATTGCGATAATTTTTTACGTTTGCAACACTTGGCCACGCGTAGTGTGAATCGTTGAGATCATCCCAACTCATTTCATCCACGCCTACTGCAAAAATAGATTCAAAATTCGGATTAATGCGTACGGCAATTAATCCGGTAAGCAATAGCTTGTTAACAAAAAAAGTGGCCGTGTGGCCAAAATAAAAAATTAACGGGTGGCGTAGTGGAATGGATTTTTCGTAATAGGCCTTATCACTCGCCAGGGTTTCAAATAATAATTCATAGCGATCAAATGTTGTCACAAAATAATCGCGCAACTGTTGACGCATAGCGAGTGGATTATTCAATTGTAGATAGGGGGTACGAGTAAAAAGTAACGGTTGAATTGTGCGCCATTGATCAGCCGCTGGGGTATTATCCTTGCGATGTAAGCATTGCGTTGAATTCATTATCTTTACCTTAAGTGATAAAAACTACAGCCATTAAGAGCAATAGATTTATGTAGATCGGTTTTGTTACATCAGTTTTGTTAGAAGGTTACGCTCACAACATCAAAACGGATCTATTTACTCAATAAAAGGGCATTTTTGCGGATATATGCCACCTGGCTGCGGAAAGCGAGTAATCGGATTATACGCAGATTAAATAGCCGTATGAGATGACCCTAAATGATAAGTGACAATTTTGCTTGTTCTGGGATAATCACCGCTCAAACATTATTGAAGAGGTTTATTCATGCTCGTTAACTGCATGGTTTATTTAGATGGGAAAAAGCTCCGTGATATTCCTGTGGAGGATATTAGCGATTATATGGACCTTCCCGATCACTTTGTCTGGGTGGCATTGAAAGATACGAACCCTGCAGAGCTTGAGCAAATGAATGGCGAATTCGGTCTGCATGCGTTGGCAGTGGAAGATGCTAGTCATGGACATCAGCGGCCAAAAATTGAGGAGTATGGAGAGTCACTTTTTGCGGTGCTCCACATGATCGATTTAGTCGATGGTGAGTTGCTAGTAGGTGAGGTAGATATTTTTGTTGCGAAAAATTATGTGTTGTCCGTACGTAGTAGGACTGAACAAGGGTTTAGTGCCGTGCGTGAGCGCTGTGAGCATGAACCGCACCTTCTCAAACAAGGGTCTGCGTTTGTTTTCTATGCGCTGATGGATGCCGTTGTTGACCGTTATTTTCGTGTAATTAGCGCGTTGGAGGATGAGCTTTATGCAATTGAAGAAGAGATATTTGCCAAAGGAGTTGAGCGCACTAACATCGAGAGTTTGTACCAACTAAAACGTAAACTGATGGTACTTAAACATGCTGTAGCCCCCTTAATGGAAGCCGTTGGAAAATTGTTTGGCGGACGAGTACCGGCTATTTGCATGAATACCCAGGAATATTTCCGCGATGTGTATGACCATCTTTATCGCATCAATACCACAATAGATTCCATACGAGATTCAATTGGCACCGCAATTCAGGTCAGCTTATCGATGCTCACGATTGATCAAACTGAAGTGAGTAAACGACTCGCGGCCTGGGCAGCTATTTTCGCGGCTGCAACTGCATTTGCAGGCTTGTGGGGGATGAATTTTGAGTTTATGCCCGAACTAAAATGGCGCTTTGGTTATGCGGCTGCCCTTGGCGTCATCGTGTCAACTAGTGCGTATCTTTATTACCGCTTTAAGAAATCAGGTTGGCTGTAAAGTTTACGGGAAACTACTATGGCGAAACGTCGCGATTTGTTTACGCACTATTGCGGCGAGTAATTTGCCACACAGTGCCGAATCTTAAATCTATTCAGCCATTTTTTCTGCATAGTAAGTAGGCTATCGTTAAACAAAACCGAATTTTCCTCGATAGGAAATTAAAAAACTCCAATTAATACACACAGATAACTGAATTTCCTTTTTCCAAAATTATTCGCCAAACACAATGTTATTTTTGAAATTAAATTAGTGTGTAAATCATTAAGCTTTATTTACCTTCAGCATGTCTCGCGGACAAAAAGGGAGTTTGTTTAAAGTTAACCATTAATCGGTGCACTGGTATCATTTTATAAGTACAACTGGCTGACACGGTTTGTGTAGCCGTTACACATAAAATGACAGCCCCTAACAAAAAATAAAATATTTTAGCTTTTAACAACGGTCGATGGAGAGATGAATTAGTTATTGTTTCCTCATTGAGGGATGAGATAGCGTTTGAATATTTTCTCAATAAAACCTATGTTGAATAACGCGTGCAATCGAGACTAAGCAAAAAAGTGGCTAACACCCCGGCCAGAACCGGAGTGATAGCAACTTAAAACATCATTATTTTTGTTATTTATACAGTGCGTATTATTTTTGCAATCGCAACAAACCTAACTTGTAAGGAATGGTGTTGTAGTTTGCGCTATTGCCAGCCTGACCTTGGTAGAGGAACTCGAGGTTACAAGGATCAACAGTTAATCTTTCGTCATACCCAGAACGAATCAATTCACCATGACTAATACCGTTTGCCCATTTGCCTGTTGGCCAGGTCACATTATTATTTCCAGCAAATGGATTTGAGTCAGTGTCAGCAAGCACTGTCCAAGGGCCATCCAAACTGCTTGAGGTCCATGAGCGGAACATACGTGGGCCACTTGGCCATGCTTCAACCATCAGCAAATATTTATTTTGGCCATCCAATTTATAAACGTTTGGTGCTTCAAACAAATACTGGTTGCCATTGCCGCGATGATCTTCCATCACTATTGTATAGCCAGAAAAATTAGGGAAATTTCCAATCGTTGCTTTAGACATGTACAAAACACCGTCGTCGCGGGAGAAGTACAAGTAGCAATGTGTGTCATTACAGATCACCCAGAAATCCAATGCATTAGTAGGTTCACCTTGCAATAATTTCTTTTTAGCGGACCAATTAGGCCTACTAATATCATCTGTTGTGGCATAAGCACCGCCCCATTGCGTAATCAAATACCACTTGTTATGCGGACGGAAATAAAAAACTTGCGGTGCAACCGTATTACCAACAGTACTTCCATTCATTGAAATATGTGGTGCTTGCTGCGCGCTGTTCCACTCAGTGAAACTGGTGTACATGGATTTATACGCAGTGTCGAAGTAGCTCGCGTAAACATGGTAAGTGCCGTTAAATTTCACAACCGACGGATCTTTAATTGAAGCCCAGCCAGAAGTTTTCGGACTGATCAGCGGCCCTGTAGATACCCACTTGAGTGGCGCTTTCAATTCACAGGTTGTTGATGGTGTGCTTGAAGAAGAACTGCTTTTTGCGGAAGAACTACTAATAACATTACCGCATGCACCTGCCTTAACATTGCCCCCGGTCAGCGTTAATGAATCAATATTTGGCAAACCTTCTGCGGTTAGTGCAGACAATTGCAGAATATTATTGCCTTGCACCACATCAATATCGATCGCAACAGTTTGCCAGCTGGTCCAGCCCCCAGTGACCGGTAGGCTGAGGCTGTAATTACCGTTACTACCGCCATTGATAACAAGTGAACCATTCCTGTTTGCAGTGCCGCCGTTGGCATAACGGATTGTCAGAGTTTGGCGACCGCTATTTGCTGATTCAACAGCCCACCCTACCGCAGCACCTTGTGCGTTGTTAGTGTTTGCAAAACCTGCACCGGTAAAACCAACATGATTAGTATCAATTGTTCCATCAACACGACAGAAACCTGCCTGCGATTCTTGAATCAACAAGGAAGATTCCACCGAGGAACTTGACCGGGATGATGAACTTACCGGAAGTGTTCGAAGAGAACTCGCTGAGCTGACTGCTCCACCACTACATGCTGCACCATTGATCGTTGGACGCTCTGCAGCACCACCATTTTTTTCGCCTTGTAAACCAAATGAAACTGATTGGCCTACAGCAATATTGCCATTCCAACTCAAGTTGGTTGCAGTGTAAGGATTGGCACCAGACAAATTCGCGTTCCAGCCACTGCTTGAGCGATTGGTAGCGTACTGCCAATTTACAGTCCAGTTATTAATCGTTGAACTGGTATCGTTTTTAATAGTGATGCTCGCAGTAAAACCCGTTTCCCATTCACTATCAACCTTATACGTACAACTGGCAGATGCGGAATTCGCCAAGAGTGTCATGAGTGCGCCCATACCTAACATACTGCAAGTGCGTCTTAGCCTATGAGGTTCGAGGTTGGGAAAAACTTTCTGTCTGTTCATCATAAAAAATCTCCGATTATATTTATTGGAAAGGACTCATTCGACGAGTTTAAAAACACCTGATCCTAAGATCGGGTAAAACCCAAAAGTTGTTCTAGTTACAAACACTTCCAGTGACTGACGGAACCTGCGCAGCGCCATTATTTTTTATACCCTGGAAACCAAACTCAGCGGTTTGCCCGGGTTGTATTGAAGAGTTCCAACTCAACCCTGTTGCCGAATAAGGATTGCTACCCATTAAATTTGCATTCCAACTGCTGGTGACGCGGGTGCTATCGCTGTAATTCCAGCTGACGTTCCAATTATTAATAACGCTGCTGCCATTATTTTTAATGCGAATAGCCGCGGTATAACCGGTTCCCCAATCGTTAGTGACAAGGTAACTACAGTTAGCAACGTTATTAGTCACTGAAGAACTACTGGAAGAACGTCGTGTAGATGAGGCAATTCGAGAAGAACTGGAACGAACCACACTGGATACGACAGAGCTTTTAAACGCGGAGCTGGAACTTTTTGAAGATGGAACAGAAGCAACACTTGATGAACTGGCGGCATTCCCTTCACTGACAAAGGTAGCAATACTCTGCGGCTCTACGAATACCGTAGCCGCACCATTAACAAGTTTGGTAGTACCTCCGTAGCCTACGTTCAGTGTTGCGGATGTGCTGTACTTAACAAAATTGCCGATGCTGGCATTCTGCAAGGCTAAGTTCAGGCTGCGTGATGAAGTACCTGTGTTTACAGCCACCAGTACAATCTTATTATTAGGGCCTTTGTAAGCAGTAACGGATACATCTGAATAAGGCTTCTCAGTAACGCCAATTCGCTTAAAACCCGGACGTACGTAGCGAGCGTACTGAGACATAATGTAACCGCGCTTACTTATCTGGCTGTTTTCCTTGATCAAACCGTAGGAGCGGCGCACATACCACCAAACGTAAGCATTAAAATTGGCAGCCATACTGCGATGTAACTCAGTGCCTACATCCAGCGCCAGCGGCCATACATCTGCATCGCTTTTACTGTCGGTATAGTGCTCGGTCATCCAGACCTCTTTACCCTTGCTGCGCGCCAAGGGGTAATCCTGCGGAACAGCACCATACAGATGGCCAGCAATAATGTCGGCGTGCTGTACGGCAGTTGGACTATTGAGTACTGGATCTGTAAATCTTTTACTAAAGCCTACCGATTCCCCGACAGTGAGCTTTAAATTGGAACCAAAGCGTGAACCCTGTGAATTTAAAAAACTGACAAAATCATCACCCGACCAATCAGCCGACTCGTAATCGGGATGCCAATCAGGTTCGTTTTGTACGGAAATGGTATGAAGGGGCGCTCCGTTACGGGCTATGAACTCAGCGAAGTTTAATAAATGAGTCGCATATTCATCGTAATATTCCGGCTTTAATTTTCCTCCATTGATCAGGCTATTATTAGTCTTCATGTACGCAGGCGGTGTCCAAGGCGTTGCCAACAATTTGGCCCCTAACCGGTATGCGTGGACAGCTGACGGTGTTTGAATATTCCAATTAGCAGAATTCGGGTCAATACGTAGGCGCATAATGCTTAAGCCCAGCTGCCCCTCACCACTTCCAAAAGCGGTTTCAACTTGCGACGAGGTTAAATCGCCCACCCAACCAACGCCGTTCATCCCACCAAAACCTGTCACAGTTTGATATTCGGTTGCAGCGTTAATAGTGACGGTTTGTGCGATTACCTGTGAACATGCCCAACAGGCACCTACAATAGAACAGAGCAATTTTTTGTAGAAACTACTATTATTTTTATTCATGGGTTAGCTCCCCGATTTTTCATTAGGACTGGAGTTATCGTTGTAGCTTCTTATTTTTCGAACGAATGTTGAAGCCGGAGCAGAAAATAGCGAAATTGTTAGGCGGGACTTTGTCTTTTTGAGCGTTTTTTTGCAAAACCAAAAAAAATTAAAGACTTCGTGTCATTAGTTAAAGACAATTTGTCGTGCAGAAATGGACTATGTGAATCAAATCACACAAAATACGGAACAGTATTGGTTGGCTATTTTTAATGCGGAGGTTTTAAATGTGGCGAGTGAGCACAACAAGTGTGGTCCACTTTGCCCTTTTTGAAAGAAGTTATCTATTTCCAGATTTAAGCTATCTGTAGCGGTTGCAGTGACATATTATGCACTAGAGTGATCAGGTATCTGATTTCTGTTGATCGACATAATAACAACCAAGATGAAGTCAATTTTCAATTTTAATAATAAGACTTTTCGTTTAACTGGTTTCCTTCAAGATGCTCACGTTTTATCGAAATACATTTCTATCAATCCTGGCCTTAGCATTCATTACGGGGCTTATCCTCTATGTAGGGATTACTAAATCTCAATTGGATACATCGCTATTCCCTGGCCAGGATGCAGAGCTGTTGTGGCGGTCATCTGTTGAACCAAAAGCGCCTGTGGGCATTACCACCTTAACCTTAAAAGAAGAGGTAGGTGTAATAGAATATAATTTTATTCTTGATTCTACGAAACCCTTTCCCTACACGCATTATTCTTTAAATTTTATAGATCCCATTCAACCTTATAAATTGATCGACCTTTCGCGCTACAAAAGTATTTCATTTAAAATTATTTGCGACCCCAGGAATGTCCTTATTTTCACGTTATTTAGTTTCGACGATAAAGTGACTGATTTGAATGATGCAATAACGCGTCGCGTTTCTTCTAAAGCCTTTACCTGTAGCAATCGCTGGAACACAATTACCATTGCGTTTGATGAAATATTTACGCCCGACTGGTGGCTTGGGAAATTTAATTACGAACTGGGTGATACAGGCTATCAATTAAATAAAGCCATTGGTATGGCCTGGACCAACTCTTTATACAGCCCGCTAAATAAATACTCTCACGTAAAACTTACCGATATAAAATTATTGGGAAGGGATTATCGTCCTATTTATGCAGCTAGTATATTAAGCCTTTGTCTTTGGGGGCTTGCGCTTATTTGGACGCTGCGCAAGTACACAGCTGTGTTAATCGATGATGTAAAAGAAAAATTAAAACAAGATCAGCCATTTATTGCCTACAAAAAATTATCTATTGAGCCGCAGAAAGATAAGCAAAAAAATTCCGTATTGCATTTTATTGCTACCGAATATGTGAACCCCGATTTAAGTATTGAATTAGCCTCCACCACACTCGGTATCAATCGAACCAAAATCAATGACATTTTAAAAGAGGAGTTAGGCCTAACGTTTAGCAATTACTTGAACAAACTGAGATTAACAGAAGCTGCTCGATTGTTATCGAAAAGTAAAGAAGCAAATATTTCCGAGATAGCCTATGCGGTTGGCTACAACAACGTGAGTTACTTCAACAAGCTTTTCAAAGCTACGTACAACTGCGCACCAACGACCTTTAAAGATTTGCCCCTGTCAGAAAACTAATATTCCAGGCTTATGTTTATTGTAAGCAATTGATTTATGTGCACATCCCCCTTTTCCAACTAACAATACCCAGAGAGCTTTATTTACTTTCAGCATGTTTCGCGGACAAAAAGGGAGTTTTGTTTAAAGCTAACTAATTTATGCCTGAACTAAAATGGCGCTATGGTTATGCAGCTGCGCTAAGCCTTATAGTGGCAACATGCGTGTATCTTTATTATCGTTTTAAGAAGTCAGGCTGGCTGTAACGTTTTCGGGGCGGTACTGTGGCGAAACGTCGCGATTTGTTTAAGCACTATTGCGGCGAGTAATTTGCCACACAGTGCCGAATCTTAAATCCACTCAGACATTTTTTCCGCATAGTAAGTAATAATTAAATCTGCGCCCGCGCGTTTAAAAGCAATCATGGTTTCGAGCACGATTGCTTTTTCATCGATCACGCTAGCCGCAGCGCCAGCTTTTATCATGGCGTATTCACCGCTAACCTGATAAACCGCGAGCGGGCGTGACGAGTGCGCGCGAATTTCTGCAAGTACATCCAAATAAGCGAGGCCGGGTTTTACCATTAAAATATCGGCGCCTTCGGCTTCATCTTGCAGCGATTCTGCTAGGGCTTCGCGCGCATTTGCCGGGTCCATTTGATAAGTATTGCGGGTACCTTTGAAGGTGCTATCTACCGCATCACGGAAGGGGCCGTAAAAAGCGGAAGCAAATTTTGTGGAATAAGACATGATGGGGATATGGACATAGCCTGCTGCATCTAAAGCCTGGCGAATAGCGCTAATCATGCCATCCATCATACCCGAGGGGGCGATCATATCCGCGCCCGCTTGTGCAGCGAGCACAACTTGTTTTTGGAGATTTATTAAGGTTAGATCGTTATCGACATCGTTCGCATCCATCACACCACAATGACCATGGGTGGTGTATTCGCAAAAACAATTATCGCTGATCACTAACATTTCTGGTTGTGCAGTTTTCGCAATGTGGATCATACGCGCAAGCAATCCGTTTTTCGCAAAAGTATCTGAACCAATATCATCTTTGTGGGTAGACACACCAAATAAGATAATCGCACGCACACCTTTACTCCACGCGCGCTGTACAATTCCAGCGAGTTGTGTTTCCGGGTAGCGAAAAACATCGGGCATACTTTTAATAGCAACCGGTTCGCTAATGCCCTCTTCCACAAAAATAGGCAAAATAAAATCTGACATTCGCAAATGAGTTTCGCGGACTAACTCACGCAAAGCTGCGGTTCTACGAAGGCGACGAAAACGGAAATCAGGTGTTGCTGGGTGGCTCGACATGCAATTACCAAAATTATAAGTGACCAAAAATTTTATCAAATCAATTGTATTGAGAAATGAACCTGAGATTATTTACAAACCGCACTTAAAAAAATGGGCTTGTGACCTATTGTGAAAAGAACAGATTAATGTCAGACCAACTTAGAGTCTATTTAAAGTCCTAAAGAGCCCTCATGGCTCCACTCGCAGCGCACTTGCATTTTATTACCTGAGCCCGGCACATGACTGTTGCCATTTGCCTCCCATGTAAAAGTATGGGTGCCTGACAATTCTGTTTCTAAATGTACTGTGGCCGACACCCAATACATTTTGCTGAGTAGTGCCTCAAATTGTGCTATCCACTGATCCCACTCATGTTCAACCGCTTTATACGACGCACCGAAGTGCATAACTTCAGTTTGATAATTATTATTCAATACATTGTTTTGTGGAATAGAAAACATTTCCTGGCAGATAAATGGCCATTCATCTGCGTTCGGTAAACTCAGCATAGCTTCGCGATTTGTAATAATTCTATCTGCATGGCGAGTGTTGTCAGGAATATCTTTTATGCAACCATAAACAATTGATTCTTGATCCATAGAGACTCCGTAGAAATATTGAGATTAAAGAGACAACCTTATTTAAAAACCTAAAATATGATAAAACATTAACGCATGTAAAGAATAATTTTTTTAAAAAGGCCACCACCAGCTCGATTGAAAGCGTTCTTCACATTGCGCTAATTGTTTAGTGTATTTAGCCGCTCTCGTTGACACCTGCTGCGCGGTTGATTTTAACCAGCCTTTTTTTTTGTAAGTATGTTTATTATAACCACCGTGCCCTTCGTGATAAGCAAGGTATAAATTATAAGCATCGTCGAGTTTAATTTTACTGCGTATTTGACTCTGCACGTTGTACCAGCCAATGAAGTCTACTGCATCGTTAAAATTATCTCGGCGCGCCCAACTGTTACCTGAAGAGTCCTGATAGCCGTCCCATGTTTCCGACTTCACTTGCGCAAAACCATAGGCATTGCTGGCTCGTGGACCGGGAAAAATCCACAGAAATCTCGTGCGTGCCGGCCTTGCATTTTGCTTAAATTGCGATTCTTGAAACATGATGGACATCATAATTGGAACACTTGACCCCCATTTTTTCTCAGATTTTTTAGCTGCTTTGTACCAATCAGGTTTGTCGTCAAAAATATCACAAATATCGTTTGGGTTACTCGGCGGTGTTGTTGCGCATCCGCTTAAAGATATCACGACTGCCAACAACAAAAAGGTTACGATTTTCATAATGACATTATCCTGTACATTATAATATTTGCCCATGCTGAGTTAATAATGCGATTAAATCAGTTTCGCTCAATACTTTAATTCCTAACTCTTCTGCTTTTTGCAATTTTGAACCGGCACTGGCGCCTGCAACCACATAATCAGTTTTTGCCGAAACACTACCAGAAACTTTTGCTCCTAATGCTAACAAGTGGGCTTTTGCATCGTCACGCGCAAGTGCTTCAAGGGTTCCGGTTAAAACATAGGTTAACCCTGCCAACGGCAAATCTACCATTGAAGCAACTTCATCTGGCCAAAAAATTCCAGCTGCTTTTAATTGCTCAATAGCAGCCCGATTATTTTCTTGTTGAAAAAATTGATATGCAAAATGTGCAACTACAGGACCAACATCAGGCACTTGCTGCAACCCCAATTCATCAGCTGCAGCGAAAGCTTCAAATGTGCCATAAGATTTTGCAAAGTTACGTGCAGTGGACTCGCCAACTTCACGAATGCCAAGCGCATAAATAAATTTTTCCAAAGTGGTTTTTTTACTAATTTCTAATGCTGCTAAAATATTATCAGCAGACTTTTCGCCCATGCGATCCAAATTAGAAAGTTGTTCTCGCGTAAGCGAATATAGATCCGCTATGTTGGTAATTAGCTTTAACTCTACTAATTGTTCAACCAACTTATCGCCCAACCCTTCTATATTCATGGCCTTGCGCGATACAAAGTGCTTTATAGCTTCTTTGCGTTGTGCTGCACAAATTAGTCCACCGTCACAGCGTGCTACTGCTTCACCAGGAACAGTTTCAACTTTCGAACCACACACAGGGCAAGATTCAGGAAAAATAATATCGCGTGCATTCGCTGGGCGTTTTGATTCAACAACGGCAACGATTTTTGGAATAACATCTCCCGCACGCAACACAATAACTGTATCGCCAATTTTCACACCCAAACGATTTATTTCATCGCGGTTATGCAAAGTTGCATTTGATACAGTAACACCGCCTACAAACACGGGGTGGAGGCGTGCCACCGGTGTCACAGCACCTGTGCGACCTACCTGAAACTCAACATCAAGTAAGACGGTACTTTCTTCTTGTGCTGGAAACTTATAAGCAATAGCCCAGCGCGGAGCACGCGAAATAAAACCTAATTTTTCTTGTAATATACGCGAATTAACTTTGAAGACTATGCCATCGATATCGTAAGCAAGATCATTACGGACTTGTTGAATTCGGCGATAGTAATGAATGCATTCAGCTATATTTTTAGCCACTTGTAATTCGCGATTAATTAAAAAACCCCAATCACGTAATGTACCTAAAATATCAGTGTGCCGATCTGGTAGCTCGCCTCCTTCCAGCAAACCAGTATTGTACGCACACATTTCCAAAGTACGACTAGCAGTGATACGTGAATCTAACTGCCGCAAGCTACCTGCAGCAGCATTGCGCGGATTAACAAATAGTTTTTCGCCAACACTCAATGCCTTTTCATTGAACGCATTAAACCCCGCATGAGGCATGTAAATTTCACCGCGCACCTCTAAAATCTTTGGGAAATTTTTACCGATTAATTTTAGGGGGATTGACGCTATAGTACGTACATTTTGTGTAATATCTTCGCCTCGGGTACCATCACCACGCGTCGCGCCGCGCACCAATACTCCCTTGTGATACATCAAACTTACGGCAATGCCATCCAACTTCACTTCACAGGCATACTCAATATCATCAGGCGATTTTAAACGGTCTTGCACACGCTTATTAAACGCAATTAAATCATCATCACTAAAAGCGTTATCCAATGACAACATAGGTATTTCGTGCACAACAGTAACAAATTCACTCAATGGTATTGCACCTACTCGTTGTGTAGGCGAGTCAGGCGTAACTAATGTTGGATACTGTGCTTCAAGTGCTTTTAATTTTTGTAAAAGACGGTCGTACTCTGCATCAGTAATTTGCGGCTCATCGAGTGAATGATATCGATAGTTGTGATAATTGATTTCGGAACGTAATTGTTCTAACTCAGCGGT
>JANPKH010000047.1:0-3083 GCA_031425935.1 Gammaproteobacteria bacterium | reverse complement strand
TCTTTTACGAGTTCAATTAAATCATTATAAAAGCTGAAATCGGAAGGTACGATCACCATGTCAATACCTGCGTTAACGGCTAGTAAAGCGGCTTCTTTATTAGAAGCTGCTACTTTATGCCGTTCATGCAATTTTTTTATGTCCTCCCAGTCGCTAGTAATAACGCCGTTAAAACCTAACTCTTTTCTTAATATGTCTGTTAAAAAATATTTGCTGGCGTGTAAGGGCGTGCCATTTACTTCGCCTGAATTAACCATGAGTGTATGAGCACCAGCTGCAATTGCCGCTTTAAATGGCGGTAAATAATATTCCCTGAGCATGATTTCAGGAATGTAGGCTGGTGTTCTATCTTTTCCGTCAGCCGGAGCAGAGTAGCCAATAAAGTGTTTCATGGATGATGCGACGCTGCCAACGTCCCGCAAGCTTTTTCCTTCATAGCCATTAATGGATGCAACTCCCATTATTTTTGTAATCAATACATCTTCGCCAAATGTTTCGGGGAATCGTGACCAAAGCGGTTGTCTGCCAAGATCTAATACGGGTGAAAAATTCAGACGAATACCTGAAGCCCTAACCTCCTTAGCGGTGATTTCAGCCCCGAGCTTGACTAGCTCGGGGTTACGTGTTGCTGCTAACGCAAGGTTATGAGGGAAAAGAGTGGAGCCAATAGTATTGTTGGCTCCATGCACGGCATCTATTTCGTATAAATTAGGAATTTTTAAGCGCGTCTCTTTCAGCGCGATATCTTGAATTGTATTGGTGATGTAATGCCACTCTTCTAACGTGTAGGCATGGTTGATAGTATTTTGAAAGGATCCAATGTTGTGCTTCACAATTGCGTCGCGCAGTTTTTCCATATCCAACGTCACAGGCTCGTCAATTTTATTTGAAACGGCTGCCAAGGTTAGGTTGGTCATCTGCCCAACTTTTTCCTCTATCGTCATCTTAGCGATGAGTTCATTGATTTTTTTTGTTTCATTTGTGGATGGTTTTGCTTGCGTAGGATTTATCATCGCACAGGTAAAGCACAGGCATAAAATGAGCTGAATATGTTTATATTTCATGAGGTCTTATTCTTAGTGGGAAGTCAATAACCAGAATTTAGTGAAAAACCCTGCGCCAGTTTTATTACCGCTTTTATTGTAGTCTGACGCGAGGGAGATACAAGTACGATTACAAATGCTGAGCAAGTTTATTTCTTTGAATTAATACGAAATCAGATTAATGCGCTGTGTAAAAAAATGCCGAATAACTTGCATCATTCGGCATTTTTAATTTTCATGGAAAATATAAATTACACGTTATAAGTTGACGATGAAGTGTTGCCGCCGCGGCCAGTCCAGTTGGTGTGAAAAAATTCACCGCGCGGTTTGTCAGTGCGCTCATAAGTATGTGCGCCAAAATAGTCACGTTGTGCTTGCAATAAATTGGCAGGCAAGCGCGCAGTGCGGTAACCATCAAAATAATTTAATGCAGAAGTAATGGATGGCGCAGGTATGCCATTCATAATTGCCGTTGCAGTTACGCGGCGCCATCCAGCTTGTGCAGCATCTACCGTTTTGGTGAAGTATTCATCGAGTAATAAATTATTTAGCGCAGGGTTTTTATCAAAGGCTTCTTTAATTTTACCCAGGAAAGATGAGCGAATAATGCAGCCGCCGCGCCACATCAACGCGATGCCGCCGTAATTTAAATGCCAGCCATATTCTTTAGCAGCTTCGCGCATTAATAAATATCCCTGCGCATAAGAAATTATTTTTGACGCAAAGAGTGCATTGCGGATATCGTTGATAAACGCTTTCTTATCACCCTCAAATTTTACTGCAGGGCCTTTAATGATTTTTGAGGCAGCAGTGCGCTCTTCTTTTTGTGCAGACAGGCAGCGGGCAAATACAGCTTCAGAAATAAGTGTAAGCGGTACCCCTAAATCCAGCGCAATAACGCCGGTCCATTTGCCGGTGCCTTTTTGGCCCGCAGTATCAAGAATTTTTTCAACAAGCGGTTCGCCATTTTCTTGGTAGCCGAGAATATCGCGAGTGATTTCTACCAGGTAACTGTTGAGTTCGCCGTTATTCCACTCTGCAAAAACGTCGTGCATTTCTGTTGCACTCATGCCAAGCAGTTCTTTCATAATTTGATAGGCTTCGCAAATTAATTGCATGTCACCATATTCAATGCCGTTATGTACCATTTTTACAAAATGACCAGCGCCGTTTTCGCCAACCCAATCACAGCAAGGGCTGCCATCATCTACTTTGGCAGAGATGCCCTGAAAAATTTCTTTTACAAATGGCCAGGCTGCAGGTGAACCACCGGGCATAATCGACGGGCCTATCAATGCACCTTCTTCGCCACCCGAAACTCCGGTGCCGATAAACAGTAAACCTTTACTTTCCAGGTACGCGGTGCGTCGATCGGTGTCGGGAAAGTGCGTGTTACCGCCATCGATAATAATATCGCCAGCTTCTAAATGAGGAATAAGTTGCTCGATGAAATCATCCACAGGCTTACCGGCTTTTACCATCAACATAATTTTGCGTGGTTTGGCGAGGGACGCCACGAGCTCTGCAATTGAATGTGCGCCGCGAATGGATTTACCTTGCGCACGACCGGCTAAAAAACTATCTACTTTATCTGTCGAGCGGTTAAATGCGGTCACTGTGTAGCCTTTGCTGGCCATATTAAGTATTAAATTTTCGCCCATGACGGCGAGGCCGACCAAGCCGATATCTGAAAGTTGTTTCATAATGAGTAGCCTGTTGCCTGCGGTTAAGACCCTATTTGAGGGGGCTATTATTCCCGTTTCCGGTGAATATTAATAGTGAAAAAATTGCTAATAACAACGTTTTCATGAGTGATGATTTCTCATGTTTGAACACTGTTTTTACGCTGACAACGATGAGTTGAGGTGACGACAGCGAGTTAGTTTATATTTTGAATCTTACGTTTTCGCCGCCGATTCGGTTTTGCTTGTTGTGCCAGTGCCCAATCGATATGTTCTTTTACCAGGTCAGATGTGTGCTTACGCTTTTGCATTAATGCTTCAACAACTACCGGGTCGCTTGGCGCATTGCCCAGCCCCA
>JANPKH010000046.1:0-4659 GCA_031425935.1 Gammaproteobacteria bacterium | reverse complement strand
CAAGCAGCGTGGCTTTACGCTGCTTGAGTTGATGATTACGGTGGCAATCGTGGCTATTCTTTCGGCCGCCGCCATACCTTCATTCTCCGAGCTCATGATGAAAAGCAGGTTAACTAACCAGGCCAGAGATTTGCTGGCAGGTTCTTTAATGGCGCGAAGCGAAGCTATCAAGCGTAATCAAACAGTTACATTATGCGCCTCAAGCAATGGCGCTACATGTACTGGGACCTGGGTGAATGGGTGGATTGTTCTAACTGCTAATAACACCGTTGTTCATTCACATAGAGCAGCTCCAACAGGCTTTCTTATCAATTCGGCATTGACCAGTATTACTTTTAGCGCATCAGGTGTAGGCGCCACTATGGCTACTTTAACAATCTGCAAATCAACGCCTGTCGTCGGTAGTGAAGAACGAGTCGTGAGCATTAGCGGAACGGGAAGACCCTCGATTACAAAAACCCAAACGGGTACTTGCGCGTCTTGATGTGCCGTAGCTAAAACTTCTTATGGGCACACGAATGGCTTGAATTTTTATCACAACAGCATCCACATAATTCCCTGCAAAGTTGGCTCACAGAGTCGTCAATTCTGTACGTTTATCACTTCTCATCTATTTTATTTAAATTAAATTTTTGTCGAAACGCAGTTACAGATTTAAATAATCAAGCATTGAGCTCGCACTCCTTTGCATTTCTCCAAAAGACACGCCCTTTATATGTGTCATAACCAAAACAATTATCAAACATCATCAAAGAATAATTTGCAAAATAAAGTGTAGTGTATTAGTGTAGCAATACACATGTAGTGGCGACACTCGTGCTCATTAATAATATACAAAAAGGATACCCATATGGAACAACCTATTATTCAGCTTACCCAGTTACAGCGTCAACTCGGTAAAGTAACCATCATCAAAAGCATCACCGCGCAGGTAAATGCGGGAGATGTGGTTGCGCTGCTTGGCAAAAATGGCGCAGGAAAAACCACCTTAATTGAAACAATGCTCGGCTTTGCTTTCCCTTCATTCGGCAGCAGCACGCTATGGAATAAAAATGCAACGGATATGCAAGGAGATACAAAACAGCGCATAGGTTTTGTACCGCAACAAAATGAATTGCTCGCAAATTTAAATGGCAAAGACCATGTGGAATTATTTAAAGCCTTCCGCACAAAATGGAATCAAGAGCTCGTCGATAAATTAGTCTTCGAATGGTTAATTCCAATGGATCTGAATGTGGGAAAAATGTCGGTAGGACAACAACAGAAGTTGTCGATTTTATTGGCCATGGCACACGAACCTGAATTACTTATTTTAGATGAACCAGTCGCTAGCCTGGACCCAGTTGCGCGTCGCCAATTTTTACAGCAATTGATAGACATAGCTGTCGATGCAAAACGTGCCATCGTATTTTCATCACACATTGTTAGCGACATGGAGCGCATTGCAAACCAGGTGTGGATGTTGCAAAACGGTGAACTGAGTTATCAAGGCGGATTGGATGAATTAAAAGAGTCCATTGCACGCATCACACTTTATGCGGACGAAAATTTACCTAAGGATTTGCAACTACCTAATACCATTAACAAACGCATTCAAGGCAAACAGGCGGTTGTAACAGTGAAACATTGGCAGCCTGAATTGCAAGAAAAAATAGAACAGCAATTTAATGCGCGTGTGCAAGTAGAATTTTTATCGCTGGAAGATATTTTTCTGGAGTTAAATTCATGATGAAAACTTCAATGCAACGTTTTTGGGTATTAATAAAGGTACTGCTATTTCCCCATGCCTGGCTAAGAGGGATGGTAAAGCTAGGTGCCGCTTTAGTATTGATAGGTTTAATTATCCATTTAAAATGGCACAACCCATTATGTGCAATTTTTGGCGGAATATTAATTATGACCAATATGGCCATGAATTTTATTGCCCTGCCGAATCAACTGTTATCACTGAATAGCAGTAAACAATTTGGCATATTGCCGGGGTTGCGACAACAATCAGGGGTTATCTACTTTATTTTTAGCGTGCTTATTTCAATTGCGGTTACGTTAATTTTTTCACTGGAAAGTTCCAAACAAGGCTTTCAGTTTTTTTTAGCCGTATTTCTAATGGCATCAGCTTTTACTATTGGCAACTTATTTCTTGCTTTACGCTGGAATCGGGCGCAGGGATTTCTGTATATGATTTTTGTAATGTTACCGAATGCATTCGCGTGGCTTGTAAAAATAGATACGCTGATTATTTTAAGTGGTTTGATTATGTGTTGGAGTGTTTTTTTTCGCTGCTGGTTAACTTGGAGACCCGCAAAATTACATAAAAGTATATTTGGCATGACAATAGACGATGCGTTAAAAAATCAGCAAGAAGTTCAATCATTTTGGCATCAAGGCATATTTAGATTTGTGAAAATCCGGCCACAAACACTTTTAGGTACGTTGTTGTTTGGCAGCGCTGATGGTTGGCTAGCGCGGATGAAAAGCGCGATGTCAGGATTAGTTTTAACCTTGTTATTTCTAGCGCTTTATCGGGCACTGTTAGGTTCTTCAGCTATTGATGGGCTAATCCGTCAGGCAGATATATATTTTTTCATTGCTTATATCTCATCGAGTTTTGCCTTTCATGGCGTATTGTTTCGTAACTTACATAAAGTATGGATGTTTTATTCTGAATCCCGTAGTTCGTTATTGTCATCTCTTGAGAAATTCTATTATCCATGGAGTCTATCTGTAATCATTCCTTTAGCTATTATACATTTAACAACTCCAAATTTTGTTGCAGGAATGGTAAGTGATGTTTTTTTAACACTTTCATTAATTACGTTTGCTCTTGCTTTGCTAGCCTTTAATTTCTATTTAAGCATAGTCATTTATTGCAAGACCCTTGCTCATTACAGCTGGGTACTAGGGATGAATATGGGAGTTATGTTGGTTAGTACGGCGATAGTCATCCCATTATATTTTTCTTGGGCGGATCACAAACTTGAGCTGTTTCCATTTGTGCTTGTATGTATCATTGCGTTATTTGGCGGCGTTATATTGCTACGACATTGGGCAAAAAAATGCTGTTTAAACATTAATTTTTTGCGGGTAAAAAGCTAATGTTTATTTTAAATCCGCAATCCGGCACGCCTATTTATCGCCAGCTCGCAGACCAGGTGCGGCGTTTAATTGCTGGCGGGCAATTAAAACCTAACGACGAATTGCCTTCCGTAAGAGAACTTGCGCTCGAGCATGCCGTAAATGCTATGACCATTTCCAAAGCTTACAGCTTGCTTGAGGCAGAGGGTGTGTTAGTGCGACAGCGTGGCAAACCCATGCAAATTGCCAACACACAATTGACCAGCGAAACCGAATCAACTCGACTCGAGCGTTTGCGTCCGCAGTTAGAGCAGTTGGCTTTATCTGCGCGCCAACTAGAAATATCGGATAAGCGTTTGATCGCTGCGCTACGCGATTACTTGCAGGAATAAAATAAAGTAGGCCATCTTTCGATGGCCTACTTTGTTACAAATAAAAACTAAAGAAGAAAATATTATTTATGGGTTAACAAAAATAATAGGTACGGTTGTGTTCGCTATACCAAATTCACTATTAACAATTTCTTCTCCACGCTCAGTGAGATCTACTGTGCTTTCAGATTCAGAAATATCGTAACCGCCAGCACCGATCCAGCTATTCGCAATCCATCCAAATGGCAGCGTTGAATTGCCCCAATATTTAGAATTCGCTGCATTCAGAACGCTTTCACTTAAACCGCCTGATGCGCTGTCGAATACAAACTGGTCAGCATCGGCTTGGGAGTCAAAGTCCACAGTTAGAATTGGTTGAGCATCTTCTATTTCGACATTTCCCCAAATTTGTACATCGTCAACTTTAATCGTGCCGTTAACATTGCCACCAAACTGCATAACAAAGTTGACTAAACCGCCGTTCCTGTTGAAGCCAGTAGGGAATGTATCTTCAGTAAATTCAAAGTCATTCCATGCACCCGGAGTAAATTTATCAATTGTCCACTGCACGATAAAATCTTTATAGGCAGAGTCCTGCATGTTGGTTTGGAAATAGAAATCTGAGCCAGCAAAACTCTCAGGTACAAATACTTTAATTTTCACAGTAACTGGACCTTTTAAATTGATTATCTTGCTAGCGATGTCTCCTTTACCTACCGCTACATCTGCAGAGCCGCTCGTGTTGGTATTAGTGATTTCCAAAGCACCGTCTACTAACGCTACAGAAGCCATTTTGTCCCAAATTACTGAGTAAGAATCTAAGCTTTCACTGAATGAACTACCCAACTGCATCGCGTTAACGATTTTGGTGTTGGTTTTACTTGGATCAGAAATTTCAATGCTGTCGATTAAAATAGGATCAGTCTTAGCGCCGGTGAGGCCATAAAACTGAATACCAAAAGCATTAAAGGGTGGTGTCACTGCACTGAAGTCCACGCGCATTTTTACAGTTGTCCAAGTACCGGCCGCACTCGCCAATGATGACGCAGGGCCATCAATCCAAGCCCAAACACTATCTTTTCCGAAAAGTTTTACACCAAGACCTGTGTCGGCAGAGTAGGACGCTGGAATAAATAAACGCAGGGAAACATCCAAGGGTTTAGCGAGGGGAATTTGGGCAAATGAAGGTGCTTTCCAGCCTTGCAAATTTACC
>JANPKH010000045.1:0-1906 GCA_031425935.1 Gammaproteobacteria bacterium | reverse complement strand
TCCGGCGATCAGGATATCGACACCGCGGGCACCGATGCCGACGATCAAAGCCCGACCAAAGCCATGGGCACAGGCACTGCTCGAGATCGAGCCAAAGGTTGAGCTATGGCAGGCCAAAACCCAAAGGATGACCTCCGCGACAGCAATGTGGAACTGCCCGGGGACACCAATTCAGCCGATATCGTAGGCCGTACCGGCGAGGAAATGCCGCTACAAGGCCACGACGGCGTCCAGTCGGACGAAAGTGAGCGCCGCTCCCGTCCGACGGAGGGGCACCTCGATCCCGTGCGCACCGACGACGACAATCCGCGCGGACGTGTCGCGGACTGATAGGATCACCCTATGGGAAGCGATCGCGTTGTAGTCCACTTGCCGCCGATGCCACAGCCGAAAGATTTCGGCCTCGACGTGCAGATCAAGAACGACACACCGGCGGCCGAGCGTTACGACAACGCACTAAAAGTCTGGGAGCGTGTCGTGAGCGACATCGCCAAGCGGATCGGCGCTAAGAAGAAATAAGCAACTCGACACGCAAAGTGAGGAGCGGCTATCGCTGAGCTGCTCGTCATTTCCCGCCATCGCTCTCCTTTCAGGACTGTTACTTCGGTACACCTTATGCAATCCCTTCATTCGGAGGGATTCTTATGCGTACTCGTACTTTGGTGTTGACGTCATCGGTCGCGGCGCTCGTTTGCGCGGGCCTGGCCTCATCGCCCGTCGTCACCACGGTTGAGGCCCAGGGTCGCGCAGGGTCGCGCATCCGCTTTCAGGAGATGGACGACAACCGCGACGGCATCATCACACGTGCCGAGTGGAATGGATCAGATCGATCCTTTGATGTGCACGACTGGAACGACGACGATCAGTTGTCGGGGCCCGAAGTGCGTGTTGGTGGGCGCCGCACTGCCACCGTCGAGCCCGATCACATGCCGGGCCGCTATGAACGCTACGTCAACTGGACCCAGGCCGGATTCACAGCACTCGATCACAATCGGGATAACCGCATTACCGCTAACGAATGGCACTTCGATACGGAGACTTTCCGTCGCGTCGATGACAATCGCGACGGCTCTCTGAGCAAGGCAGAGTTTCTCGGCGAGGGCGAAGAGGATGATGACCGTGAAGACAGCTTTGACGATCTCGACCTCAACAACAATGGCCGGGTCGAGCGCGCCGAGTGGCACGGCAGCGTGGCTGAATTCCGCCGGCTCGACACCAATGGCGACAACATTCTGAGCCGCTATGAAGTGGTCGGCGCGCAGGAAAGCTTCGACACCTACGACGAGTTCGCGGGACTGGATTACAACCGTGATGGCAACATCGACCGGAACGAGTGGCATTGGTCGAATGTCAGCTTCAGCAGTCGCGACACCAATCGCGACGGACGCATCTCGCAGGCCGAGTTCAATTCGGCTGGAGGCTCGCCGGACTCCGCCGCTGGGAAGCAGAATGCACCAGCAGGGACACAGACGGTGCGCGTGAACTCACAACTGCGCTGGAACGACACTGGCATCACGGTGCGGGCCGGCGATGTGATCACGTTCAATGCGCAAGGCCAGATCCAGATGAGCGACAACGCCTCTGACATCGCGACGCCGGCAGGCGCCAATTCGGGGCGCAAGGCGCCGGACGCGCCGATCCTCAATCAGGTGGCGGGTGCGCTGATCGCGCGCATTGGGGATTACTCCTCGCCGCTGTTCATTGGCAGCCGGACGAGCATCACCGCACCGGTGGCGGGCCGTCTGTATCTCTCCGTGAACGACGATCACCTCGGCGACAACCGCGGAGAATTTACCGTGGCTGTCGGACTGCAGGCACGACGCTAGCGTGCGAGAAGCGCGACTGGTTGATTAGCCAAGCGTCGGGTGACTCTTGGCCGCCAGTTCGCAAACGACTGGGGCCACAG
>JANPKH010000044.1:0-5758 GCA_031425935.1 Gammaproteobacteria bacterium | reverse complement strand
GATTCGTGATTGAACAAAATACCATTGCATGCATAGATACCATAAGCTTCGCGGTAATTAACCGTTATCCAATAGGCATACATTTTTGCAACAGCGTAGGGTGAGCGAGGATAAAACGGTGTAGTTTCCTTCTGCGGAACTTCTTGAACAAGGCCATAAAGTTCAGATGTAGATGCCTGATAAAACTTGGTTTTCTTTTCCAAACCTAAAAGACGTATAGCTTCAAGTATACGTAGAGCTCCCATGCCATCGACATCAGCCGTGTATTCAGGCGATTCGAAAGACACAGCTACATGGCTCATTGCGCCCAAATTATAAATTTCATCCGGTTGAATATTTTGTACCAAACGCACAATATTTGATGTGTCAGTAAGGTCGCCATAGTGAAGAAAAAACTTCACTCCAGTTTCATGACGGTCCTGATAAAGATGATCAATTAACTGCGTATTAAAAGAGGCCGATCTTCTTTTGATCCCATGTACTTCATAGCCTTTTTTCAACAAAAATTCAGCCAGGTACGAGCCATCTTGCCCCGTAATTCCCGTAATAAGCGCCCGCTTGCTTGTCATGTTTAACTACCCAGAAAATAATTGCAAAAGAATAGAATTAAATATTTAATTTTAGGAATAACGAGCGTTGTAAAAATTGGTTCTTCCGAGGGAAGCTATAAATAATTAACGCGCCAATTTGAATGCCAACTACTTAGTAGGACAGTAGCAGGACAAAAAAATAATGCAGAATTATAGGAAAACAATGGTTACAGAATTATGACTTTTTGATGACGGTTGTACTTTGAATCTTGTACTTCATATAGTGAAAGTCGCGGATAGCATTCAGGTAAATAAGTTTTATTGCAGTAGTCGAGAATTTTATAAGGGATTGCTTAGTAGACAAAAATGTATCTTTATTAGGGTGTTAGCATTTCCTTTTTTGTTAATTTAAAGCGCACTGCAGCTACAACAAAAATCATTGGAGAAATAAAATTCCTTCTCCACATACGTTTTGGTTCCTTCCATAGACGAACTAACCACTCTACGCCACCTTTTCTAGCCCACTCTGGAGCTCGTTCGTAAGTTCCTGCACAAAAATCAAATACAGCACCAATGTTACCAATTATTGGAACACTCAATTTATCTCTGTTATTTGCCGTCCATAATTCTTGCTTGGGTGCGGTCATGCCCACCCACAAAATATCAGGTTTGGCAGCATTAATTTGTGTGATAAAGGCTTCATTCTCTGCTTCAGACCAGGCGCCATAAGGTGGCGAGGTATAGCCACAAATATCTACACTAGGATAACAGGCTTCAAGATTATTTTTCATCAACTGCAATACTTGCGGACTGGAACCAAAAAAATAAACTCTGGTTCTACGTGATGAAGCGAGTGAATTTTGTTGCTCCATCAACGCAGAAAAAAAATCACCACCAGTAATTCTCGGGCCAACATTTTCCCCAAGAATATTACCCACAACAGATAGCCCAACACCATCAGTAACAAGAATATCCGCATTCTTCAACGCGGCCCTGAAATCGCCATGAGATTCAGCAATAGCTAATGAATGCGGATTAGCACACGAAAATACCATATTTTCTTCAACGGGCGATTGAATCCGCTCGGCACAAAGTGCCATAAGTTGATTCAGCGGTAATGCATTGATAGGGTAACCCATGAATGGGTTTAAGATAGCCATGCGCCGTTCCACATCATAGTTTTAAATTAATGGGGATTATAAGAGTGATTTCTTTACATAATTATGACCGTTGAGCGTAATTTACATATTTCCCAACTTTATATATTCCCTATTTATATATTTCCCTAACTTACTAATGAGCTCGTAGTAAAGAATACTGTTCAATTCAAAACACGCCGTGAATATATCCCTATAGGCTCTAATCGGCATCCATGCCTCATAAGGTTTTGAATCAAACAGTATTCTTTATTTGTGCACCGTTAGTAATGCTGACAAGGTATTGAAGGTTAACCGGATTGGTTGAAAGCGCACATAGGGGTTAAACAATCTTTGTAATATTTTGGTAATGCCGACGCACTAGAATAACGGTTGCTATTTTTTTGCATTTTTAAGACATAAGGCAGCATGTGGTAAATTAAATTTTGGTAACTTTAATTTTATAAATAAATTCTCTACAAGCGAAAAAGTATGAAGGTAACGATTGTCCAACGCGTTTTGCCTGAATATAGAGTTGCGCTATTTGAGGAAATTCAGCGTATTTTAGCAAATGATCACATTGATTTTTTATTGCTTTATGGCCAGGAGATGAAAGGCACCACACCTGCTACTATAAAAATCCAACGTTCCTGGGCTCAACAATACAAAAATCTATACCTTAAACTAGGCCAGTTAACCTTTGTATTGCAGCTAAATATATTTATTAAATTAATTCGGTCAGATCTTGTTGTTGTAGAGCAAGCAAATAGCCTACTACTGAATTATTTTCTTTTCCTGCTTAAGCCGCTGTTTAACTATAAAATAGCTTATTGGGGACATGGCTACAATCATCAATCAAAAAATCAACATTCATTTTCTGAACAGATAAAACTATTACTGCTTAAAAAAACTGATTGGTGGTTCTCTTACACGCTTGGAACAACTAATTATCTAACAGCGCAAGGCATTGCTTTAGATAAAATTACCACTTTGCGAAATACTATCGATACGCGGCAATTTGTAGCTGATTTAACAGCCACTTCAAATGAACAAGTTATTGCTTTTACTGAGAAATACAATTTAACAGCGGGGCATACAGCGCTATATTGTGGAGGTTTAACGAAAGCGAAAGAAATAGACTTTCTATTAAAATCTGCCTTAATAATTAAGGAAACTCTGCCGAATTTTTCCTTACTATTACTTGGTATCGGCCCCGAACAACCCGTTGTGGAAAATTATGCAGAAACCAATCCTTGGATAATTCATCTTGGTAGCCTGTATGGCAAGGAAAAAGCACTCGCTTTTAAATGTGCTGACTGTATATTGATGCCTGGTTTAGTGGGTTTAGTAGCGATAGATGCCATTGTGGCCGAAAAACCAATAATAGTACGTGAACTTAAATTTCATGGCCCAGAAATTGAATACATAGAGGAATATAAAACCGGACTATGTATTTCTTCATTGGCAATAACAGAATATTGTAGAACAGTTATCGAATTACTGAATAATACGAAAAAAATGACATCTATTATAGATAACTGTAAAAAACACAAACAGACATTTAATATCGAATACATGGCAAATTCATTTTGTTCAGGCATAAAGCAATGCATCTCCCTTGCCCAAAAAGTGAAATAAATTTTTCTATATAGCGTAATAATATTTTCTATACAGCGTCATAACCTATGCGTGTTTTATTAGTTCATTGTTTTTATCGTTCATCTGCACCCAGTGGCGAAGATTCAGTTTATCGTAATGAAAAAAAACTGCTTGAAGATAATGGCTGTGAAGTCATCACATACGAAAAGTATAATGACAATTTGGACAACAACAGCACCTTAAAAAAACTTGCCGCAGGCGCTGAATTTATTTGGTCGGCACAAGCATTTCGCGAAATTACAGATATTATTAAAAGTCATAAGCCTGATATTGCACATTTTCACAATATTTTCCCACAGATTTCCACAAGTGCCTATGCAGCCTGTAAGAAGCTGGGGGTTCCCGTTGTGCAAACTCTACATAATTTTAGATACATCTGCCCTGCAGGGTTGTTGCAAAGAAATAACAAACCCTGTGAAAAATGTATAGACAGTTCTTTGCTGTCATCATTAATCCACAAATGCTATCGAAATTCATTTATGGCAACATTGCCTATGGCAACGATGATTGCTTTTAATCGCGTAACCGGTAATTTTTCTAATAATGTAGATCGCTATATTGCTTTAACAGAATTCGGGAAAACTCGTTTTATAGCAGGAGGACTCCCACATAATAAAATTTCTGTTAAACCTAACTTCGTAGGCGATATAGGCGATGCAAGTACTGTAATTGGTGACTACATGCTCTATGTAGGCCGCCTTACCCAGGAAAAAGGCGTAGTCACACTTATTGAAGCTTGCAAAAAAACAAGGCATATCCCACTAAAAATATTGGGTGATGGTGAACTGAGGCATCAATTAGAATCGGTCTGTATTCAGTATGATTTGAACATTGAATTTTTAGGGTATCAAAATAAAGACACCGTAATTTCAATGCTAAAAAACTCACGCTTCCTGGTGCTACCGTCTGAATGTTATGAAGGATTTCCCGTAACAGTTGCCGAAGCTTATGCTTGTGGTAAGCCAGTATTAGGGTCGAAAATCGGCGCCTTGAACGAAATAATAGAAGAAAATATTACGGGCAGAAAATTTACGTTTGGTTCAGCAGAGTCATTGGCTGAATGCATGCATGCAATGTGGAATGATGCATCGGGATTATCAATTATGTCTAACAATGCGCGCGCTGCTTTCGCTAACAAATATAATCCTGAAATAAATTTACAGATGCTGACGGAAATTTATACGGACGCTATTAACGCGAATTAACATGCACGATTGTTTTCAGGGCAGCGCTCAACTGCGTGCCCCACCGCCAACCGCACCGCATCAGCAATTCCCTGTGCAGCATGAGCATAAGTGTAATTTTTAACAATGTTGCGTCCTGCCTCCCCCATTTGTTGACACAAAAGCGGATCACTCAGAAGCCTTGCTACCGCGTTAACCCACAGCTGTATTTCAAGCGAAACTACCAATCCACTTAATTGATGACGAACTAATTCCGGTACACATCCCGCAATAGGTGAGACTATAACCGGTACCCCGGCAGCAAGTGATTCATTGGCTACTACGCCCCATACATCTGCGAGTGTGGGAAACAACATGACTCGCGCAGTTTTATAAAGAGCAGGCAACTCTGCCTGTTTTGCAAACCCTAAAAAATATGTTTCCACCCATTCCGTTTGTTGGTTTGCCACTGCACGCATTTCACTTTCCAGGGGCCCTGCTCCCAAAAATGCCAAGCTGAGTTTGCGCCCTACTTGCAGTGCGGCAGCTCTTGCTACCTCAAGTACAAAAAGAGGATTTTTTAATTCGCCAAAACGCCCTGAAAAAATTAGATCGTACTTTTTTTGCGCCTCAGGCTCAACTTCAAATGCTGCGTTATTCGTACACAAATGCGATTTAAAAATGGCTGTAGGTTTAACAGCATAAGAATCGTATAAATCAAACCCGCCATCGCTAGCTGCAATAAACGCTTTAGAATCACGATATATTCTGCGTCTTACCCAGCGATGCACAGAAGACAAACTACGCTCTGATTCCAGAGTGCCATCAGTCATAGGCACAAAGGCGCAACCAAACATTTTCGCGTAAAAAAACGCAAATATGTGAGTTGGGTTGAAACCCGTACCTATAACCACATCTGGCTTGAAGCTGCGCAACGCACCGAAGACCTCGGGGTTTGCATGGACAAATTTATCACCACGGGTATAAAAACGCTCATTGAGGTATTTCGCTTCATAAGCTGTGGATTTTAAATCCCATTCACGGTCAGGTTCACGTTCACTGCAATAAATAACTTTAAGTGTTATATCTGGCATAGCTGCCAAAATTTCATACACCGGGCGCCGATACGGGGTAGGAATATTGGTGACCACTGCAACCCTTATGGAATTCAGTTTCTTCACAATTGCGCCGCCCTTCCGAGGGAATAAACACTCATATATAGAACTTACTCTGAGTCAATAAAATTATGTTCTTTCAAAATGATGAAAAA
>JANPKH010000043.1:0-14869 GCA_031425935.1 Gammaproteobacteria bacterium | reverse complement strand
CCTTCAACGCCATAACCCGCCGTAATGGAATCGCCTATGACTAGTAAACGTTTTTGCGGCGCTTGCGGTGGTGTTAATAGCGTTCCATTGACTTGTGGGTCGCTAATAAAGTTTGTCATGCCAGCAGTTGATTCATTTACGCGTGTTAACCGCACTGTGTGAATTCCCTCGGTGAGGTTTGAGGCGAGCGTATAACTATGGCTTCCTGCTTTGGTCCACAAATCACGTGTATCACCATCTACAGTCACTGCGAAGCGCACTTGGGTTTGACTTGCAATACTGATGGTGGCTTTTGAACCCTTAAAGCGAAATTCAATAGCGGAATCCGGCCAGGTAAATTTTGCCTGGCCATTGGTATTGCGATCAAAGCGGCCAATCAAGCGAGAATTGGTTCCAGTGAATGTGTGTGAAATTGTTGTGGGCGCGGAGGATGTATTATTTGTTGAGGAGGCCGTGCTGACTGGGGATGTATTCGCGCCATCAATAATGGCAGCGTTTGTTTTGTCTGATTTAGTACTTATACTTCCTGAGCAACCCAACAAACTCAATAATAGTACGGAAAGAGTTGAAATAATAAATAGATTTTTTTTCATGTGAGGGTAACCTTTTAATCAAATGCCTAAAAATTTATTGTTTTTTCTAGAAATAATGCCACATGCTTCAATCACGCAAAACCCAGGTCACGCGATCATAAGGATTTATCCAGATACCGTTAAACAAAATAAGGTAATGAATAGCAGCAGTATGTGACCCTTAGTTTGTGTAGTTGCCATTAGTTTCTCGATGCATCTAAAATTGTTAAAATTAGCTCAATCTACCATTTTACTTTCCAGTGTTTGTATAAATTTTTCGGGATTTATTTTAATATCATCTTCGCCAATTTGGTCGAAAGGGTTTTCAAGATGCTCTTGAATATTGTCGAGCCCGGTAAATACCATTGCAAATTTAAATAATCGATGGCAATGGAATGAAATGGTTAACAAGTCTGCGCATAATAGCAAATATAAGATTGATAGTAATAAGAGTTTAAGGCATAGATGTTTGCCTTTTACTCCATGAATATTGCTCTATTATTTTTTAACGTTTGTGTAGATTATTTCTGGCTGGTGTTAATGCCTTGCACCCGATACGAGGGCTATTTCATGAGGGCTAAGAAGCAGGTAAGTGTGTTTGCGTACAGAACCCAATTGTCGGTGTGTATAGAATATATGTTTAACTAACGGCGAGAACAACCATGAACAATCAACATGCGATAAAACAAGAAGTAGGGGTGTGGATTGACCACAAAGAAGCATTTGTGCTGTTTAATGACGCCAATAACGATGATGCTAAGTCCTCAAGTGAAAAACATGTGCGCTATTCAGAGCATGCAACAGAAGGTGAAAGTCCCTCGGAAGATCAGCGTGAAAGGCGCCATGTTAATCGTCTAAACCAATATTATGATGAGGTGATTCCTCACATTAAAGATGCTACATCCATTTTAATTTTTGGCCCGGGTGAGGCAAAAGGCGAGTTCAAAAAGCGCCTTGAGAGTAAGGGTTTTGCTGATCGAATTGTTGCGTGTGAAACCGTCGATAATTTAACCAATAATCAAATGGTCGCAAAAGTAAAAACATATTTTCAAAAATAATTTTTACTAGTTTAATCTAAGCTAACAATTAGCATTTTTGTATCAATCTCTGTTAGTTTAGATTTTAAGTAAATTTTAAAGAATCCCTTCGCTTCAGGCTTCATATAACTCCTTATGAATTACCTCACTGCTTACTTTTCCATCACAGCCTTAAACAAATTTGTGTTGATACACACATCTAGCCAGCGCTGTAAGTTTTTGTAGAAGCTTTCAGCAAACCATATCTTGTCAACGCCGGCAAATTGTCGAATAAACGGGAAAATAGCTGCATCCGCAAAACGCATATTCTCGTCCATTAAAAAGGCATGCGTGGATAATATAGTATCTAAATGTTTTAAAAAAACTTCAGCCTCGGCACGATAGTCGGCCTGCGAATGATCAGGATAGCGCTCAAAATATTTATAACGATCTAATAAGGGTTTGAACTTTGTATCGCAGGTGTCAACGAGTTGCATCATTTGTTGCTGTTTTAATGCATCGTTTTGCAATAACCAATTATCAGGATCGTTTTGATGCAAGGCCCACATCATGATGTCACGACTTTCTTCAATCACTTCACCATTTGGTGTTACGACTACGGGCACTGTCGCCTTGGGCGAATAATCTATTAAGCTTTGTGGTTTGTTCTTTAGTGAGACCTCTATTTGTTGCACCTTGATGTTCGCTGCGTGAATGGCCATTCGCGCCCGCATGGCATATGGACAGCGACGGAAAGTGTACAAAATAGGAAGAGGATTAATATTCATTTTTTTAAAAAGTACATGCCAGTTTTGGATAGCGGATTATGAACAAATTGGTTTTGAATTTTATGGGTTGAAGGGTAGGGGGTAATCCGAAGAATAACAATTGTTTTCAAAGCTTGTTGATCACAACACTTACGTATAGTTAAAACTACAATCAAGTTTGGCAGTAAATATATTTTGTTGGGAAGTTGGTCGGGGAAAAAATGTAAAGCGGCTTAATGCCGCTTTACCCAACTCAAGTTAACGCCTATAAGAACACTTGTTTGGATTGCCAACTGGGTCGGACCCGAAAGCCGCGATAGTACAAGCAATAGAGCCTGGAACAGACACGCGCTTGGTTACCCATTTACCTTTGCGACCAAAAGCAACCCAGCCATCACCTGATGAAACGGTGCAGGTTTCGCCCAGATCAGCGCACTTGGAGAAACCACTTGGATAGTCACCTGTGCCGCTTAACACTGGGCCGGAATTGGTTGAACTGACGCTTGATCTGGTCGAACTCGTCGCTGGTTTGGAACTCGCAGGAACACTTGATTTAGGCACACTCGATTTAGCTAGAGAGCTGGCTGCAACACTGCTCGCCCCGCCTACAATCCCATAAGGCGCAGGTTGTGCTGAACAAGTAGCCACAGCAACGCAGCTTCTGTTGTTCTCATAGCCCCACCCATTGGTCGTGGTTACACATAACGGGACGAGGCTTCCGTACCAGTTACATTGCCGGCCACTCGCAATGCTGCTGGCAATACTGGCAGTTTTGGAGCTGGCAACAGAACTTCTTGCGGCGCTTGTTGGTAAGCTTGCTTTCGAACTGGCGATAGAACTTGGAACAGCAACGGATGAGCGGCTTGAAGATTTTATACTGGACGAACTATTAGAGCCGCAAGCACCGCTTAGTTGAGCATTGTTTTTGCCCACACCTGCGTAGTCAGCGAGTTTGTCTTTCACGCATTGCGCACTTACCGCTGCATAGCTGTAAGGAATCGAGATTGGGAAGGGCGCGGTGGTAATCCAATTGGTGGCATCAATGGTGCCGCCGCTTGTCCAGGTGATGTTATAAGTAGCGAAATCGCCCGGGTTGCGTACGTTATTGTCGCGCAGATCCCACCAGCCGCAGTTACTACTGTCGTAGCGACAAGTAATTGGGTTTACCGCATTTTGGAACCAGTTCTTTTCGATCAGCGCATAACCAGCCTGACGCACGTTGATACCCGAGTTGGTAATACCGTCATAAAGGTTGTTGTACATATGCGTCCAGCCGCCACGTTGTAACGGCAAACGAGCGCTCACGTTCTTATAGATATTGTGATGAAAGGTGATCTCACGGCCGCCAGCAATATCGGTGCTGCTTGAACCATCTAAACCAACCTTTTTGCTGTCGCGAATCACGTTATAAGAGACGGTGATGTTGTGCGCATTTTTCTTAATGTCGATCGCGCTTTCAAAAGTCAGGTCCCCGTCGGGCGAACCCTTACACTCATTGTTGACTGCAAACAATTCGTTGTGGTCGATTAGCACGTTGGAGGTGGAGTCGATACGAATCATGTCCGCATCACTACTGGCGCCGCCCAGTGCGCCTATTTTCATATTGCGAATAACGACATTACCGCTATTAATCAGGGTAATGCCGAAGTTAGCTGAAGAGCCGTTGGCGCCGATGATGGTGACACCTTTAGTAAATTCCTTAATTTGCACTTCGCGATAGGCGTCAGCCCAGTGAGGATTTGGGCAATTACCTGATGAATCCACGGTATGGTCTCTGATAATTTGTGCAATCAAATTGTCTTCGTTGCCTGTGTAGGTGATCACAACAGGATATGCGCCGCCGATTACCCTGTCACCGTTTGCATCGAGGCGAGCATTGGCAATGATGGCGTTAATTTCAGGATAAGTAGCCGCTGTGAAAGACCTTGAGCCTGATACGTTGCCGCCATCAGTTGTTGCAAAGCCACCTGTTGCGGCTGCAAAAACACCGGTGCTAGCGAATAATACCGCAGCGGTCGCCATTGATTTAAGCGTAAAACCTACGCTAGGTGTTTGAATCTTGGACATAAACAATCTCCGGTTTAGTTATTTAAATTAGGGACGGATTGGTTGAGATTATCTGCAGCGTTGAGGTGGCAACTTGCCAAGTGAGCAAACCCCATCAATTTTGCACAGTAACTTAATTACTTAGGTGATTGACTACTTACGGTTGCTGAGGAGCACTTACACCGCGGCTATCATTATTTTTTTAACATCCGGTTCGATCAGGACCAGATTTTTGTTAATCACCAAAGGATTAAGGAAAAACAGAAACTGCTGTTTAAACTCATAAAATTTTAACCTGAACAATATAACAGCAAATTTTTTATCCACAAAAGTTTGTTTACATATAAATATTTGTTGTGTGATTTGGTTAATACTTTATTCCCGGAATGGTGCCAAAAAAAACAGAGCCGATACGGAAGGTAACAATTTTTCATCGCCCCTTATAAAGATTTATGGGTAGGTCACATAATATACAGATTTGTCGCTTAAATTATTAATTAATAAAATTACAAAAGGGGGGTAGTTAGAGAGGGACTAGAAAAGTAAATGCCCCTCGCGATGCGGGCAAATAACAGAAATAAATAAGGTTTTCTTAAGTTTTTACCGCCACAAAAATAGCATTTCCTGAAGATTTTCCCCAAGGCACAATCTTGTCAAAAACATGTTCAAAAATATGCACTTCAAAATAGGGCTGCAAAAGTTCTTGCAAGTGTTGAAAACTTACCGCCACCATTTGATGTTGATCTTGCCAGGACTCCGTGCGTTCAACCGTTATTTTTTCAATATTAAGATGCAACGTTTGCTGATCTCCGTGCCCGCAATAATGCCAGCCCGATTGAAACATAAAATGGCAATTGTTGTGTTCAAGAATGTGTTTAATTCCTTTTTTGTTATCGATGGTATTTTTATCGACAGAGTTAAAACAAAAAACACCACCTGGTTTAAGTGCGGCATGCGTACTGGCAATACACTCTTTCAATTTGTTGATGTCGTTGTTGTAATGGATGGAGTACAAAAAGCAGGTAATTAAATCGAACTGCTCAGGCATTTTAAAATCAGGATTTTTAAAATCAGTTATTTTAAAATTGCTCATGTCTTGCAGCAAAAATTGTGCTTCAGGGCAGCGCTGTTGTGCAATATTCAGCATCGGTTGATTAATGTCTAATCCGCTCGCTTGATACCCGAAATCAATAAAATGTTGAACATGCGGCCCAGTGCCACAGGCTAAATCGAGATAGCGTTTACCCTGATTGCCAAACAATTGATGAACCCTGCGAACATATTCACTTTGCTCTTGATAGTTGATGTCGGCACACATCAAATCATAATAGCCGGACAAGTCGGTGTATAAAACGGGGGAAGACATATAGGCCTTGATGTGGTAAACAAATAACGATTAGTGAAGTAAAGTCATCGTTTTGTCGGCATTAAGTTTCTTCTATTTGATAGGCAAGCACTTTATCAATTTTCCGGCCATCCATATCAATAACTTCCAGTTGCCAACCTTGAATCGAAACTTTGTCGCCTGTTGCGGGCACTTTCCCCATCAACAACATAATTAGGCCACTAAGAGTTTGGTAATTACCTTCATCGGGTAAATCGCGAACGCCTAAACCATCTTTCAGTTCGAAAATAGAAAGCATACCGTCCAGTAATAACGAACCGTCGTCGCGCCGTATGATATAAGCATCGTCGTCAGTGTCACTGATAAATTCGCCGGTGAGTGCTTCGAGTAAATCTTGTAACGTTACTATACCGTTGAGGTCTCCATATTCATCGACGATAAAAACCATTTTGCTTTTTGATGAACGAAATACTTTTAGCAGCTCCATCGCCGTTAAGCTTTCGGGTACCAAATGGCAAGGTTTGGCAAGAGAAGATAAATCGATAGTTTGGTTGCCAATGGCATGAGCCAGTAATTCTTTCGAGTCAATCACGCCAATTAAATTATCGTGGCTGCGATTACAAACCGGAAAACGTGAGTGCGGAGAATGGGTAACACGTTGGTAATTTTCTTCAAAACTCAATGCTGTATCGAGATAAACAATTTCGGAGCGATGCACCATTAACGATGAAATCGATCGCGCTTCAAGCCGCAATACATTTTTCACCATGGTGTGTTCCTGTTGTTCAATCACTCCAGAATCTGAACCTTCATCCAACATTGCATGAATATCTTCTTCAGTCACACTTTGATTTCTATGCTGGTTAAAACCTAATACCCGCATCACTGTGCGTGTTGATCCAGATAATAAATATACAAAAGGTTTTGTCACTATACCGAGAATTTGCATTGGCTTTGCCATGAAACACGCGATGCGTTCTGCGCTAACTTGACCAATTCTTTTTGGTACCAATTCACCGACCACGATTGATAAGTAGGTCACCACCATAACAACCAAAACGGTAGCAACGTTATCGCTAAGTGCGATCGGCACACCGAGGGTTTGCATCCACAATGCAAAGGGCTCCGCCAAAATCGATTCGCCGTAAATACCATTCATGATGGTAATGGAGGTAATACCAATTTGGACGGTCGATAAAAATTGCGTGGGATCTTCAGCGAGGTTGATAGCCGCTTGAGCGGAACTATTGCCTTTTGAGGCCAGCACCATCAAGCGAGATTTTTTAGCGGTTACTATGGCGATTTCAGACATGGCGAATAGGCCGTTCAAAAAAATCAAACCAATTAAAACAAAGATGTCCATGAGTTCCTACGTGGTTGGTGAATGATGAAAATCGGTTGCTCTGCGCGTTCTCCACAGTCCAACGGATTATTGGACGTGGAGTGTAACATTAAGTAGAAAACGGGATAGCTATCTGTGACGAGCCAATAGTTCATTAACATGAGAGCAAATGGGTCCCAGATTTGAGTTTTCGTGTGTGCAACCATTACGACTATAAACAAAAAAGCCTGCATAGTTCAATCTATGCAGGCTTTAAATGGCTTTTATCAATTAGTTAATCACTGGAGCTGGCGTTGAAAACAACTCTAATACTTGGTGATTTTTCAATTTATTCATAGCGGTATTCCACCGCACATATTTAAAAATAATTGTGTTTAGACTCGGGTAGCCCATTTCTAATTGTAAAAACATAAGATATTTACGTTGAACAGCATTAGACATTTTGGTTCACGGTATTTGGTTCGGATATTTGGTTCAAAGCAATCGCACACAATTAGTTACTGTGAAGGGTTATCTCGTAAAGGGCGGATTGAGTGACGTTAAGCAAGGGCAATTCAGCTGCCTTTTGGAGACACTATAAATACTTTTACTAATTCGGAGAATCGATATGTTAAATTTTTTAAGAATGCCCTGCCTAACGGCAGTGCTCGGGCTAGGCGCGGCTTTTGCGCAAGCCCAAACGACTTCATGGGTCGCTTGCGCAAACGAAAATAGCACCTGTACCTTCACCGGTACCAAGGTCGTGCGGTATGGCGCAGGTACCAAATGGAATCAGGGCCTGTATCTCAATTCTGTCGTCTGCAACAACGCGACTTTTGGCGATCCTATTGTTGGAACTTTTAAACGTTGTCAAACCTCGGAACCGCAGTGGACAACCTGCGCCAGAGAAGGAGGAACCTGCACGTTTACCGGCAAAAAATTTGTCCGCTATGGTACGGGTACTCGTTGGAACCATCGCGAAGCTACTGGCCAAATCGGATGTAACAACAGTACCTTTGGCGACCCCGCTGTAGGCACTGGAAAAATTTGTCAGATCGCTAGTAGCGTAAGCGTAGTTGATTCGGTCGCACCCACACCACCGTCTAACTTAAGCATGAGTAATCTTGCGTGTACATCGGGCACCTTGTCCTGGAGTGCAGCGAGCGATAATGTTGGCGTAACAGCCTACGATATCTATCATGACGGCCAACACATGACTCGTGTTGCTGGAACTACACTAAGCGCAGCGCTCACGCTGGTGCCGGGGGTTAATTGGGGCTTCTATGTAAATGCCGTTGATGCAGCAGGTAATGTTTCGCAAGCGAGTCCCACGTTGCTAATTCGCGTACCTCAATGCCAGACCGACACCATTCCACCGACAACACCTACGAATCTTAAGGGTACCGCGACTGGAACCTCTGCCACCTTAACCTGGTCGGCCTCAACCGATAACATCCGTGTCACCGCTTATGATGTGTATCGCAATAACGTGAAGATAAGCTCGACACCTGACCTGACCTATACGGATTCAGGTTTAACGGCGAACACTGCATATTTATATTCTGTCGCTGCCCGTGATGCCCAGCAAAATGTTTCCGCTCGCACTGCTAATATATCGGTTACCACTGGTAGTGTTTGCTCCACTCCTGTTTGTTCGGTCGATCAGGTCACTACCGACACTGATATTCCATGGGGCTTGGTAACTCTGCCTGATGGCTCGATCTTTTATAGTCGGCGGGATGCTCATGATATCGTTCTACTTGATGTGGCCAACGGAGTTAAGAGATCAATAGGTTCTGTGCCTAATGTTCAAAATACTGATGGCGAAGGTGGCCTGCTAGGTTTGGCGATTACTCCACAATTCCCTGCAACTGACCCGTGGCTATACATTCACCACACTAGCCCAACCGACAACCGGGTAGTACGCATCCAGTACAGAGACGGTGCATTGGTTCCTTCAACTCATCAAGTATTGCTCACCGGCATTGGTCGCAACAAATACCATAACGGTGGCCGTTTAAGATTTGGTCCGGATGGCAAACTCTACGTTGCAACGGGGGATGCTCAGTCTGCAGAAAGTGCGCAAAATATTAATAGTTTGAATGGAAAAATTCTGCGCATGAATGTGGATGGCAGCGTACCTTCGGATAACCCTTACAGTAACTACGTATGGAGTTACGGTCATCGCAATCCACAAGGCCTGGCATTTGATTCCAGAGGTCGTTTATGGCAACAAGAATTTGGTAATGGCTCGTTAGATGAAACAAATCTTGTTGTGAAAGGTGGTAACTATGGTTGGCCAGCATGTGAAGGAACTATCTCTCAGTCAGGTGGCGGCTGCGCAACACCTGGCTTTATCGCACCGAAACAAACCTATAGCACCGCCTTGGCTTCTTGTAGCGGCATCGCTATTGTTAGAGACGTGCTCTACATTGCTTGCCTACGTGGAAATCGTGTTTACCGTGAAGTGATCAGCGGCGACTCCCTAACCAATGTGCAACAGTTATTTGTAGGTACATACGGTAGGTTGCGCACAGTTGAACCCACTATCGATGGCGACCTATGGTTAACAACCTCAAATAGCGGGGACAAAGACAGTATCGCGAACAACAGTAATGAAGAAATTTTTAAAGTGTTTTTGAATAGATAAGGTCGTGATTGCTAGCGCCGCTTTCATAGCGGCCTAGTAAAAAAAGCAGCAAAAAAAGCAGCCGGCGGGTGATACCTGCCGGCTGCTTTTTTCTTCAGAAGGTTAACTTTTCCCTCTCCATTTAAAGCTTACTGCATTTCACCATATCGCACTGAAATACCGATTCTTAAAATAACGCCATTAAATGATAGGTGTTGTTCTTTAACTATTATTAAGCCACTAAATCCGCAGGCACTTTACCACCGTTTTCAGCTAGCTTTTTCATCACTTGTTTATGCAGCCAAATGTTCATAGACGCTGAGTCATTAGTGTCACCAGAGTAGTTAAGTTCCGCTGCCAACTCTTTACGTTCTTGCAAACTACTGTCGAGCTTGAGGAGTTTCAATAAATCCACAATCGACGTGCGCCAGTTCAGCGGTTGACCCGCACTTTTCGCCATATCATTTAAAATCTTTTCTACATCGACTTGCGTAAGCTGGACGGTGCTGGTTTGCTTAGCTCCAGTTGTCCCTATATTAGAAGTTGGTGAGGGTGCTGACTTCGGAGTTTCTGAATTTTCAGAAGCGCGCGCGGATGGAAATATTTTATTAAAGATTCTGGTTAGGATGCTCATAAATCACCTTTATAAAGATAGAAAAATATGGATGGGGAAAAATTTATTTTGCAAAAAAATATATTTAAAAATGAGAAAAAATGAAGTGTTACTACACATAGTTTGACGTTAAAACTTGTCAAGTTAGCAAACGATACGGAGACAATCATACCTATCCACGTTTTTGCATAATATGAATATGACAAAACCAAAACCGTGCGTTAGCGTACGCATAATTTGTTAGTAAAAATCCAACGCGCGGAAGATCTAAGTGCAGAATTGAAATATTTTTTTACAAAATGTAAAAAATCTTCGTCTGTACTCTCCTTGTGTTGGTGAAAGTAAAAAGCAAAATATTTGTTAAGTGGCTAGGTACTCTCGGAAGCTTTTAATTTTCTGGCTGGAATGCTGGGGCAGGGGCGTGCTTTGTACGTAACTAGATTTGTAACTAGGTTTGTAACTAGGTTTGACGTAGAACTCTCGTTTTTAAGGTATAAAAAAAACCCTGCAGCTTTCGCTGTCAGGGCTTTTTTTGTTAGCAAACCTTTTATTTATCTTTAGCTAAGGCAGCTTTCTTTTCTTTCTCTTTAGCGATAACCGCTTCAGCTACGTTCATCGGGCACGCAGAGTAGTGAGAAAATTCCATAGAGAACTGACCGCGACCTGAAGTCATGGTACGCAAGGTGCTGATGTAACCAAACATTTCTGAAAGAGGTACATTTGCTTTAATGCGCACACCGCTTACACCCGCTTCTTGGCCGGTAATCATGCCGCGGCGACGGTTCAAGTCACCAATAACATCACCTACGTGATCTTCTGGGCTATACACGTCAACCTTCATGATCGGCTCAAGTAATTGCGGGCCGGCCTTAGGTATAGATTGACGGAAAGCGCCTTTAGCCGCGATTTCAAACGCAATTGCCGAGGAGTCGACGGCGTGGAAAGCACCGTCATTTAAGTCGATTACCACGTCCAATACCGGGAAGCCGGCCAGGGTGCCTGTTGGCATCATTGAGCGGAAGCCTTTCTCAATAGCTGGATGGAATTCTTTAGGAACGCTACCACCCACACAAGAGCTGGTGAAAACGAAGCCGGTGTTTGGCTCGCCCGGTTTAATGGTGTAGTCGATCTTACCGTATTGACCAGAACCACCCGATTGTTTCTTGTGGGTATAGCTGTCTTCGATTTCACGGGTGATGGTTTCACGGTAAGCAACCTGTGGTTGGCCTACTTGTAGCTCAACACCGTAAGTACGCTTCAGAATGTCTACTTTAATGTCGAGGTGTAATTCACCCATTCCGCGAAGAATGGTTTCACCTGAATCGATATCGGTTTCAACACGGAAGGTTGGATCTTCAGCAACCATTTTACCTATAGCTACGCCCATTTTTTCGGTAGAGCCTTTGTCTTTCGGCGCAACAGAAATGGAGATTACTGGCTCAGGGAATACCATTGCTTCAAGAGTACATTCATGTTTTGGATCACACAGTGTGTGGCCGGTTTGCACATTCTTCATGCCTACAATAGCGATAATGTCGCCCGCTTCGGCATGGCTCAACTCATTGCGGTCATTCGCCTGCATCTCAACCATACGGCCAACACGCTCGGATTTACCGGTAAATGAGTTAAGGATGGTGTCACCCTTGTCCAACTTACCTGAGTAAATACGTACGAACGTTAGGGCACCAAAACGGTCATCCATGATTTTGAATGCCAAAGCGCGGAATGGCTCATCAGCAGAAACGATTGCAAATTTACCGTTTGGCTTACCTTCTTCGTCAGTCAAAGGCTGTGGGTTAACTTCGTGTGGAGCTGGCAAATAATCAACAACTGCATCTAACAACAATTGCATACCTTTATTTTTAAACGCAGAACCACAGTAAGTTGGGAAGAAGGCTAGTTCGCGAGTACCTTTACGAATGCAACGCTTTACATCTTCAATAGAGGGTTGTTCACCTTCCATGTACGCCATTAACAAATCGTCATCCATCTCAACAGCCGATTCGATCATTTGGTCGCGGTACATTTCAACATCGTCAACCATATTGGCTGGAATGTCGGTGATTTTGTAGTTTTCTGGTTGGCCAGTCGCATCCCAAATGTAAGCTTTACGGCTTAATAAATCGACAACGCCTACGAAATCATCTTCAATTCCGATTGGCAAAGTCATGACCAGCGGGTTGGCGCCCAATACTTTTTTCACTTGCGCAGTTACTTTCAAGAAGTCTGCGCCGATACGGTCAAGTTTGTTTACGAAAATCAAACGAGCTACTTTTGAGTCGTTCGCATAGCGCCAGTTGGTTTCTGATTGCGGCTCTACACCGCCAGAACCACAGAATACGCCGATACCGCCATCGAGTACTTTCAATGAACGATACACTTCTACAGTGAAGTCAACGTGTCCGGGGGTATCAATAACGTTAAAACGCGTGCCTTTCCAGAAACAGCTCACGGCTGCTGACTGAATGGTAATACCGCGCTCGGCTTCTTGTACCATGAAGTCGGTAGTGGATTCACCTTCGTGAACCTCACCGATCTTGTGGATTCTACCGGTCAGTTTAAGGATACGCTCGGTAGTGGTGGTTTTGCCGGCATCTACGTGGGCGAAGATACCAATGTTTCTGTAAAGGTTTAAGTCAGTCATGGCGCTCTCAATATAAGCTGGGGTTAAAAATAGCGCTGCAATATACAGGATTTATTTGGATTTGCCTTTAGAAAACGGAAGGAAATTTCCTGTCTGGCCGTATTTTGTAAATCTCTTCCAAGAATCGTGCGTTTGGGTACTTGGTACCTGTGGTAAGTCGTTAAGCACTAAGTCATGGTCGCTTAGATTGATGAAGCTTTAATTAAAATCATTATCCTCGTTTGCAAACCACAGCTAACCTTCCTGGATACTACGTCACAAAAGAGATTTTTTCTCCGCCAAATATCAGCAAATAATTACAGAAGCTACGCAAATTTTTACAGCTTTATGAAAGCCTTCCAAAAATACGCACTACCCATTACACATTTCGCTACCTTAGTCCTAGAGCTCCGTCACCTGTTAGTTTTGTTGCGGATTCTGTGTCAATAAAAAACTGTCGGTCGACAAGTAATAATAAAAATTTTACAGCTGTTTCTAGTTTGTTTTTTTAAAACCAAATCGTGTTTTCCCCGCTGTACCAGTGCTTACCCACAAGGTTATCCGTTGTCGGTAGTCCTGGTTTTTTCCCAGCCTTCGGGCTGGGTGTTTTTCTCGCAGCGCGGGTGAACTTCCAACATATCTAGAGGAGATTCTAATAATGATTTCAGAAAAATATCTCAATCGAAAACTGAATAAGGTTTTCATGCGTATCTGCGGTGTGCTCGGTAAAATCCTTGTGGCTTTAGGTCTCGCAACCCTGCTTTCAACAGGGGCCAACGCGCAAAACCTCAGCAACAAAGCCACTGGTACAAATAACGGATTCTTCTACTCATTCTGGAAAGATTCGGGTAGCGCATCCATGACTTTACATGGCGGTGGCCGCTACGCATCACAATGGAATAACAGCACGAATAACTGGGTAGGCGGCAAGGGTTGGAACCCTGGTAATAGTTCAAGAACTGTTAATTACACAGGTTACTACGGCGGGAGCAACACTCAAAACACCTACATTGCACTTTATGGCTGGACAAGAAGCCCGCTGATTGAATACTACGTGATTGAAAGTTACGGTTCCTACAATCCGGCCAGTTGTAACGGTGGTACAGACTTTGGCAGCTTTCAAAGTGATGGGGCTACTTACAACGTACGTCGTTGCCTACGCACGCAACAGCCCTCAATCGATGGAACTCAAACATTTTATCAATACTTCAGCGTTAGAAATCCCAAGAAAGGGTTTGGTAATATTTCTGGCACCGTTACATTTGCCAACCATGCAAATTTTTGGAGAAGCAGAGGTTTGAACCTGGGTAACCATGATTATCAGATATTAGCGACAGAAGGTTATCAAAGTACCGGTAGTTCTGATTTAACCATTAGTGAAGGTAGGCCTAACAGCAGTACACCTGCAAACAGCTCTTCACGCTCGTCCTCCGGCATTAGCAGTACTGGTACTAGCACTGCCGTAGGTGGTCGCGGCATTACTGTCCGCGCACGCGGCGTTACCGGGTCAGAGCACATTTTCCTTAGAGTTGGCGGTACTAATGTTGGCAGTTGGACCTTGAGCACTGGTTATCAAAACTACGTTTACACGGGTACGGCCTCAGGTGATATCAATATTCAATATGACAACGATTCCGGTAGTCGCGACGTTCAAGTTGATTACATTCAGGTGAATGGCGAAACCCGTCAGGCAGAAGCTATGACCTACAATACGGGTGTTTACGCTAATGGCTCATGTGGTGGCGGTGGCAGTAGCGAAATGATGCATTGCAACGGTGTGATTGGATTTGGTCTCACTACCGATTGCTTCAGTGGCAGTTGTGGTGGTGGCAGTTCAGCGCGTTTAAGTAGCTCATCCAGCTTGCGTAGTTCATCCCGCTCAAGCACTGGGGGAAATGTGTTGGTATATGCAGTTAACGCTGGGGCTTCTTCAGCCG
>JANPKH010000042.1:0-4409 GCA_031425935.1 Gammaproteobacteria bacterium | reverse complement strand
GGTGTGGGATGATGTAAATGGTGACGGTATACCGCAGGAATTAACAAAGCCTGCTGCAATTTTGTGTGAAGATGCTAATTCAATATTTTGTAATAATGGTGTAGGTAAATTAAAAACTATTCCTCTGGCTGAAGACTATGGTCGGCGTCGTGGTGCTTTTGGTGGTAACGCGATTATTGAGGGTGGAGCAGAAATTTTATTTCCATTGCCGTTTATTAAAGATCAACGCTCGCTGCAGACAAGCTTATTTTTGGATGTGGGTAATGTATTTGATACGGATTGCGGTTCACAGCAACGCAATTGTTTTGATGTGAGTGCGAATGAACTTAAAGCCTCTGTTGGCTTAGGTTTGACTTGGATTTCAAGCTTTGGCCCGATGACATTTAGCATGTCAGAGAAGCTTAATAAGGATAACAAATATGATGACTTTAAATTCTTTCAGTTTTCTCTTGGGCAAACATTTTGATGATTGTTGAAGGGTTTTTGAAGAAACTTAAGTACTGAGTAGTAAAGCTAAAATATTTTTAAAACCGCTGTTTAATATTCATAAGAGGAAATGATCGTGATCGTAACTAAAAAATTTGTGGCTGCTGCAGCCTTGTGCATGATGTCAGTCGTTAGTTTTGCTCAAGGTAAAGTTGCTGTGCTAAATCCAACTGGTGCAGTAATGGCAACCACAGCTGCAAAAGCAAAATTTGATAAGATGGAAAAAAGTGCGGACTTTGCTGCTACCAAAGCAAAGCTTGATGGTATTGTTGCAGATGTAAAAGCCTTACAAGCTTCTTATCAAAAAGATGGCTTGACGTGGCCAGCAGAAAAGAAAGAAGAAAATGAAAAAAGGTTGCAAAGCTTAAATCAGGATTATCAATTTAGTGCTAAAAAATTACAAACCGCTCAACAAGAGCTGGCGCAGCAAATAATGCAAGAAATGGGTTCTAAAGTGGAAACTGCTGTTAAGCAAATTATTGATTCGGAAAAGCTCGGCTTAGTTCTTAACAGCCAAGCAGCTATTCATGCCGCACCTGAATATGACATCACTGCAAAAGTTACTGAGCTGTTGAATAAAGCCAAGTAAATAGTGTGCTAACTCAAACCTATTTTACGTTAGCCGATATAGCTCAGCGCATTAGCGCTGAGCTGATTGGTGATCCGCAACATAAAATTAGTGCGCTGGCTACCTTGCAATCTGCTACTTTAGCGGATATTAGTTTTATTGCGAATCCTGCCTATAAAAAATATCTCACAGCTACACGGGCTGGTGCTGTCATTGTTCATCCCGATTTAGCGAATGATGTGAGCGGAAATAAACTCATAGTTGCTAATCCTTACCTTTGCTATGCTCATTTAACTAAATTATTTGATCAATCATCAGTTTCCAACTCAGGCATTAATGCCTCCGCAGTAATTGGTAATGGTTGTGTATTTGGAAAAAATATTTCTATAGATGCTAATGCGGTTATTGCTGACGGCGTGACCCTTGGTGACAACGTTATTGTCGGTGCCGGTTCTTATATTGGTAAGGATAGTTGTGTTGGAGCCGGTACCAAACTCTACGCCCACGTCACTATCTACCACGGCATTTCTATTGGCCGCGATTGTATTTTCCACAGTGGTTGTGTTATCGGCGCAGATGGTTTTGGTTATGCGCCCACGGACAACGGGTGGGTAAAAATTTATCAGCTCGGTGGTGTTGTTATTGGCAATCGAGTTGAAGTAGGGGCCAATACCACGATTGATCGCGGTGCTCTTGATAATACCTTTCTTGATGATGGGGTTATTGTCGATAATTTAGTGCAAATTGGTCATAATGTGCAGCTGGGTAAAAATACTGCTATTGCAGCACATACTGCGATTGCTGGCAGTACTAGTATCGGCGCGAATTGTACGATTGCTGGTGCCGTAGCTATTGCCGGGCACTTAATTTTAGCCGATAGAGTGCATATATCGGGTATGAGTATGGTATCCAGTTCAATTACTGAACCTGGTTCTTACTCATCTGGTGTTCCTTTGGCACCCACTAAAGAGTGGCGAAAAAATGCCGCAAGGTTTCGCCAGCTAAATACTTTAGCAGAACGTTTAATTAAGCTGGAACGTCGCCCAAAAGACGAATAATCCTGTGTTGTCCGACCGTCAAATGCATATACATAATGCATAATGGTAGTCAGGCAATTCAATTCTTTTTTCCAAGATATAAATAGAATCCTAGGACCATTGACTATGATGGATGTCAACGAAATACGTGAATATTTACCACACCGCTATCCTTTTTTGTTAGTAGATAGAGTTGTGGAGTTAGTGGAAGGTGAATTCATTATTGCCTACAAAAATATCACCATAAATGAAGAAATATTTAATGGTCACTTTCCACAAAACCCGGTATTTCCTGGCGTTATGATAATTGAAGCCATGGCGCAAGCATCTGGGATTCTTGGTTTTAAAACAATGAAAAAAAAGCCACAAGATGGCTCGATTTATTTATTTGCGGGTGTAGATGATGTACGCTTTAAGCGTCAGGTCGTACCGGGTGATCGTCTGCAGCTTGAGTCGCGAGTTCTCGCAGAGAAACGCGGCATCTGGAAATTCGAATGTAAAGCGAGTGTGGATGGTTTGATGGTAGCTTCGGCAACCATTCTCTGTGCCGATCGTAAAGTCTAATAAAACTTAACGACCCAGTGAAATTTAGCGAGACGTTATTTTGATTAATTCCCAAGCAATAGTTCATCCAAATGCAAAATTAGCGGATGATGTGGAAGTTGGCCCCTGGACTATTATCGGTGCCGACGTAGAGATTGGTGCGGGTAGTGTGATTGCTTCGCACGTGGTCATCAAAGGACCAACAGTAATTGGCAAACATAATCGTATTTTGCAATTTTCATCGATAGGTGAAGATACTCCAGATTTAAAATATAAAGGTGAGCCCACGCGCTTAGTCATTGGCGATAACAATGTCATTCGCGAAGGCGTTACTATTCATCGCGGAACTGTGCAAGATCGCAATGAAACCACCATTGGCAATCACAATTTATTAATGGCCTATGTTCATATTGGTCATGACAGTGTTATTGGAAATAATTGCATTTTAGTGAATAATTCCGCGCTTGCAGGGCACGTACATATTGGTGATTGGGCAATACTAAGCGGATACACCTTGGTGCATCAATTTTGTAAAATTGGTGAGCATAGTTTTACTGGTATGGGCACCGCTGTCGGTAAAGATATTCCCGCCTATATTATGGTGAATGGTAGCCCTGCAGAAGCTAAAAGTATTAATGCCGAAGGTTTGCGTCGTCGCGGTTTTAGCAAAGAAGACATTGCGACAATCACTAAGGCATACAAATTAATTTATCGTCGAGGCTTTACTATAGACGAAGCAATTGTTGAGCTAGAAGCACTATTGCCAGAGTGCCCACCTATATTGCCCTTGCTTGAATCAATAAAAAATTCAACACGTGGGATTGTTCGTTAAGCTTGTTCGTTACGATTGCCGCGTTAGGCACATTTTCTGAGTGGTTCGATAACTATTTTTTCATTACTTATCGCAACAACAATAAACAAAAAATAAATTGCTAATTGCTAATTGCTAATTGAGAGGGGGCTTGATGTCTGATCGTATGCACACTGAGCGCCTAAAAATAGGTATTGTTGTTGGCGAGGCTTCGGGTGATATTCTCGGTGCTGCATTAATAACGGAGTTACGCCTTCATTTCCCTGATGCCGAATTTTCCGGTATTGGGGGCCCGCGTATGTTGGCATTGGGATTTCATTCTTACTTTCCCCAAGACCGTTTGGCGGTCATGGGTTTGATTGAGCCGCTTAAGCGTTTGCCTGAATTATTGCGTATTCGAAAATTTTTGCGCGAACATTTTATTGCCACTCCTCCCGCCGTTTTTATTGGCATTGATTCTCCTGATTTTACAATTTCGCTTGAAGGCTCGTTGAAAGAGCGCGGCATAAAAACGGTTCACTACGTTAGCCCTTCGGTGTGGGCATGGCGACAAAATCGCGTATTTAAAATTGCTCGCTCGGTGGACTTAATGCTCACTCTGTTACCATTTGAAGCGGCTTTTTATGAAAAACATAATGTTCCTGTCGAATTTGTTGGCCATCATCTTGCCGATGAAATTCCTATAGACGTTGACAAATATCAGGCGCGACGTGAATTAGGTATTCCCGAGCATGCACGCGTCGTTGCGCTTTTGCCCGGCAGTCGTAGTAGTGAAGTTGAGCAGATGGGCTCGTTGTTCATGCATACTGCCGTACATTGCTTAGAGCAAGACCCCGGCTTATTGTTTTATATTCCCGCTGCAAATTCGGATCGTTATCGCCAGCTTCATTTGCAGCTCAATGAATATGTTGATTTCCAGGTGCAACTTATCAATGGTCATTCGCATCAAGTGATGGCAGCAGCA
>JANPKH010000041.1:0-22413 GCA_031425935.1 Gammaproteobacteria bacterium | reverse complement strand
GGCGTTTTGAATGCAAGTAATTTTCATGGAAGCCATTTTTATGGGCTAAAAACATCAATTTCAAAGAATGATAACGCAATCAATTACTAAGTTTACATCTACATTAAGCCTACCGAGTTAACTTTTAAATGCGATTAAAAGTTGCCCCACCAAATACAATAAACATTCTCAATTACCTTTAAACCTAACTATAAATTTAGCCGTCACTCAATAATCGCAACTCAACTGCGGGCTTAAAAGATACCAGGAAATCACGAAAACAATTTTTCCCGAAACATAAAAAATACCGCACCGAGCAAGCACAATCCTGCCCACAGATAATCTAGCTTGATAGGCTCTTTTAAATAATAAATAGCAAACGGAACGAATACGCTAATACTAATCACTTCTTGCAAAATTTTTAATTGGCCAACGTTCATAGTTGTGTAGCCGATGCGATTTGCCGGCACCTGCAATAAATACTCAAACAAAGCAATTCCCCAACTGATAAATGCAGCTATGACCCAAGGTTTATGGCTGAGCTCTTTTAAATGGGCATACCAGGCAAAAGTCATAAATACATTGCTGCAAATAAGAAGGGCGATAGCAATAAAACCAGACTGCATTGCTATTTCACCTCCTTCTTCTCGTAATTCAAGCCAGCAAAATAGGACGATGCAATGCTTAATAACCAAGCAGCAATAAAAAACCATTTGGCTTGATTTAGATAGGGAATGTTGTTAGAGATACTTGACCTAATAGCACTTACTAAAAATGGAAAATCAAGATAAGCATCCGGATTAGTTTCCACCTTTGCATTTAACTCCCCAGATACCAATATCAATCCATTCATGATGTAGAGAGTTGCAATCAGTGCCGGAATAAAAAAAACACTTCCGCGCGCGTATTGTTTAAGCCAATACAATCCTGCACCCGGGAAAATAAACGCAGAATATAAAGCAGCTTTGGTAGATTTTTGCATGATCACTATTCCATCACTAGTTGTTCAAGTCGATAAAAGCCAGCACCTTCTTCACCGAGATTATCAGCTAAATATGGCAGCGCTTGCTCCATAGCAGCCCAAAGTGTCCAAGGGGGATTAATAATAAATAAGCCACTGGAATTCATTCCATACTCAGGATTATCCGCGGCAATGCCAAGCTCAAATAATTGAATATTTTTAATACCGCTTTTCTTAAAAGCCTTCTCCATTTCATCAACACGTTGCCGCAACACCACCGGGTACCAAATTACAAAGGTTCCAGTAGCGAAACGCTTGTGCGCAGCGATCACTTGCTTTACCACGTCCTGATAATCACTTTTTATTTCATAAGATGGATCAATAAAAACAAGCGCACGTCGATCAGGCGGTGGCAATAGCGCTTGCATACCGGCAAAACCATCGTCGTCAGTTATGGTGACGCGCTTATCTCTGCCGATAGCTTCCGTCAATAAACGCCAATCAGTGCTGTGAAGCTCATGCAAGAACAGCCGGTCATCCGTACGTAAAGTAGACTGCATCAATAGCGGTGAACCAGGGTAGTTTTGTAAGCGGTCACTCGAATTGTGATTTTTTACTGCGTCAACATACTCTTTCAGCAACGGAGGTAAATCTGTTTTCTCCCACAATTTGCCGATACCATTATCGAATTCTCGATTTTTAAGAGGCTGACTGTTGCCAAATTTATAAGCGCCAGCGCCAGCATGAGTATCAATAATGCGTAGCGGTTTTTCTTTTTGTGTCATATACGTCAGAGTGTGAAGCAACAGACTGTGCTTTAACACATCAGCAAAATTCCCGGCATGATAGGCGTGGCGATAGCTAAGCATGGAAGCATCCTAAAAATTAATGGGCGGATTATAGCGGATTTTTCTGCTGGAACTTTGAGTCTTTCAACCAGTCAGGTAAAGTGGCACGACGTACAATCAGGTATACCCATGTTGAATGTTCTTCAAGCCGCGCTTAGGCTTTTACGGTTTTGTTATGCACGCCACTATAACTTACGATCGGATATTTTATGGACTTGTAAAATGCAGCTCAATCTATTTCATAAAAAATCATTCCCCTTTCGCAAGCTACTAGCATTAACACTCCTCTTAATACTAATTCCACCATTTAACTCCGCATGGGCTAAAACTAATCCAGAAATTACTATTGAGGGTGGCCCGGCAATATTACGCGACAACGTTCGTCAATATTTGACCATTGCCAATGAAAAATGCGCAGCTCCGTTGTGGCGTTTACAATCCTTGTTAGGCGAAGGAGAACAGGAAATAGCGCTTGCCGCGCAAGCAGTTGGTTTTTACAACCTCACATTCACAACAAAATTGACACAGAAAAACAATTGCTGGCAGTTAGATATTCACCTAACGCCTGGCGAAACCACAAAAATAAATGAGTTAACTGTATTAATTCGTGGCGATGGAGAAAATGACCCAGCCTTCAAAGAGCTCTATGAAAATTCGGATATTAAACTTGGAGATAGGCTGCATCATGGCAACTATGAAAATTTAAAAAGTCGCATCTTAAACATGGCAAGTAGTCGTGGATATTATGATGGACGTTTTGAAGTGGCGAAAATTACGGTCAACACTGCCGACAATACTGCCGCCATCAATTTAATTTATGACAGTGGGACGCGATACCGCTTCGGAGAAATTCGTTTTTCTCACAATATTCTTTCCGAAGATTTTCTGCGACGTTATTTAAATTTCAATAGCGGTGATTATTACGATACCGACAAATTATTGGAGTTGAAAAATCTTTACAACGCTTCTAATTATTTTAATGTGGCAACGGCATCACCCGACATACAACATTTAAAAAATTATGAAGTGCCCATTGATGTTGTGCTTGAAGAGCGCAAGCGCCATGCCTATTCTTTTGGTGTAGGAGTAGCAACAGATACAGGCCCACGCTTTCTACTGGGGTTTGAAGATTATTATTTTAATGATTCAGGGCATAACATTAAAGCCGATCTCAGTACATCTAAAATTAAAACTAATACTTCATTAGCTTATACGATTCCGATGAAACGGCCTTCGTACGAGTTCTTGAGATTTTATACGGAGTTTGAGCGAGAAGACCTAGATGCAACGTCCACTAAAAACCAAAAATTAGGCACCAGCTATACCTACTATCAAAGTAATCACTGGCTACAAACTTATGCATTAGAATTTGAAAATGAAACTTCTAGCGTTAACGACGTGCCTATTGATACTACTAATTTAATTATTCCTTCTATTGCACTTACGCGCATCCAAACTAACGCACAACCTTATCCATTGGAAGGCTGGCGCTTATCGAGCAAGTTATCAGGCTCGCCTAAAAGTTTTGGTTCTGACCTTAGTTTTTTACAATTTCATATGCAAGCAAAATATATTTATTCGTTGCCTGTGGGGCGCTTACTATTCCGCACTGAGATTGGTGCAACTAAAGTAAATGATTTTGATGAGCTGCCCGTTTCGAAACGTTTTTTTGCCGGTGGTGACGCCAGTGTGCGCGGTTACAGCTATAAATCCCTTGGCCCAGATGAGCTGGTTGATCCTAATGACAAAACTAAAGGGACTAAAGTAGTCGGCGGCAACAATTTATTGGTAGGCAGCGTGGAATATGATTTTTTAGTACGACCGAAATGGGCACTTGCTACTTTTTATGATGCGGGCAATGCCGCCAACAGTAGAGATTTAAAACCAAAACGTGCAGCGGGCATTGGTCTTCGCTGGATATCACCCATAGGACCGGTACGTATTGATATCGCGCGTGCGCTTGATGACCAAAAAGATTGGCACTTTCATATAACTATGGGGCCGGACCTATAACGTGGAAGAAAGTAACGTGAACGAAAAAATAATTCACTCTTTAACCAGCATGACACGCTTTAAAAAAATACTAGTGTGGTTATTTGGCGCGCTCGTATTATTAATAACATTTATTTCCATGTTAGTCGCCACCGAAAAAGGGAGTCGCTGGGCGGTGCAACAAATTGCAAAAATGGCGGATGTTCGCGTCACTAATATTAAAGGAAATTTACTTACCGGATTAGATATTGCAAGTATTGATTTTGATAAAGATGAACTGCAGATTCATGCCGAGAAGATTGTATTTCGCTGGCAACCCTTAGCACTTTTTTATACTGCGGTATCCGTACAATCTTTTTCTGCTGAAAATATCCAGGTGCACCTGCCGCCAATAAAACTAGACGAGGAAGAAAAACTTAACTGGCCGAGCTTGGCATTGCCTGTGCGCATAGAACTAGGCGGCTTGCAACTTCGCTCCATAAGAATCGAACAAGACAATAAGCAGCTGTTGTTAAACACTATCACTGGCTCGTTAAGTCTTGGTACCTTCCACTTGCGCGCTACAGATTTAACTGTAGCTAACCCACAATTTCGTATAGCAACTACCGGCACAATGGGTTTGCGGTACCCCTATAGCTTGGCTGTAAAAAGCCAATGGCATTTCAAACCCGATGTGACACAAGATGTTTCTATAAACGGCGATGCAATTATTGGCGGAGATATTAAAAAAATACTGGTCAATAATAAACTAACCCAACCGATTTTATTAAAAACCGTGGGTACTGTTAGCCCGGCATTGAAAGATAAAAAACAAAAACCTTATCTGGAAATTAATAATGAATGGCCACAGCAGGAAATTCCAAAAGCGTTACTAAAACCGCTTCACGATCAAAATAAATTAACTTTTTTAAAGGAGTTACTCACGACCCAAGGCCAGCTGAAAATAAAGGGATGGCTAGATAGCTACACACTTCAGGGTAATGCACAAGCCACAACAATTGATGCAAAAATCTCCACTGATATTGCAGTGAAAGGAACCTATACAAAAGCGACACTCGATAAAAATATGCAGATGAAATGGCAAATAGAAAATCTGCGCATTATGAGCCAGCTTCTGGCAGACAAGGGAAATTTACAGGAAAAAAGTTACGTGCAATTGACTGGTGATATTAATTGGTCACCCAGCATTGAGTGGAACTTAATATTGCGCGGCGAGCATATTAATACCGGCCAACTATTTCCTGAATGGCCAAGCAACTTGAAAATTAATTTAACGTCACAGGGCGAATTTAAAAATCAACAAGATTTTTCTGCTGCCAACTGGCGCCTAATCATTAGCCAATTAAATATTCAAGGCGAACTGCGCGGTTTGAAATTAGATACTCAAGGCACAGTGGACTTTGATGGCAAGCAATGGAAAACATCGAATATTAATGTCGCGCTCGGCGCCAATCAAATTTCGTTAAAAGGTAAAGCAGGAAAAAATTTAGCGCTAGAATGGAATATCAACGCACCGCTGCTCAATCAAATTGACCCACGAATGAACGGCAGCATTATTTCTTCAGGATTTTTCAATGGGGCTATTTCTGACATCTCTGATATCTCTGACATTGCTGCTATCACCAACCGTAATGGCACCAATATTACTAGCAACAAGATCGAGCGCAGTAAAACTCAACAAAAAATGCAAATGAAAGCAGAAATTAATAAATTTTCATGGAATGAATATTCTGCAGAAAAATTAATCCTTAACTTGGATTCAAAGCTCGGCAATAACTATCAATTTGTACTTGATGCAGCATACCTACAGCTATTCGGACAACGCTTGTCGAATATTAATGTTAAAGGTGATGGCAGTATTGCCCAACATAATATCAATGGAGTAGTGCAAAGCCCCACCTATGGCGTGCTTGAATTTAATCTCGATAGCGGTTGGAAAAATAAATTGTGGCACGGGCAATGGCGCAATATTTCCATAGCACTCAAAAAAATTCCGCGCTGGTATTTATCGTCAAGTTCAGCTATGGAAGCCGACGCAACCCACTTTGAGTTAGGTCGATTATGCCTAACCACCGGAACCCATGTTGCCGTTGAGACCAAATCCATCCTGAACCAAAACTTATTGCCACACAGTAACGCGGAAAATAATGTTGCCCAACTAACAGGTCAATCTGTGAATGAAAGCAGTGTGATAACTCAAGAATCACCGAAAATTTGCATTGTCAGTAAATGGGATAGCGCGTCAGGATTATTAGCCTCCGTCAATGCAGTGGCTATACCTTTGCGCCAAGCGCAAACCTGGGTTAAACCAGAGGTTACGTTGGGCGGAGTGGTGGACGCACAAATATTATTGAAAGCAGCGCCTAAGCAGCCACTTGCGGCTGAAATGCATATGCAAACACGCAGCGCGCAATTGGTTTATCAATTTCAAGGTGGAAATACCGAGATCTACTCACTCAAACAAGGAAAATTTGATATCGCATTAAAAAATAATCAAATGGATATATTATTTTTAATGGATTGGGGAAAATACGGAATTATTAATGCAGCGAATAAATACACATTGAAAGATAAAAAAATTCAGGGAAGTGTTTCAGCCTCATTGCCAGACCTGGCACCGCTGGAAAGTTTATTGCCCTCATTAAATGATGTACATGGCTCAGCCAATGCTGCTGTAAATATCGCTGGAACAATTGATAAGCCACAAATCACCGGCGATATTACTATTGCCAATGGCAGCGCAACTATGCCGACTTTAGGTTTAGAACTGAAAGAAATTTCTTTACAAATAATTAGTCAGCAAGCAAATTTAATTCGGCTTGATGGAGACCTTTTATCCGGCGATGGCCGCCTGAAGTTAAAAGGCTCTCTCAACAATATGGGTGCAGAAAATTGGCACGCTCAAGGTAATATTTTTGGCGATAGCATTCGTATTATTCAGCAAACCCAATTATCTGCCACCATTAGCCCCAACTTAACTTTTACTGCAAATAAACAAGCCATTAACCTAACAGGTAGTACTGAAATTCCCTGGGCACGCACTGCCATTAAAGCATTGCCGGAATCTGCTACTCGCGTATCCAAAGACGTTATTATTTTAGATTCACCACACTATGCAGCACAGACGAAAGCACCAAAATATATTATTCCATTTTATACCAACGTGATTTTATATTTTGGCGATGACGTGCGCTTCAAAGGCTTTGGTTTAGATGGTCAGCTCAGCGGAAAAATTAATGTATTAAAAGAAGAAAACCGCCAAACACTTACCACCGGTTTTGTGGCGGTGAATAATGGTATTTATAAAGCTTACGGACAAGAATTAACCATCGCGCGCGGACGCTTAATATTTCAAGGCCCCTACGATAATCCAGGCCTGGATATACGCGCAATACGCACCATAGAACCGGCCACTAGTGCAGGCCAAGGTATCGTCGCCGGTTTGGAAATTGGTGGAACTCTACAACGCCCGAAAAGCACCGTATTTTCTATTCCTTCTGAGGACGACAGTAAAGCAATGGCGTTGCTGGTGACAGGAAAAAACTTAGATGAGCTATCTCCTGGCGATGCCTACGCAATTGTTTCAGCGATGAGTAGTTTGGGTGTAGAAAATGAAACCAGCATCACATCCGACATTGCAAATTTTTTTCGTCTCGATGAAATTACTATCAAAGCCGATAAAGGTTTGGATCAAAGCGCATTATGGATGGGGAAATATTTAACACCGAGGTTATTTGTGCGCTATGTAGTAGGGCTTTTTGATCAAGCTTTTACATTGGGAATGCGGTATCAAATTACCAATAAATTACGCGTGGAAGTCGAATCCGGGAAGACACAAAGTGTGGATGTAATTTATAAAATTGAGCGTTAGCTTTTTAACATTAGCAATATTATTAGCACTATCAATATAGAATGTGTAACAGTAAAATAAATAAAACCAATTATTGATTATTTTTTTAGTTGCTCATATTCAATATTGGCAATACGGCTGATCAATTGTAAATAACGTTCAATATGTTCACTCGCGTCAAATAAATAGTCCCAATGCCATCCTATCTGAGCCAAGTGGTCCACCGACCACCGCGGTAAAATTACCCAACCTTTTCTCTCTGCAGAATCTACGATCACAACTCCATCACTTTGCCTATTTTCAATATGACCAATGCGGCTAGCGAGCTTTAATAGCGATGAGAATTTGTTACCACTTAAAGCATCCCCCGCAATAGCGTAATAAGCTATGTTCGACTGATCAATACAAGTTACATTAAATTTCGTACAAGCTTCCGTTGTTAAATCTAATAACCCTTGGGCTCGCGACGGTAACAATTCCAAAATTCTCTTTGGAATATTTTGACCAGGCCCAGCACTGATAATAGCGTCGGCAACTTGTGAGCCCTCGTGCGGCGTACCAATAGTGGCAAGCGCAATAACTCTTTCTCTAACCGCTGAGTTTTGCTGTAGCGCTAAGCGCGCATCCAACCCACCCATGCTGTGCGCAACAATATACACTTCATCATCAGCTGAGGTTTCTTTAAGAATGAGCTCTGCCAACTTGGCCGCCCTTAATTTTACTGTTCCGATAGTAGGCGCCTGCTGCTCCAAAACTTTTAACATATTTTGATTAATAGCGGCGGATACACCCGAAAAATATTTAAACTTACTGAAATATTTATTAAAAAGAAAAAAATGCGGCGCCCCAAAACCCAGAATGCCGTGCGCTAATATTAATACTTTCATTTACTGTAACGCCTGAATTAAGCCGCGCCACGAAGTGGCATCGACCTGAATGAATGGTAAGTGCGTACTGTCCTCTTCACACCACCACTCGCCATCTTTTTTAGGTCGAGCCTGGCTTTTGTGGCACGTCGATATGTATTCCAATTCTCAATACATTTGTGATTTATTATTTCACCGTGATTATTCAAACTGTATATAGCGTCGCCTAAAACTATTTTTTTATTTTCTTATCCGAAATATTTTTTATAAGTTACAAAAGCGTCGACTTTAAAAAAAGTTCAGTTATGATCAGGTAGTTTAGATGGTTCCCTTTAACGTTTGAAGAGTCGAGGAGAATTGAAATGTATTTATTAATGAAACACGCGCTAATTATATCTATTCTTTTTTCAATTTCGTCTTTATCTTCCGCCACGCCGATTACTTTCAATTTTACGGGCACCGTAAGTGATTATATTCTTTCTAATGGGCAACTGTCGAAAACGTCGTCGACGATTCCGAAGTGGAATGGAAAGAGCGTCAGCGGAAGCGTAATTATGGATCTTGACAGCGTTACTCCCAAACACCAGCACAGCGAGCAAACCTATTACGAGACAGCCTCTTACAATAATAATTTCGAACAATGGATGTCATTTATAATTAATAATCCGGATGGCACCTCATACACCGTACCGGCGTCTGTCGATCCTTTGCCGAGGGTAGACGTGAACAGCTCCATCGCGTCTCTTCTTTATCGTCCTGCTTTTGATCATTCATTTTTTATTGTCGGGAGAAACTTCACCAACCTGACCCCTAAAAATCCGCCCCGCCAAATGATGAGCTTAAGACTAGGAAGTTTTGGCGAGAGCGCTCACAAACTATTAAATTCAGTTGATTTTAAAACTGTAGATTTTCATCCCGAGTTTGCTACTAACGAAAATTATGGATTGGTTACCTATGTAAAGGATAATGGAAAAAAAATGAATTATGCATTCAGGATTGATTCGTTAACGCGCGTAAAAAGTGACGTGCCTGAACCAGGTACCTTAGGGTTAGTGTTACTGGGATTTGCAGGCTTAATGTTAAACCGCGCGCGAAGAGCTAAATAATCAGAAATCTAAACAGAACATTACCTAGCTAAAAGCCACCCATTCGGTCACTGCTGTCCCACAGCTTGTAGATAAAAGAAAGCTTGTCTCCCAAAGTTGTTACAATCTGAGTGCGACCACACACTCTAAAACAAAGGAAAACAGGCTTTAACACATTCTAACACCGCATTTCATCAACTGCTAAAACCTTTATCGAGACATGAATTTGAAGCGGAAGCTAAAAAGCATCAAGTCGGACAAAAATTACGCTCTGCGACCCGCTGGGATCAACTTGTTGGCATGGCCATGTCCCAACTATCAGGCCGTCAAAGCCTGCGTGATATACAGTCCAATTTGGAATCTCAACGACACAAACTGTATCACCTCGGTGCAAAACCGATTGCGCGCTCAACACTGGCGCGACTGAATGAAAATCAACCCTGTGCGCTTTACGAACATGTCTTTTCTCGACTGTTAAAAAGGTCCCAATCCATACCAAGCCAGCGCAAATTCCGCTTTAAAAATCCGCTCTATTCGCTGGACGCCAGCGCGATTGATTTATCACTTTCTGTGTTTCCTTGGGCCGTACATCGCGACGATGCGGCGAATGTAAAGCTGAGTGTAGGCTTGATCACGGCACGCAGGCTCCTGAGTTTGTAGCACTGAGCGATGGCCAAGAAAACGACATGATTGTGGGGCGAAAATTTAATTTTCCAAAAAGCAGCATTATTGCCTTTGATAAAGGCTATCTGGACTACCAGTGGTTTAAATCATTGGCAGATAAGGAAGTTTTCTTTGTAACACGGTTACGAGCAAAGGCGGTTTTTCGCATAGAGGAGCGCAGCGAGATCGATTGAAGTAAGGGGATTCTCTCCTCCCTTTTCCACAAAATCATTAAGGGGAAATCGCCCGCTGACGGGTAACTTATGGCCTGAAAACCCCGTATTTACATGAAAGAAGCCCCATGCCAAACACCCCTTAAGGGAATATATTTATCGTTAAACGATAAATATATATTGATATTTAGATTTTTGGTGATATTCTAAGTTCTCCCGTCAATCAAAACGTCTAGAGGGTTTTAAACATGAATGTTCAGCAACATGAGCGTATTGCTCAGATTAAAAAGCTTAGTGGTTATTTGTGTGTCGCACTTACGTGGATAGGTTATTTGCTGTGGGTGTTTTGCCCTTTGTTGGCCATTGCAATCCTTGCAGCCTCCGGGGAATCCAGATATACATTTTTGCTCGGTGGGGTCACAGTTGAAAATGTGGATTTAAGTTATTTGCACCGCATTTTGATAGTGCTGTTGATGACAGTATTCTTTTTCTTCCTTATCAAGCTCATGAACCATTTTCGCGAACTGATTCGGTATTTTTCCAAAGGCGAAATTTTTAATAAAGCCGCAATTGGTCACGCGCGTAAATCGTTGTTGCACGGTCTCGTAGTATTTGGATTCTATCTAAGCACTTTAATCGCAGGTTTTGTTTATACGGTTGCAAAAACATCGGCAGTAAATATTTCGCTCAACATAGGTGTTGTCTCCGGCTTCATATTTTTTGGCTTGATGTACGTGTTGCTGTGGGCGCTTGAAATTGGCGCTGACCTCAACGAAGAATCTGAGCTGACTATTTAAGGAGGATATATGCCAATCATTGTGAATTTGGATGTAGTGCTTGCGCAGCGAAAAATGCGTTTGAATACTCTGGCAGAACTTGTTGATATTACTCAAGCAAATCTGTCGGTGCTTAAAACCGGTAAAGCCAAAGCAATACGCTTTGATACGCTGGAAAAAATCTGTGAAGTTTTGGAATGCCAACCGGGTGATATTTTGGCTTTCATAAAAGATGAAGTCGCAAGTCAGTAGTTCTTCTAACTTTTAATCGTTTTATTTCATGTCGCCTCAGGTGCTTTTCATTTGAAAAGCATTTTAGGCGCCTTCATGCCTGTAATTCGTGTTTTAATCAATCAGGAAATAAATTATGTGTAATTTTAAGATTTTCACCGCATTTTTGACATTTAGTTTTATGACTGCATTACCCGGTTTTGCCCAAGATAAAACTGAGCAAATGGAAAAAATAATCAACAACTATGTCAGCAACAAACAATTCATGGGAAGCGTGTTAATTGCGCAAGGTGACAACATTCTTTTGAACAAAGGTTATGGATCGGCTAATTTGGAATGGAATATTGTTAATACGCCATCGACAAAATTTCGAATAGGTTCGCTTACTAAACAATTTACCGCGGCGAGTATTTTATTGTTAGAGCAAGAAGGGAAACTAAAAATTTCAGACCCCGTTAAAAAATATTTAACAGATGCTCCTGTTTCCTGGGAAAAAATAACTATATTTAATTTGCTCACTCACACATCAGGAATTCCTAGCTATACAAATTTTCCCGAATTTTCAACCTTACAATTCTCACAAACAACTGTGGAAAAAATTATACAGACATTTCGTGATAAGCCTTTGGATTTTCAACCTAACGAAAAAATGAATTACTCCAATTCTGGTTATATTTTACTGGGTGCAATCATCGAAAAAATCAGTGGAAAAAGTTATGGGGATTTTATACAAGACAATATTTTTTCTCCATTACAAATGAAAGATTCTGGCTATGATACAAATAAAATGCTCATTGTAAACCGGGCAGCTGGGTACATGCCCGGCGCAAATGGCTTGACGAACGCTGAATTTATTAATATGTCTACGACATATTCAGCAGGTGCGCTTTATTCAACAACGGAAGATCTGTTGAAATGGGAAAAGGGAGTTTTTAATGGAAAATTATTGACGGCCGCGTCATTAAAGAAAATGACTATGCCTTATAAAAGCGATTATGCGTTCGGCGTACTGGTTTCAGAAAGTAAAGGTAAACGAGTGATTCAACATAATGGATTTATTCAAGGATTTTACAGCAAGCTAGCCTATTACCCGGACACTAAAACAACTGTTGCGGTGCTTTCTAATATTGGCAGCACTGCACCCGAAGAAATTGCTGCTGCTATAGGATCCATTGCCCAGGGCGATGTAATTAAATTGAATGCTGAACGAAAGGAAATAAAGTTGCCGATAGAAACACTAAAAAAGTATGTAGGAACTTATGAGATTATGCCGTCAGCAAATATGTTAATTACGCTTGAAGGAGATCAGCTCATGAGTCAGCCACCAGGACAAGGAAAGGTACCATTATTCGCTGAAACAGAAACAGATTTTTTTGTGAAAATTTCAGAGGGTCAGCTGAAATTTCTTAAAGATACAACAGGCAATGTAACCCATGCTGTTCTTTATCAAAGTGGCACAGAAATAAAAGCAAAGCGGACAAGCGACAACGTTTTTCAACGTGTTGCCATTCCTGTGAATATTGAAATACTCAAAAAGTATGTAGGTAGTTATCAACTGCAACCAGGATTTAATTTAGAAATCTCTCTTGAAGGAGAGCAGCTTATATCTCAACCGACTGGGCAAAGTAAAGCGCCTTTGTTTGCGGAATCGCAAAGTAAATTCTTTCTAACTGTTGTTGACGCGCAAATTGAATTTGAGCAAGATGGAAATGGTTTAGTAAAAAATTTGATTCTACATCAAGGCCCAAATCATATTAAAGCAGCAAAGATGTAAAGCAATAAAAAGCAAAGATGATGGCATATTTTTTACAAACTCGCATAAACAAAAAGCCGGGAATAATCCCACGGCTGTCACACAGTTTAAAATAAAAGAAAGCCTGTTTTCCAAAGTTGATGCAATGTGAGTGCGACCAAACACTGTAAAACAAAGGAAAAAAGGCTTTGACGCATTCTAACACCGCATTTCATCAACTGCTAAAACCTTTATCGAGACATGAATTTGAAGCTGAAGCTAAAAAGCATCATGTCGGTCAAAAACTGCGCTCAGCCAGCCGCTGGGATCAATTTGTCGGCATGGCCATGTCACAGCTTTCAGGCCGCCAAAGCCTGCGCGATATCCAATCCAATTCAATCCAATCTCGAAACACAGCGTCACAAACTTTATCACCTGGGTGCGAAACCCATAGCACGATCCACCTTAGCTCGGCTCAACGAGAATCAACCTGCTGAGCTCTATAAAAATATATTTTCCCGCCTGCTCAAGCGCTGCCAATCCATGCAGGGTACCCACAAGTTCCGCTTTAAAAATCCTCTCTATTCACTGGACGCCAGCGCGATTGATTTATCGCTGTAGATTTTTCCCTGGGCAGCACATCGCGACGATACGGCCAATGTGAAATTAAGTGTTGGCTTGAATCACGGTACACAGGTGCCAGAGTTTGTCGCACTCAGTGATGGACAGGAAAACGATATGGTTCAGGGGCGCTGTTTTGAATTTCCCAAAGGCAGTATTGTCGCCTTTGATAAAGGCTACGTGGATTATCAATGGTTTAAGTCATTGACGGATAAAGGGGTTTTCTTTGTGACTCGCCTTGAGGGCCAAAGCCGTTTATCGCGTTGAGGAGCGTCGTTATGCCGACAGCAGCAAAGGCATTCACAGTGATCAGATTATTCAGTTGAGTAGTGCGCATGCTCTAAAACGCGGTGCACCACGATTACGTCGGATTGGCTATCGCGATGCGACCACAGGCAAGTTCTATGAGTTTCTCACCAACAACTTCCAGCTGGCTACCACCACGATTGCGGCCATTTACAAAGATCGTTGGCAGGTAGAATTGTTCTTTAAAGCCATCAAACAAAACCTGAAGATCAAGGCGTTTGTGGGCACATCAAGAAATGCGGTGTTGACGCAAATCTGGATCGCCATGATTACCTATCTATTGCTGGCATTTGCTCGCCACAGTGCAACATCAGGTTGGACAGTACAACGAATGATGCGGGTGATTCAATTGAATTTATTTGATCGCCGGAGCTTAAAAAGCATCCTAATGCCTGATCCTCCGGATGATAAAAAAAGCGAACCTCAGATGAGGCTCGCTTTATGAGGTATAACTGTGGAACAGCAGTGCCCATTCGGTGGCTTTTATTTTATGGGGTGATCGAGCACAGCATAACCTAGTCTTTATACTCGAGCTGCAATGCTGGTCCACGCGGCTATTTAGTTATAAACATAGAGAAAAACATTCCTTTAATTGGGCTTGCAGTCGTTTACACTCACGCGCTTTACATACGTCACATTCTTGCAGGAACAGAACTTGAAATTTCGTAACCTTGATCTAAGCGACGACCCTATTAATGCCGAGCATCTTGAGCTGGGCATCCCACCCGTTGAAGAGAGTGCGTTGCACCCGGGCGCGCATCCAATATTGAGAATGGCGATGTGGCTTGCGATTTTTATGCTGATCGGGGCAACACTCTATTTGGTTACGCGACTTTTTTATCAAAACGGTGCAGTCGGCGCTGAGCAAATTATTCTCGATACACTACAAAGCAGAATCTTTTGGAGTGCTGTGATTGTCGGCTTACTCGCTCAAGTCATTGATGGTGCATTAGGGATGGCGTACGGGCTCACTTCCACCACCTTTTTGCTAGCCACAGGTGTAAGTCCTGCGGTTGCCAGCGCGAGTGTGCATATCGCTGAAGTGTTTACCACCGGGGTATCCGGCATCTCGCACGTCAAACTTGGAAATGTTAACAAGTCTCTATTTTTGCGATTGCTGCTTCCGGGTATTGCCGGTGCCGTATTAGGCGCGGTAGCACTTTCGAGCATAGACGGAAAAATACTTAAACCCTATATCTCTATTTACCTGCTGCTCATGGGTATCTACATTATCAGTAAGGTATTTCGTAAGCTGAGATCAGCAAAGCATGCCCCTAAGCATGTTGCTAAGCTGGCTTTGTTTGGTGGGTTTGTCGATTCTGTGGGCGGCGGCGGTTGGGGCCCAGTGGTTACCACCACATTGGTAGGCTCGGGTCACGACCCCAGAGCTACGATAGGAACTGTAAATTTTGCTGAATTTTTCCTGACATTTGCCAGCGCTATCGCCTTCGCTGTATTAGTGGGCGAAGGACCTTGGCCGATTGTAGCTGGCTTGGTACTGGGTGGCTTATTTGCTGCGCCATTTGCCGCGTACTTATGCAGACGATTGCATGCTCGCACGCTCTTGATTATGGTAGGCACATTGATCTCGCTGGTGAGCCTCTTCAATTTATATAAATCTTTCTCCTAGATCGTTTGTAAAGTCAGGCGATGACATTTGTCGACCTTACGGTGCGCCTGACTTCAATCTAGAGCTCCTGACTTAACCTAGAGTTCTACTACCGTTAGCCTAGAGCTCCATTGCTTCTAACCTAGTTCCACTTTTTCGCCGTCAGCGGGTGATTCTGCTAGCTGGGGGTAGAATTCATGCCGCACATGCGATACTGTATTTACATACAGCACACCCTCCAAGCTACTCTGTGATCAATTTAGCTAGCTCCTAAGAACAATCTTGCGTAGATTGATTCACAGTCATTGTATTGAATACATCGTTATGAAAGAACTTTTGCCGCCTGATTATTATCTGGATAATTTTCGCTTTCTCATTGAATGGGTAACAGAGCGCTATATAGATTTGATGGATGAACAAGAACTCGATTTTTTGGAGAGTTTTTCTCGACTAAGTCGGGACAGTCAATGTTTACTAATACGTTTGATTGGTCGTAAAGGCCCTTGGTTCAGAGCCAGTAAACTTACTTACACAGAAATTCAAAATCACCATCACGCTGCCGAACAACTTATAAACGTAAAATTTATTAGCGATAATAGTCTGATCGATATTCCCGAGCTTGCCAGCATTCTCACCCGCACAGAATTACTTTTATTATTTAGCGATCTTTTACGGCCCTATAAAACTGAACGAAAAGAAGTATTAATTCAAATTCTCAGCAATTCCTTTGAAGCTCCGAAGCATTGGTCACAATGGACTAATAACCAATTGGGTAGATTGTATCGGTTAGATGTTCAATCTACCGTCAGTACTTTATTGTTATTATTTTTTGGAAACCCTTATCAGGATTTAACAGAATTTGTACTCCAGGATTTAGGATTATTTCGTTACGAGCAATACACCATTGATAAACAACATCGTCTCTTTAAAAACCGTGAAGAGATAATCCAATATCAAACACTGCTGTTACTGCGTGAACAGCTAGCTGAAGCCACTGACTTAAATTCACTTAAGCAAATAGCATTGTTGCTTCCTCGAACAGTTGAAAGCGCCACTATGGAGCACCGACGAGCACGGCTGCTTAACCAAATAGCCTATGGATTTGAACGTTATGGTGAATGCAATTGTGCTTTGGAGTTATATCAACAAACAGATTTACCACCATCCCGTGAGCGGCAAATTCGTTTATTAGAAAAAAGTGGTAATCACCAACAAGCTTGGCAACTAATTGAAATAGTAATCAATACACCGGCGAATGAACAAGAATTGCAAGTTGCCAAACGCATAGCACCACGTCTGGCGAAAAAAATAGGGATTACAATTGAAAAGTCACTGACAAATATCAAGGCAAAAAATTTAGTACTGCCGCAGATGAGCGATGAATATGGCAGCGTACTTAGTGTTGAAGAAATTGCTCGCCGTTATTTTCGTACTGAACAAGCTCCTTGCGTGTATGCAGAAAATGAATTACTGAATAGTTTATTTGGATTATGGCTGTGGCCGGAAATGTTCCGCAGCATTGATGGCGCTTTTGCTAATCCTTTTCAAACGGCTCCACTGGATTTATATCAAGACAATTTTCAGCACAACCGCCCTGCCTTACAACAACTTTGGCAACTGCTAGATGAACAGCTTCACAGCGAACACATTAAAAATACCTGGCAGCAAAAAAATGGCATTGCTAATCACTTTGTGAGTTGGAATTTTATTGATGAGCAGCTCTTACAAATAGCTCTGCAATGCATTCCAGCACAACATTTAAAACTGATATTCCAGCGTTTACTGTTTGATTTAAAAGCTAATCGCAGTGGATTCCCCGATTTAATCCAATTTTTCCCCACAGAAAATAGTTATCTCATGATTGAGGTGAAAGGTCCGGGGGATCGTATTCAAGATAACCAACAACGTTGGCTGCAATTTTTCAACGAGCATAATATTCCGGCAGAAGTGTGTTATGTCAGCTGGCAATAACGCGAAAATAAAACCGGTATCGGTAAAAGCGCTAGTAGAATTTTCTGCAAAAAGCGGTAGCCTTGACTTTAAATTTACACCGGCACCAAGTGCACTCGAAGGTGTCGAAGGACATCATCGAGTGACGGAAAAACGGTCGAACAATTACCAAGCTGAAGTCAGCCTGAGCATTCAATATCATAATTTAGTTATTCGTGGTCGTGCTGATGGCTACCAACCAGAAACGCATTGTCTGGAAGAAATAAAAACTTTTTATGGCGATTTCGAAAAAATACCGAGTAACCATCGAGCCCTACATTGGGCACAAGTAAAAATGTATGGCTGGATGTTATGCACAGAAAAAGATTACAACGACATTAATCTCGCTCTGGTGTATTTCCATCTTGGTGAACAAAAAGAGTATCGACTCGAGCAAGCATGTAGCGCGCAAGAGCTGGAAAACTATTGCATTGATCTTGTAGAAAAATATTATTGTTGGCAGCAGAAAATAAATAACCGATTACTGAAATTATATACATGGATCGACTACCTAAAATTTCCTTACGGTGAAATGCACCATTCCCAACGGGAAATGGCTGAAGCAGTTTACAAAGCGGCGGTGACAGGACGTGTAGTATTAGCTGAAGCGCCCACTGGTACAGGTAAAACATTGGCCGGAATTTTCCCCGCGCTAAAATCATTTATTAAAACACCCGTAGATAAAATTTTCTATCTCACAGCCAAGACTACCGGAAAACAACTCGCACTAGAAAATTTACAACTTATTGCTACTGATGCAAACAATACTCCATTGCGCACACTTGAGCTGACAGCTCAAGAAAAATCTTGCCTGGAGCCAGATAAACGTTGCACTGGCGATAGCTGTAAGTATGCGTTGGATTTTTATACAAAGCTACCGGCAGCACGTGAAATGGCCGCCCTGATTCCGATGCTTAATAAAGATGCGTTAGCTCACTTAGCGCATGAATATCAAATCTGTCCGTTTTATTTGAGTATGGAAATGAGTCGTTGGGTAGATGTGGTCGTTTCCGACTTTAATTATTATTTTGATGGCAACGCTTTATTGCTCGGTTTAACTAAAGAATTTAATTGGCACCCTTACTTGCTTGTAGATGAAAGCCATAATTTACTCGAGCGTGGGCGACAAATGTATAGCGCATCGTTGAATCGTGGATTATTGCGCAGTGCAAAACATCATGCTCCAAAAGTAATAAAAAAAACCCTTGAACCTATCAACCGAGCTTGGCTTCATATATTGAAAAATTTGCAACCCGTCCCTGAACAACTTACTACTTTACAAGCTCCACCAGTAAAGCTATCGCTAGCATTAAGCGAATTTACTAATGAATATATTAAATTTCTGCAACACCAACCAGACCATCCTGTGCAGCATTCACCTGTACAGGATCTATTTTTCGAGGCATTAAATTACCTAACAATAGCAGAGCTAGTGAGTGAGGACTTTTGTATTAACATGCAAAACCTGGATTCGAAAAATGAAATACTTAATCTGACTAATTTAATACCGGCACAGTTACTCGCTGGCCGCTTAGCCTTTGCGCACACTGCATGTTTTTTCTCTGCGACTTTACATCCGCCTTATTTTTATCAAACACTATTAGGATTACCTGAAGATACCGTATGCATTCAAGTGCCTTCACCTTTTTTAAGTGATCAACTAACCGTTAGGATTGCACGAAATTTATCGACTCGTTATCACGACAGAATGAGCGCAATTAAACCTATGTGTGAAATTGTAAAGCAACAATTGGTATCCGATCCTGGCAACGCATTAATTTTCTTTTCAAGTTATGAATTTTTACAGCAGGTTGAGCAACAGCTTGCCGGTGAACTTGGCGAATTGGATATCAAGCTTATTACTCAATCCAGAAAAATGAGCGAAGAAAATCGTCAGCAGTTTATCCAAGAGTTTACGACACACAGAAACATTTTAGGCTTGGCCGTTTTAGGAGGCTCTTTTAGCGAAGGCATTGATTTGCCAGGCGATGCACTTAAGGGGGTTTTTATTGCAACTTTGGGATTACCTCAAGTAAATCCTATGAATGAATACATGCGTCAATTCTTACAAGCCAGATTCGCACAAGGATACAACTTTACGTATGTGTATCCTGGTATACAAAAGGTGATTCAGGCTGCCGGACGAGTAATTCGTACAAAGAGCGATCTAGGCTATGTATGGCTATTAGATCAACGATTTGCGCAGCCAGAAGTGGAAAAATTGTTACCAAATTGGTGGGAAATTTCAAAAACTAAAATCCCAAAAAGTATAACCATTTCATGAACCGCACCTTTCAATTGCATTAAAAACATTAATTTTTGTTAATATCGTTTTTTCTCCCATTCAGCATCCAACCTATCGGCGTATACCGCACAAGTAACTGATAACTGAGAAGTGAAATAATAAATGTTAATGCAACTGTTATGAAATATTTTAGCCACAAATTCCAATCTTTATCTGTTAGCACTACCTGGATAAACAGGACAATCGGCACATGAACCAAATAAACCCAATAAGATGATTGTGACATATAACGGAAGAAAGCATTTTCGCTGTTAAGAAATTTCTTACCTAAAATTAATAACACGAAAACCATATAAACTGATATAAACCCCTGGAAAATTGCACTAGAAATACGTATCAACGGATCAACAACATAGTTTTTGGGGTCTATTGCAGCCGCGAGCGTAATAGTGCGTGGGTAAAGCTGATACAAGATTGCGAAAGCGATGAGACTTATAACTAACATTGGCTTCCAATATTTACTTATAGTGTCTAGTAAATACTGACTCGAAAATAATATCCAACCCATCGCAAAAAATATTCCGAAAAAACCGAAAGACCAAAGCTGCGGTGAAATTTTATCGGGCATAGTTATAGGGAGCGCATACTGCAGATAAAATGAAGGTATTAATATTATCGGAAATGCCAACAACAACATTCCACAAACTTTTCTCGTTGAGCATTTTAATAGCCAGGTTTTTATATCAAAAACATTTACTTTTAATACTAAAATCGTAACGCAATAAAATAATATTAGATTATATAAAAACCATAAGTGCATGGTACTAAATTGCATATTAAGTCGTGCGCTTGGATTTGTGGCAAAGGTGCTGACAAGTTGTAGCAATGGCGACTTCTGTTCAACATGCTTCATCGCATACATAAAAACGCCTACGTAGGATGCAAGTACTACTGGAAAAAATACCGCAAAAGGTGCGAGTATCCTAACACTACGGTTTTTAATAAAACCTTTTAAACCACGCTTCTGATATAAATAATTACCGAAAAATCCCGCGATTAACATAAACAACGGCATACGGAATAAATGACTAAAAAACGCTGCAGCCTCCATAAATGTCGATTTCTGAGGAGCGGCAGTAATCCAGAACTCATTCATATAAAGCGAATACGCGAGTGCAGCATGGAAGAAAACTCCTACCATTAAAGCCAGCGCACGCAGATTATCAAGGTAATAGTAATATTTAATTTGTGGGTGTATGACTTCAGATGAAGAAGTGCTGATAGATTCTTGTGTATTCATAAAATGTTTCCTTCTACTGATATTTTTATTAGTAATGTTGTAACAATTAGAAAAATAATGGTTAAGTGTTGCACTTCTTATCGATGATTCCGTTGAAAATTTACGGTTACGACCAATCCATGCCCTGTCTCGATATTATGAGCAAGGTCAATCGTGGCGGCATGTTGTTGTGCTGCACGCTTAACGATAGATAAGCCTAAGCCGGTACCGTGACTCTCGCTCTGATTCAAGCGAAAAAAACGTTCAAATACTTTTTCTCGATAATCTTCGGGAATACCACAACCCTGATCGATTACCTGTAGCCTTATCGTTGTTGGTGCATCTACAAGTCGAACCTGAATAGCACTTCCGTGATCAGAATATTTAATCGCGTTATCAATCAAGTTATCGATCAAAAGTGTGATGCTTTCCAAATCAACTTTCAGCTCACATGCGGATGGCGCGTCCAATTCAATCTCAATATTTTTTTGCAACGCGAACGACATCCATTGCGCTAGCCGATCTTGTAATAATTGCGTGAAATTTATTGTTACGCTGGTCTCTTTATTATAATGGTGATTATCTGCACGGGCTGACGCGAGCAATTGGTGGGTTGTATGTGTTGCACGCGTCACACCTTTTTTTATACCCGTCAATGCCATTTGTTGCGTTAGTGGATCGGTAGTATCTGCCAATATCTCGCTATTCAATTGGATCACAGCTAAAGGTGTTTTCAATTCGTGCGCAGCGTCATGTAAAAATTCTTGTTCGCGCTTAATGCGTATATTAATTTTTTCCATAAGCCGATTGATGGCAATTACTACAGGTGTAAGTTCGCGATAAGGTGTATCGCTAATATTTGATAAATCCACATCAGTGCGCGCTACAATTTCTGCAGCAACTTTATTGAGGGGGCGTAAGCCGCGCGATATCGCCCACCACACCGGGAAAAATAAAAAGGGTACGCTTATTACAAAAGGTATTAGGTAAAATCCAAAAGTGCTAACTGACAGTGAAAACCCTATTGCTGGTTCCTGCACAACTCGCACCGTTATGTCTGTACTTGGTTCATATTCACTCCAGGCTAACCAGATATTCTTCTCGCTTATTGAACTTCCCCCGCTTTAGTGGACACCTCTGATTAACTTAGAGGTGTTAAGATGCCAGGGTATAAAAATCCACGGAAGACGTGGTTTTATTCAAGTGAA
>JANPKH010000040.1:0-6670 GCA_031425935.1 Gammaproteobacteria bacterium | reverse complement strand
AGGGCGGGGCAGCGTAGCTGGGCAAGTGTTGCGTTAGGGAGTGGCCGCTCTTTTCCTTAAAATTCCTTTGGCTTTTTCGCCAAGTTTTCGCTATGCTGGCTTTGCGATTTGGTTGTAATCCCACTCGTTAAGTCAGTAAAGGCCGGCCGCGTCAACAACCATCATCCCGCATTCGTGCGGGATTTTTTTTGCCTGTAAATTTTGTAGATTTATAAAATAAAAAAGCCGAACAGTGTTAGTGCTCGGCTAGTTGTATGACGGTAAAATGTTATGGCATTTCCAGCTGTTGAAAATATTGCTCAACGGAAGCCGGTATCGTGTTATCAAACTCACCTAGTCCCAAACTTCTACGTTTTTGCGATAATTCATCATAAATTTCTTGCGAGCGTTTTTGAATCTGGTCAGATACTTCTTTTGTAACTTCAAAAGTTTCAGTTTTAATAAAACTTTTGGCACCTATAATATTAGGCCATCTATCGCCTCGTAAAGACGCTGTGTTATACCAAGCTAAGACTTCAATTCCTGCAAGTTGTTTAGCTTCGGGAGTTTTTGCATTGGCATATATATGTGAGTCCATTATTAATCCAAGCATATTAATAGTATCCGTAGAACCGTGTATTGCTGCATTGGTATAAACTTCTTGCGATTTATCAAATTTAGCTTCATTTAGATAAAGGTCACCCAAAAACTTCATTGCTCGTACATCACCATTTTGTGCTAGCTTTTTTAGAGTATCCTCATCGTAGTTCGCATATTCGCTACCTGCTTCACCCCAATAGCGATAACCTCTCGAGTCGAACCAACTTTTCACTTGTGCCATATCGGCAGGGTTGCCCATAATCGACTGAAAGTCCGCGACTATAGGACTAATATTTTGTTGTGTTGGGTTAGTAGGTTGATGCTCTGATTTTTGACGTGCGCTAGGTAGTCCATATTCAATACTGGCGGTTTGTTTTATTTCCAGTTGCGTGTGTTGCTCTGAAGAAATGAAATTATTTTTGCTGCTGTTTAGCCACAGGATAATGGCAATACTTGCAGCAACTAAACTTATGATTAAACCTGTTTTTTTAGAATGAGTCGCTAACATAAAAAATGTCCTCTTGAATAGATTGTATGGTCAACACTATGGGCATTTTGCCGCTAAAGTAGCTTTTTGATCAGCAGCCGTCGATTTACATTCAAGTATTTTAGTATCACGTTGATCACCAAATTCTTGTCGACAAGTCGCATTAGGATTCCATTCAACACTGCCATTGACAGTACCACTACCACTGGCTGTGGCTGAGGCAATGCCATAATTATAACTGCCGCCAATATTACCGGTCGCGCTACCACCGATAGATGTTTTGGTCACCGAGGTGCAACCTGCTGCAAGAGTTGTAAAATTTGTTTGAGCACCTAGCTGACATTTAATACTATCTGCTTCATATCGATCGGCTGTTGCAGCTTTCGTTTCACATTCTTTTCGTCTGAGTTCTTCAGCCTTGGCTTTTTCATAAGCCACTCTCGCTGCTATAGCGGCTTGCTGTTGTTGTAATTCCGCACCAGAAGGGCCAACCATAGATTGGTAATAATTAGCGGTTGAGCTGGGTGGTGCTGGATAGCCTGTAACAGTAATTGTTGTAGTTTGCGCAATAACCAGTGAAGCATTCAGTAATAACGTAGTGGATAATAAAAAATAGAGGGATTTTTTCATCGCAAAGTTCCTTTGTTCCGTTGCATTAATAAAAAAGTGATGCTGATTCCAGATTTGAAATACAAAGCGCGAGCATGCTAACACTGGCTAATCTCCTCAAAACAGACGACATTGACCTTTTTCATTAAAAAATCATCTAAAAAAGCGATTTTGTCGCTTAAAAAAGCATATCAGGAAAGGGATAGAGCATTTACAAGTCGCTGATCGGGTAAGAATCAAAAACGGTCAAATTGATTTGATGTGATACAGATAATTTGATTGATATCGCAGTATTGAACTCGTTTAACGGGGTGACTTACCTTGAACAGTTAATGAAAAATTATTGCGAAGCTGCCCCGCTATAACTTGCCCGTCTCAGCAAGATAATATTGATTACGCCCAGCCTGCTTTGCTTGGTAAAGCGCATGGTCAGCTTGTTTGGCCAGTTTACTTAAATCGATATTGTCTGCGTCCATACAGGCAATGCCAATGCTAGTAGAGACCGCTTGAAGCACACCTTGCACTAGAAATGGCTGCTGAATGGATAGCACCAATTTTTCAGCAATCAATTTTGCTTCCTGAGAACTGCTAATTGCTTCAATGATGATAGTAAATTCATCGCCAGCCAGGCGACATACTGTATCCGTCGCCCTTACGCATAGACGTAGCCTTGTTGCGAATTCCCTGAGGACTTCGTCACCGCCAGCATGCCCGAGCGTATCATTGATTTGCTTGAAGTTATCCAGGTCGAGAAACATCAGCGTTAACAATTTCCGCGTTCTGACTGCGCGTAGCGCCGCCTCCTGTAGCTTCTCTTCATAGCTGCGGCGGTTCGGCAGTCCGGTTAACGAATCGGAGCGCGCAAGCAGTTGCAGCTGTCTTTCGTGATTTTTCGTAGCAGTGATGTCCGTAGTCATCGCATAAACGCCATTGACTTGTCCTTCCTTGATATCGGGAATGCCCACAATTTCTACCGTGCGGACTTGGTTATTAATCAAGCTAGTCGTTTCAAACTGCACTCTCTCTCCCATTAAGTTGCGTTTCAGCTGCTCTTTGACGAGCTCATATGTATCTTTACCAAGCACTTGTTCGACGGTTTTGCCGATCATCATCGCGGACGGCATCCCAAACCACTGCTCGTAGGTCGCATTGCAAAAGCGGTAGACTTCATTGTGGTCGATATAAGCGATCAGAACCGGAAGATTATCTGTAATGGTCTTAAGGCGCTCCTCGCTTTCAGCTTGACGCAATTCACTATTCTTGCGCTCCGTAATGTCCATTGCCATGGCGTAGAACCCGATAGAAGCTCCTGACGCGTCAATCTCAGGAACATAAGTGGCGTGGTAATGCACCCTCTCTCCCTTAATGACAATATCGCGTTCAAAGCTAACTTTTTCACCGGTCAATACACGGTCGACATAAGGTTTAATTTGCGCATATCGGGTATCGCCGTAGGCAGCAGCCAAAGACTGTCCAATCAAGTGCTTATTCTCCCCTTGAGATATCGAGGCTGCACCAGCGCTGTTCAAAAAAAGCAGCGTCTCGTTCTGGTCAACATGGCCGATCATCGCAGGCACGTTCTCAGTGACTGCACGCAGGCGGTGTTCATTCATCACCATTCGCTTCTCTGAGTCCTTAAGATCAGTTACATCCTTCATTGCAATCACGGCGCCAAGACTTTCCCCCTTACTGCTGACGAGTCTACGGCCGCTGGCGTATAGAAATCTCGGGGGTTTTCCTTTCGGAGCGATCACCATTTCAACGTTGTGCACAGCGTCGCCGGAAAGTGCGCGAAATAGCGGTACCTGATCAGGTTCAAGCAATGTCTTCCCGTCTCCAGAATAAAGACTGTAATGCTCAGCCCACTCAGTACTCTCCATCGGTTCGGCGTCCAGTCCGTGAAGTTCGCGGGCCGCCCGGTTGAACAGCGTTAATGCCCCCGTGCCTGAACACGCAACAACACCCACATCAATGGCGTCCAGCACGGCATCCAACAGTTGTTGCTTTTCCTCAAGTTGTCTCTGCGCTTCCTTACGCACCGAGATGTCATGTAGAAAAGCATGAAAATAGTGCTGCCCGGCAAGCGTCATTCTGCCCACGGTCATTTCCACAAATATGTCATGTCCCTGCTTGTGCCGTGCCGGCACCTCTATGCGTTTGTTAATGATTGGCCCAACGCCTGTTGCGAGAAAGGTTTTCATGCCGTGAGCATGATGTGACCTGAACTCGGGCGGCACAATCAGCTCTGCCATCGGAAGGCCGATTGCCTCATCGGCTGTCCAGCCGAATGTGGCTTTCGCTTGTCTATTCCACTCGGTAATGATGCCCTGCTGATTCATGCCGATGAATGCGTCGTTGGCATTCTCAATCAGCAACTGGATTTTTTCAGCCTGGCTCCGTTTCAATTCAGCACTGATTTGTTCCTCAGTGATATCCAGTATTACGCCGGTGTATACAATCTCTTCGGCGGCTACCCTTGTGGGTGTCGATCTATACCTTAGCCAGCGAACAGAGCCGTCTTCCAGGAGTAGACGGCATTCGTACTCCCACTTGCTTTCGTTTTTAACTGCCGCTCGCATAGACGCCACCAACGCATCGCGGTCTTCAGGGTGAACACGTACTTGAGTCCAGTCCTGCATTAATATTTCCGTTTTAACGCCATACAGCTCTTCGAATTTTTCAGATATGTAGTAAAAACCCATTTCGCCGTTTGCGCGGGCATACCACTGGAAAATAATGGCGGGCACGCTCAGGGTAATTTGCTCTAGATGGGTTGCATACTTTTTGACTTCCTCTTTAGCTTGTGTCGAAAGCGTTACGTCCCGCGACACTGAAAGGAATTTGTCGATATTACCGCGGCTATCCAGAATAGGAGTTACCTTCACGTCCCACCATTTCGGTGTGCCTTTAGCAGTGGGGCAAAACGCGTCAAAGTGGCCTATTTGCCCCTTGCCAGCTACCGCCAGCGCAGAGTAAACAGCACCTTGACTTTGCTCGGGCCAGAACGATACCCATTTTTCCCCAACTAAAGCCTCAACATCATCGATCTCCATCACGCACTGGCCATTCTTGTTCATCGCTAACAGGCAGCCTTCCAAATCAATAATCTTTACGCAGTCCGGGCTACTTTCAAATAGCTGACTGGCCAGGAAAAGCTGACTTGCCAGGTCCGTCGAATTTGCCTGCAGCTTGACCAACAAACTATTGCTTACCGCATCTAGCGCTTCAAGGTGGGTGCGACGGTACTCGTCGATCTCTTGCTGACGGGTAACATCGCGGGCAACACAATAAAAACGATCACGTGAAACGATTCTCGTGTTCCATTCGATCCACCGCCAGCTACCGTCACGATGCTCATACCGGTTTCGAAAGCCTTTTGTTGGGTTTCCGGCATATAGGCCTTCGGCTTCGTGAATGGTTTTAAGGCGGTCGTCGGGATGGACGAAATCCAGAAAAGGCCTCGTAGTCATCTCACTTTTGGTCCATCCAAGCACATCTGTCCAAGCCGGACTTACGTGCAACAGAAAGCCGTTGGCGTCTGCAACTGCCAATAAATCCGGCGATAATTCAAAAAAGGTTTCCCGCTCTGCTTCGGCGCGTTTTTGCCTAGAGATATCTACGATTTGAGAGATAAAGAAATCCGGGCTGCCTTTATCATTCCGTGCAATTGATACTGTCAGCAACGCCCATGCAATCGAACCACTTTTTTGGATGTAGCGTTTTTCCAAATTATAGGAGTTAATTTCACCGTCTAGTAATCGCTTGACTAACCCAAGGTCACTCTCCAAGTCATCCGGATGGGTAATATCCTGGAAACATAAGCGCAGAAGTTCGTCCTTTGAGTAACCTACGATGTTGCACAACGCGTTATTAACGTCCAGCCAGCGGCCATCCAAACCCACCAAGGCCATCCCGATGGCGGAGTCCGTGAAAGCGGTAAAAAACTGATCTGAGCGCAACGAGTGGGCAGTTACCATGCAAGTTCTCTTGTGAAATATTCGTTTCAATAATGGAGCACATGCAGCCGTGACGATCATGAGTGTAGTCACGATGTTCCACCGCGACCATTTATACCTGACAAAAAAAAACCGCCAACATCAAGTGGCGGTTTAAAACTTACATTACTTCTTTACTTGGTTTACTTAACTCCTTTACTAGCTTCGCGGGTTTTCACTTAACTTCTTTCCGTTTTACTCAACTTCTTTACTTAACTTCTTAACTAACTTGTCGAATTAAATTAGCAGCCATTACCACTGAGTTAAAGGATGTGTATTGAGCTGATAAATTCTTAACCAATCATATTGCGTTGTCATGGGGTATACGTTTCCAGTTTTATTACCACCGAATACATTTTGGATACCATCGTTTGGAATCCAGAAATTCATCATCAGCTCCGTAAGGTTATCGGGAATTGGTGTATAGGTATTTTGTGGTGCAACGCATGATGGATTGCAATCTATCCAATTTTGATCAAGCGTTTTTACCAAGGTACCGTCCACAAACCACCTGATAGCACTCGGTGTCCATTCAATGGCATACACTCTCCATTGGTCCGCAGGTGCGATAGCAATTTTATGCTCCCATGCACCCCAACTACGAGTAGCACTCCAATCTGCCACGTTTATACCGTAGATCAAATTAGCTTGGAACATATCAGGACGACCGCCTTCAAGCTCTACGTCAATCTCTTCCCACTCGCGTGGTGAGCCTTCATGTACGTAGGTAAAGAGTGAAGAAATATAACCTTTTGCTACAGCTCTGGCTGGTGCCTTCATGCGTGTTTCAATACGGCCGTACTTCATACGTTTAGTCGGTTTGGTACGTAATTCACCGCAAGAATAGTTGTAAGCGCCCTTCTCTGCTTTGTGATCATAAGAATAGCTACCAGCGATATACTCATTACGGATTACCAACTCTAAATTACCATTTACTGTTTGAACGCCTTGAGGGGTAAAGCGACAAATTGATTCACCGCCTACAGCTCCGTCACCTTTC
>JANPKH010000039.1:0-15887 GCA_031425935.1 Gammaproteobacteria bacterium | reverse complement strand
ACACATTCCAGGAGTCGCTACCGCAGGTGTATGTGTACTGAACGTTACTGTACCGAATACGGTAATGGCAGAGGTGACGACTTGCTCTGTTCCGGCTAGCCCGAGATACCACCCTTTTTTAGCATCAACGATAGCTTGTGTGGGGCTTGCAGCATCACGGGCAATGGGTACCAATGAGTTCAGGCATATGATGTCAGCGCTACAGGTTGCGTTCTCACTTGACAGCCATAGCGGGTTTGCAGGTTGATCCTTAATCATAAAGAAATGATTAGCTACGCTGGCCGCGTTCAAAAAGTTGGTGAGCGGCTTTTCACGGTCACCAGAACCCAAGAGTAAAATATTGGTATTGCCATCCACCAATACATCAGGGCCAAACATAAATTTACGGTTCGCGGTGCAGGAGGAGGTATTACTACAACCCAGTGAAGCGATCTTTGTAATAACCCATAACGTTGGGTGAATTAAGCCAATAGGCTCGTTAGCAGTGCCCGATATGCGGTAGACGTTGCCTCCTAAATCAGCGGCATAAATGTAATCGGCTAAACCTGTTGAGCCCTTGACCATCATTACATCGCCAACAACACCGCGCGCAGTGTCAAATCTATTGAGCATTACTCCAGTGTCGGCATCCAGGAGATAAATTTCATTGCCTTTGGATGTAGCAGCGTTGCAGGTATTAGGATCCTGATCTTCACAAGTATCATATCCACCACCGAAAACGAGCATTGGGGAATTCCCTAACCCATAGCCTGCAGATTTAATTACCTTAGGTGCAACCCAGGTTTGTCCAATATCCAATAAGTTGACACTGCTGCAACCACTTGAGTCGCAACCACGCTTCCATTTCAGGGCAGGGCTGGCTGGAGTACTGACGTCAAAAGCATAAATAGCACTTCCTCCACGGCGCATGGAAGCATATAACCACTTGTCGCTGCCACTCATGTAAGCGCTAATAGGCCCGTCAAAGCCATATTTTTTAGGTACAGCGCCAACGGTTGTACTGCCGGGGTAACTAATTGCTGGGCTGTTAGTGAGATTACGTTTAATACTAGGGAAGAACTCCGGCGCCATAAAAGACCATAACTCAGCGCCTGGTGTCGCCGCCCCTATATCCGTATCACGATTACCATTAATTGCCCGTAAAACACCATCGTTACCGCCATAAAATACCACCACTTGTGGCGCTGCGTCGGTGCCATAGTTAATCGCCACTGGCTGTGAATGTACAACGTCACCATGAACTGAGGGGCGCATCACGGTAGACGTATTCGCTGCGGGGTCAATCGAGTCTTCTGGATGCTCGTTAGCCACATCGCGACCTAACGCCCAATTGATGGTTTGAGTCCGCTCATCGTCTGTTGAAGTACCTAACAAGGCAGAGGTAATGGCGGCATTGCCATATGCGAAGCTTGTTAAAGTAGTACAGCCCGCCATAGTTGCATCGCAGGTATACATGGTACGAGCTGTGGTGCCGCGCAATTTATAAGCTTGCGCACCTTTTTCTACGATATTACCGTCTGGGAAATTAGAGGTGGAGGCACCGGTCACTGCCAGGCAAGCGCCTTGAGGCTTATAATTCCAATAATTATCAATTGATGTAGGTGTCCAAAAGCTACGAGCACATTCGGCTATAAAGCCGGTTTGTCTATTGATAGCACCGGTGTTGGTGGCATCGAGTAATCTGAGTGTTGAATCGATATAGCCCAACTTATATTGTTTTAAGTTACCCGCCCAGCGAGGCAAAGAGTTTTCATCGGGGCGAAACATTCCTACGTAAACCTGGTTTAAATAAGTGCCTTGCGTATTCACGCTAACCGGTAGACTCACTGAGGCAAACACGCTGTTAACGGATTGTATTTCCGTAAAAATAAGATTTAGCGCATCGAGAATCCCGGTGCCACTGCCGGACACATCAAAATATTTGCCGCCACCAACGCCGCGAGATGCGCTTTTTAACAGAGCTGTCCACCCCGGGCCTTGCCCAGTAGTGTCTTTATTCACGTCAATTGCGTAGGTCACTATACCGAGGTTGCTGGTTTTCATAAAACGCGCCCACTCATCCATTAGGTTGTCTTGAGAACCACTGGGAGAAAGGCTAATAGTTGTAGTGTTGCCGCTAAAACCTGCTAATGCAGTTGTGCCCGAGCTGGTGTCGCTAGCATTATCCTGCGCGGCGCCATTGCTGATAAAGATGATGAAGTTTTTTGCGCAACCAGAGGTTATAGGACTGGTGTACGGGCTTCCACTGATCGAAGTCAACGCGTTTCCGGCAAGAGCATACATAGCGTTTGAAGCAGCAGTGCCAGAAGTATTGCCGAGGTAATCAGTTTTTCGTTTGCCGTTGCCTGCATAGGGTGGTTTACCTCCAAAATACAGATAGGCTTCACGCATAGCTTGCCCAGCTTTACCACCGTTCGACTTATCATCTCCAACATCTAAGCTGTTAACCAGAGATGTAAAAAGGGTTTTATTCGCAGCAGTTAGCGGACGAATCGCTGCTCGTACATAACCGCCATCGTCTCCCGAATTTCCGCGACCGGTTTCGCTAAACATCATTAAACCCAGCTTGAATTTATTGGCAGGCAAACTATTGACCACTGAAACCAAAGCCGCCATCTCGTTACTAAACGGTGAATTCCAATTGGCGGTGTTATCAAGAACAATCAGCACATTCGGCATCTCTGTAATTGACGGAGGAGTGCCCACAAACAGGTCAACGTCTTCGGCCATATTGTTTAACGGCAGTAACAACAATCCGACGAGCAGAGCTTTTGACAGGTAGGCTTTCATAGCAATCTCCATAACACGGTACTGACTCATGGGCACACAAGGGTTTTTTGACTATCGGTAAGTAGAACTCGCACGGCTGAACGCACAACGGTCTGCGCGCCGGTGGCTGCATCATTAACGGAAGCCTGAATCATCCACACCGTATTCCAGCTGGATGAAGGCATCACTAACGAAGTGCTACTCAACCCAACACCAGAGGATTGAGTAGCACGGATACATTCGGGAACACCAACTGAGACGGTGTAGTCATTTACATTGTTGTTATCAATGTCAAAGGTAAGGTCGGATGCGGCAGCGGTTGGGTTGTCAGTAAAGGGACTGCCAACAACCCGTGCAACGGCAGCGTTGGCTGACGCCAGAGCTTCTTTGCGCACTTGAGTATTTCCCACTGCTTTAAGGTTGATGGTGCTTAACGAAAATGAGCCGGATACCATTAAGGTCACGAGCAACATCATTATCAAGGCAACAACTAAAACGGCTCCCTTTTCTTTGCTAGCATAACAAGGCGCATTCATGGTGTTTGCCTCCGTGAAGAGATATTGATGAGGCGTGCGGTGGTAGAGTAAACGTGACGTTTAAAGTTGTCGTTAAATGGGCCTAAAGCGGTTGAGCCCAAGGCGTAAGCTTTAGTATCGGTATAGTCTCTTGTAGCACTTGGATTGCGAACTAGCACGAAGAGTTGTGCCGCCACTACATTGGTTAAGGTTGCAGCTGAGCATGGTGCTGCCGTGGTGCAGCGGACATACGCACCATCAGGAGTGCCGTCACCGCGGTTTGTGGGTGAGTTTTTCTTTGTTGGGTCCGCCCAGGTTATAGCCTGGTTATAGGCCGCATTCGCGCCTGTGTCGCTTACGCTGTCGATACCCAACTCAACCGCAAACCCTTCTACACCTTCAATTAACGGTTGCGCAGCACCCCAAGTGGTTCCTCCAGCCCCGCCAAACTCGGCGCGCATCAATACATTGTCGTTGCGAATGTAATAGATATTCGCAACATATTTGCGCTTTTCAGACAAAGCCGTGGGTTGGCACGACCTCTTTTGCATAACAAAACCGTTTATGTCTAGTACGTAAACGTATGAAGTAGCAATGTCGGTGCCGCAGAATTGGGGTTGGAAATATACTTTTGGCGAGGCACTGGCCGTTGTATCTGCCTCGCAACCAACCGTTCCAGCTACACAAGAGTCAGCGTGGCGAACAACTAATATGTCTGTGTTAGGTTTTTTACTGGTTATTACGGCTTCGCATCCCGCAGGCACATCTGCATAGACTTGCACGGGAATACCTATGAGTTGTGTTCTGTACGCCGCGTTCCACAAGGCGAAAGCCTGGCAGGGTGCAGGTACCGCCGCTGGGGCATCAATGGGTATTACAGTGGATGTTAAATCGTCAAATTGAGGTATAAATCCACCCCAAAAACCTGCGTGAGCTAAATCATTTTCAATAACTTGCAGGGCAAAACGACCGTTTTCGATTTGGGCGTTGCTATTTTCCAAGTCATTGCTACTACGGATCATATCCGCAAAAAGTTGGAGTACACCCGCCATAATTACCAAGCCTATAGCTATCGATATCATTAGCTCAATAAGGCTGACACCCATTTGCTGTGAGCGATGTGGTAGTGGATGTCGTGATAGCAACGTGGCTTTTATTTTCATAATGTTGCCACCGTAACGATAGTTGTGATTGCACGACGGCAGATATCATTCGTGCAGGCTGATCCGGCAGCACCGTCATACAGATTTCTACCGCAGGCAACGCTGGCGGGCGGGGCAGATAAAGGAGTTAGGCCCTGCCATGCAACCGTTATCATGTAAGTGCCATTATTCAGGTTTTCAATGCAGCCCCTAGCGCCAACCATAGCGCCAACTCTGTTTGCGCCGCTGGTTTCTGCCGCGCCTTGTAAAGCCTCACACCATGCTCTAGCGTCGCGAGTTTGAGTGCTTACTCCGGCACTGCAATTGGTTCCAGTGCCGATACCGGTGGTATTAGTAACGTAAGTTACTGCCAACGCTGCATTACTAGAAATACGGTTTGCCATTTCATCTAACACAAGCAGCGCTTGTGAGCGTTGATATGCTTCCATTTCTGAAGACTGCAAACGTGAATGAAGAGACAGTAGGCCAAGCAAGCCAATGGCAAGAACAAAAAAAGTGACTAGCACCTCGATCATGGTAGAGCCGCGATGACTACTAATAGAGCGGCGATGGCTATGAGAAATACTAAGGCAATGAAAGTTTTTCATATGCTCACCACTTAGCAACTGGCATTTTAACGCCTTCACTGGAGAGAGTTAGATTTCCATCACTGGCTTGAGTACCAGTAGGGGTGAAAGTTATAACGTATGAGGGAACGGCACCTGCACCTACAGTGATGTCGTAAGTGTATTTGGAAGACACTGCACTCGGCAGCGTGTAAGTGGCTGCTAATGTAGCCTTGTTAGCGTAAGCGCGATTCGCTAGCAAGAATTGCTGTTCACGGTTGGCAATATCCATCATTTGCGATTGTGCGGCCGACCGATTGGAACGTATTACATGTTGTTGATAGCTGGGCAAAGCAATTGCTGCGAGTATGCCAACGATGGCTACTGCTATCAGCGTCTCAATAAGAGTAAAACCTTTCTGATGTACGTGTTTCACATTCTTCCCCTGCCTGGTTACTACTTCAGAAATTTTATTACTTGTGACAAATCTTAAAAAATTACTCTGCTTTACGTCGCCTGTTTACTCATTGGCTTATTTACAGTTTTAGCACAGGCTTAATGAGCATGTAAGAAAACACTACCGATCGGCATATAAATGATTATAGGCGGTCCATTTTTTCGGCGCATTAAAACACATAGTTTTTTAATAACTAAAAGAATTTTTTTTGTTATTTTTAAATGGATGACTAATTTTTTTATTTTCGAAAAATAGATCTTCTTATGCATTAGCAACGCTAAAAACATGGATAGCTAATTATTTTGATATAGAGGTTTAATTTTTTATTTTTAAAAATTAGTAAATTTTTTAATAAGTTTTATTAGGAATAAAGATTTTCTCATCTGTACAAAAAAGCTTTAACAATGCATGAAAAAGATTAATATCGAAATTAAAGAAAGTCTTTTGCTAATTCTTGGAACGGATTTTTGACCTATTTACCAAAACTAATTTTTACACATTATAAGTGTCAATTTTCGGACAACTACTTTTGCATAAGAAACTCATTTTTATGATGACTGGTGTACCGCGTCGCATAATCAGTTCTAAGAAATAAATAAAAAGCGAATTGTGCAGTCCTGGATTTCCTCAATTTCGGTCTTGAGCCTGGTGACAAACTTGATGTCGCCACACCACTTTGCGAAGCGGTCAGGGATACGCGTGAAGCGATTATTATTGATCAGGTAAGCACTTACGATAAATACTGTGATCATCACACGCCAAAAAATATATGGTTTTGAAAGTTATATTTCGATACCAATTATTCGTTCCAATGGTGAATATTTTGGAACACTGTGCGAATCCTTTAACGTACATCGGCTGATGCTTCCAGGAAAGGGGCTTCGAGGATAATTAGAGGTTGCAGAAGTAAAAAACGCGACTATACGATATGCATAGTCGCGTTTTCTCGGATAACACTAAATAAAAAGCTCTTCTAGAAACCTTTGATACATGAGGCAAACAGCAAGGCCCAACTTATCAAACAATCAAACATCCAACATCAAACAATTAATCAAACACTAATTACTGTGTTATTTGCGGATACTGCCATTTATCAATAAAGATAAATGGCAGTACTAGGTTACCGACTAAATAACTCCGGGGGTTATTCTAAACCAGTTAAAATTCCAACCACCGCCAGTAGCACTTATACCAAACTTATGAACTCCCGCAGATAGGGTCACCGTGTGCTTAATGGTAACCCAGTTTTGCCAGCCGCCCGTGGCACCAATATTCACAAAACCATAAACAATGGCACCACCTGCTTCTTCAAAACGCAAACGTCCTGTTCCGTTCAAACTTGCCACGCGGTATTCAACAGTATAAGTACCTGTTGATGGAATGGTAACGTTAGTGTTGCTATAGGATAGCCAATCATTCGCGTCAATCCAGCCCACATTTAACCCACCGCCAATATCAGAGGTTGCCTCCGTTTGAACGCCGCTCATGTTGGAAAATGCTTCAGCTTGAATGGTTACTATAGGCCCAGCAGCAACCGAAGACGATGCACGAGAAGAACTTCTTACCACCGACGAACTAGCTCTAGACGAGCTTGTGCTGGATTGAGGAAAGGATAGACGCGCATTCGCCCAATCGGTTTGATCGCACCTTACACCGGCGTCTTTGCCAACGTTGGTCACTAAACGCAGCTCTTGCACACCGCGCACATCCACATCAATACTTAACGGGGCATCACTTGAGGTCCTATCTGCGCCATACAATAAATTGCCGTCACCATAGACTTCAAATCCGGCACTTGTAACATCGCCATTACAATTTGCATTGTCATCAATGCCTATGACACTGAGAAAATGTGCTGCATTGCCGTTAAGTTTATAAGTAATTTCGCTGGGCGCATGCGTGCCGAGACCCTTGGCGTAAGTCGTACCGCCAATAAGGATAGGCGTGAGCACAGTATTACGATTGATTTGTACGTCGCCGTTAAAATTTGTAGGGTTAGGTTCAAAATTACCCGCGAGATCAGTTTGCGGGCCAATCGGCGAGTTCACAAACGTTTTGCGTGCGCTGGCAAGTTGTGCAATGGATGCCGCACTCAATGCACTGTTCATTAAACAGAAATCGGCCATTTCACCTTTAAAGCGATCATTCAAACTCGGGTTAGCTACAGTATTGCGGAACGGGAATGCGCTACCGATTCTCACGACCGGGTTTTTATTCAGGCGCGCTGTACCGGTATTTCCGGAGGCAACCTGAGTGCCATTAACATACAGAGTCGCAATACCTGTAGCTTTATTACGTGACACTGCAATGTGAACCCATGCATTAGTCGTAATATCCCGGTCGGCAACAACAGCAGAAAAGGCGCCCGCTTTAAAACTGATCGCATCATTGCCGCTGGCCAAACGCACACCGCGTAACTCAAACCCGTTGCCTTCATCGCTACCCGCGTACACCAAACCGACACCCGACGATGCAGAACCCGAAGCGGCAAATATTTGCGATGATTTTATCCAGGTACTAATAGTGAAATCGTCGCCGACCAAATTGCCTATTCTTAAGTAATCGTCCACACCGTCAAATAAAAAGCCGCTGCCGGTCCAATTGTTATTGCGATTGGCATTGTATACAGTCGCAAAATTGTTGTTTTTATTCAGATCCTTTGCGATCTCACCCGCCGATGCGGTTAAATTCAAACAGGTACTTTGGTTTGCAAACGGCGATAGAGGCCCACCAGGTACAAAATGCGTACTCCTGTCACGCATTTTAAACCCGCTATCCCACATGGGTTCGCCAATGCCACCAGTACTTTCAAAGACATAGCCATTCAGAAAGTCGCGATATAAGGCCAAATTACCGCCTAGACCATCAGTACTTTCGACATAGTTGCCGCCTTCCACCGTATTTGAGCCACAATCAAGAAAACTGCCGCCGATACACGCTGGCGTTGCTTTATTTCTGCTAGGAATTTTTTCCCAGTATTGTTCAAATTGATGCATTAACTCATGCACCATCCCAGCCAGCTGCTCAATTTTGTTGCCATTGAACCAAGCAGTATCATCACCCAGCGGCGTATTGCTGACCCCAATCGTCAGATTTCCACGCGAAATCCCGTACGTCACCAGCCCAGCAGTGGGCAAATTACTGGTGAAGTGATTGATAAGAATCAAGTCATACCAGCCGGGATTAAACATAATATCGGCGTCTTCCAGAATATCCATAGGGCTAACCGTATCGGAATTGCCGGACAACCGCGTTGTTGGGTAAGGCGATTCGTAATAATGCATATTAATTTTGACGCGGCCATTGGTATAGTCATGGAAGTATTTTGACATGACCGTCTCAGTCCAATAGCGCTGCCTAAGTTTAGACTCGGGTGTAGCACTTTTTTCATGCCCCGGAACAATGGATACACTTTTGTTCACTACCAGCAAATTGAACTCTATTGTTTCTGCGGTATCTGGCACACCTTTACCAACAAACCAATGCTGATTAAAACCACGACTACAACGGAAAGGCACAACTTGCGTACCTACAGCTTGAATTCCGCCAGAAACATCGGCACAGGAAAAGCTGGATACGTTGTGCAATTCATAAAACCCGCCATCCACTTCAGTGGGCACATTGGCGATAGAAACCTTGGTCACTATACCCGCAGGAATCGTTGGATAATTATTGCCAAGACTCATTTCGCTGACTAATGCAAAGCGCCACAAGGCAGTATCATCACTCGTGCAAAGCGCCTGAATGAAATTGCCACTGTTTGCCCCAGGGGTTGCAGCAGCGAGGCATAAACCCGTAGCGATTGACTTGACCCGATACTTATCGCCATCCACTGCAGTAACATCCCAGCGAGCACGGTTAAGATCACAAATCCCTAAAACCACATTAGCTCCCGGCGTTGCAGAATCAGTGGATGTTGATAAACACATACTGCCGATTGCATTATTGTTGAGCTGTGTTCTAAATTGTTTTTCCACCGCATACAGCGGCGACGCGGCCAAACATAAAAAAAAAAGCGCCGTAATAATGCATAGCATTTTCGATTTTTTCATTGTATTACCTTAAGATTTAATGAAGGCCGCTGCGTAAGCAAGGGAACATGGTGTTTTGCGAATATGGATATCTACGAGTTTATTTAGAAAAGCAAAACCTTAAAAAAATTTATCGGCTTCCTGCGGGAGATACTTTGCGCCTAAAACTAAAAGTAGTTTAACGGCAATATAAGCGGATAAGCGGAGAATTAAATTTTCTTTGTGCGTAAAAAAATTATGAATGTTACAAAAATTCATAATTTTTTAAATCCCTATATCGTCCACTGCGATGCTATTATTTAACATCTAAAACTTATACGCAATTATTCAAACTCATGTATCTGAAGTGCAAAAATGATTAGCTCAAATCCACCCCCGTTGTTTGACTGGACTCTCATGCGCTCTTTTATCGCTGTCATAGATGAGGGCAGCCTGCAAGCAGCTGCTCGGCGGTTACACACTAGCCAGCAAACCATCGGGCGCCATCTTGCTTTATTAGAATCACAATTAAATGGATTGTTATTTGTACGGACTGGGCGGCAACTTGTGCCCACACAAGCCGCACTTGATATGGCAAGCCATGCACGCACAATGGAAGGTGGCGCACATGCCATAGAACGGTTGTTTATCGCAAGTGACGAGCGTGTTGCAGGAATAGTTCGCATTACCACGTGTCAAAATGTTGGAAATTATTTAATGCCGCATTTTTTAACAAAGCTGCGATTGTTATGGCCTGAAATTACTATTGAATTAATAGTTACCAACTGCGTCACTAATTTAGCTCGCCGCGAAGCAGACATAGCGATTCGTTTGGTTCAACCCCAACAAGATTCACTGATTGCAAAACGAATCCGCAATTTCGAAGCAGGATGTTATGTTAGCAAAGACTATTTGAATCGGCATGGAGAGCCAAAAGATATTAGTGATTTGCTTAGTCACAATTTAATTGGTTTTGAATACAGCGACCCAATCCTGCGCATGCTGAAGGCAAAACAACTGTCAATTGACAAAGATATATTTTGTTTTCGCGTTAACGATGTAACGGTACAGATGCAGGCAGTTCGTGCAGGGCTTGGAATCTGCTTTTTCCCGCAATTCGTCGGTTGGTCGAATCAAGATTTACAGCAATTATTCACTCAGACATCTTTTGTCACCTTGCCAGTATGGCTTGTGGTTCATAATGGCATTCACACATCACCAAAGATACGAATCGTTTACGATTTTTTAGCGCAGGAAATTGCTAACATCAAAGAAGGTTAATGCTACGTACTTCCGCATTTCAGTGAGGCTTCTAGTTTAATTTTTCAATCGAGCAGGAGGATGCCTCACGGTTAACACCCTTGCACATCCCTGTGTCAGGCTAGCGCCTCCTCCTCGACGAAGCGCACAAAAACTTTTACCTCCTAGATTGTCGCCGTGCTCGGCGCACCAATAAAAAACGCCGAGACTCTTCACCTCGGCGTTTTTATTTCTCTACTTTTAAAACTTAAAAAATTATTCTAAATCCATGCAGCTCGCGTAGTAGCTAACACTTGCAGGCCAATCGGAGAAAACACCTAGGACACCTACGTCTTGCGCTAGAACATGCAAAGCTTCCATCATGTCGCCATCTTTCTTCATTGCTGAAATAACAGTTTGGTAGTACCAGCCTCCCGCACCGTTGCCCAGTGGCCCAGCACGTTCAAATGACCAGGTAATAATATCCAGACCTGCAGCTTTAGCATCGCGAGCATGTTCAGAAGGAATTATTTTGTTATTTTGATCAAGTGCAAGCAACGCCCACAAAGGAGGAGCTACAATTTTTACGCCTCTTGCTGATAATGCACGCAAGTCAGCGTAGGTTGGCAACTCTGCAGGAGTATTCGCATCATCAAGATAAACAGCTTGTTTGCCGAACTTCGGGAAATTATCTATCCAAAAATAAATATCTTGAGAATCGAAAGACTGTGGCCAGACATTTCGTGGTTTAACACCAGCAGCGATATATTCTTTGATCATCTGCGCAGCATAATCGGCTTGTGTGTAGGTGCCCTGGTAAGGCATAGGCACGCTAGCTGATTTTAATTCAGGGGTGAATTTCACATTTAATTTTTTGAACAGTTGGATACTTTCTGCATGGCTCAACAAAGTACCTTTGTTTGCGTATAAATCAGTGCGCCAATCTGGAGTACCTTTTAAGTATTCTGCAACAGTTTTAGCGGCTGGATTTGACGCGTCCATTTTTCCGCGTAAGGTTTTAAATTCTTTTAGTGTGATATCGCTGGTGCAACACATTGCTGATGCTGCTTTGCCCGTTGCGGCATCTGCTGCCGAGAAAGGCTGAGAACATTTTGCTGCTAACTCAGGCACAGCCAAAATGTTAGTCGTTGTGTGCAAATCACATTGTGAATGGCGACATACCAATTCTTTATCTTTGGTAAAAGTCACATCACATTCAAGAATGCCTGCGCCCATTTTTGCTGCGGCTTCGTATGATTCTTTAGTGTGTTCTGGAAATTGCAAAGCGGCACCGCGATGACCAATAGAAAAATCAGTTTTTCTAAATGGGCCGTGTTCGCACGATTTTAATTTTTGTTTAAGAGGACTTTCATCCATATCTTCTACAAGATAAAAAGGGCGTGGGCCTAGTTGGATGTTTTCACTGTTGTGAGAATAGCGCGATGATCTGTCGTGGTCATGGTCATGGTCATGGTCATGGTGCGATGATTTTTTGTTATCATCTGAGTACTGTCCGGCGAAAACTGGAGCAGATAAAAACAAACAAGCTAATGTAAGCCCTGCGATTTTTGTTACTTGAGTTGTTAACATAATAGTGCCCTCTCGTTACGTGTCATCATTGCTTTTAGTGTTTAACCATTTGATGCTAGTTAGCTACTCAAACATAACGCGTTAGTGTGACACTTTTGCGAAGTCATTAAATTTAGCTGAATTGATAACGTCCAAGAGATATTGATGACACTCAAAAAAAATACGGGGAGGTATAGGATAAATAAAAAAATGCCTATCGTTTGCAAGACAGGCATTTAATTGAGGCGATCTAATGATAGCTGTTTAATCGCAGCTATTGAGTCGTAATACTAACGGCGAAATTAAACCCTCGGTGGATCCGTTTCACGTTGAAACGATCGGTGACTAGCAAGCGCTTTTTTAAATTTAGCAACTGCATTTTTCAATAGTGCTGCGTCAGTAAGGAGAATCGCTGGATCCATTGAGCCATCAGGCAACTTCATTGGAACATCCGCTTTTGCGAGCAATTTAGCACCTGTACCTACCGCTAAAATAGGTTTGCAATGGCGATATTGTTGACAAACAAAATCAACTGCATTGGCATCGTTAATAAGCTGCTGTACAGACGATTCACCATCCGCAATGATCACCGCGTCGTACAAAACCGAAGGCCCAGCTTCGAAAGAAATTTCGACATCAATAGTGCCTCCTTCTGCTGCAGGAATTTTTCCTAGCTGACAGCCCACAAGGCGTGGCACGGCACCTTCTGCTATTAGATCCAGATATATGGCTTTAACGGTTGCGGCATCTACACCTTTCCCAACCAAGATAGCGACATGCCGTGTACGAATGCCTGTTTTGCCAGGACGTGCCAGCAGAGACAGCCCAGGTGATGGTTTAAATTCAGGAATAGGTAAATTAGAGGCTAATGGCATAGCAGGCGGTAAAGCGATTCCCAAGCCATCGGCAACGCCATTCGCCAGCTTCGAATTAACGTTCACTAGCATAGAAACAACGCGTTGACGAATCGCAGGTATTTGCACGCGCGTTAATTCAAAACGGAATGCCGCGATGATATGTGCTTGTTCCGCCGCCGTTTGGCTGATCCAGAATAATCGCGCTTGAGAATAATGGTCGGAAAATAATGCAGGATTGCCGCGCACTTTGTCTTCGGCAATGGGTTGCGGGAAGCTTGTGTAACCCGACATACCCGCTTGAAATGGACATCCGCCCGCGAGTGAATTCGGCTCATAATTAACACGACCGCGATTAATCGCCTGACGATGCATACCATCGCGTTGATTATTGTTAACTGGCGCAATCGGCGAGTTGATTGGGATTTCATGGAAGTTAGCACCGCCAAGGCGGCTGATCTGCGTATCCACATAGGAGTGAATGCGGCCTTGAAGAAGCGGATCATTACTAAAGTCGATGCCGGGAATTACATGCGCGGTGCAGAATGCAACTTGTTCTGTTTCTGCAAAAAAATTATCCGGATTGCGATTCAAAATCATTTTGCCAACAGGCCGGATGGGTACTAATTCTTCAGGAATCAATTTGGTAGGGTCAAGCACATCGAAGGAAAATTTATCGGCTTCTGCTTCGGTAAATATTTGCAGGCCCAGCTCCCACTCGGGAAACGCGCCACCTTCAATAGCTTCCCATAAATCACGGCGATGAAAATCTGGATCGGCTCCAATAAGCTTGGCGGCTTCGTCCCAAACAAAAGAATGGGTGCCCGCCAGCGGAGTCCAATGGAATTTACAAAATACCGAATTGCCTTCGGCATTGACCAAGCGGAACGTGTGCACACCGAAACCTTGCATCATGCGATAACTGCGTGGAATGGCACGGTCTGACATCGTCCATAACAACATGTGTGTTGATTCAGGCATCAAGGATACAAAATCCCAAAACGTATCATGGGCGCTGGAAGCTTGCGGCATACCGTGGTGTGGCTCCGGCTTCACTGAGTGAACCAGGTCAGGAAATTTCATCGCGTCCTGAATAAAAAATACGGGAATATTATTGCCCACTAAATCCCAGTTACCTTCATCGGTATAAAATTTTACGGCAAAACCACGCACGTCTCGCACTGTATCCGCAGAACCGCGCTCACCCCCTACCGTAGAAAACCGCACAAACACCGGCGTGCGCTTACCCGCTTCCGCAAATGTTGTAGCACGCGTTAACGCGCTTAAATCTTCGTAAGCTTCAAAATATCCGTGCGCCGCTGAACCGCGCGCATGTACTACGCGTTCAGGAATACGCTCGTGATCAAAATGTGTAATTTTTTCGCGCAGAATAAAATCTTCCAGCGCTGTTGGTCCCCGTAAACCAATTTTCAATGAGTGTTGATTGTCTGCAATCGGTACTCCTTGATTCGTTGTTAATACTTGGCCGCTCGCATCTACGCGCACGCGATCAAGCGGCACAACGGTTGGATTCTCGCCAATATTTGGCTCACCGTCACCCACTTTGGGAGACGCCAAAATTTCTGTCGTTGTACTACCCGTTGCTGCAGTTGATTCGGGCTCGTTCGTTACTCCCATTTGCGGCAAGCGCGAAGCCTCACCATATTCATTGGCTTTATTTTCATTAAAAGGCATTGCGGCAGCTAGCTTTTGCGTTGCTCCTACTTTTTCAAGCAAGCGCTCGGGCACTGCATCTTTAGTACCCAAACTCTCGGGGGGTTCTGCTGTTGATGGGCCTGAAACAGTGCTGAAAATTGAACCTGCGCCGCTTACGTCCGGCACTGACTTTTTACGATCTGGCATACAAACCTCCGATAGGTTGATATTTAATTGATTTAATAATTACTGAAAAGTTTTTAATAGGCGTGTAAAAAATTAAACATAAATGCACGCGCGAGGTTGCAGATATTTTTAAGTAATTCGGAGGAGCTTGACTGAATGAAAAAATTAAATATGTACGTTATCGAACTCTCGCAAATGTTTAGAGAGCAATACTAAAGACGATTTTTTTGAAGTATTTGGTACAACTAATGCGTTTTTACAAGCTGGAGAGAATTAGATTGCGTCGCAATATCAAATTAAAAATGCGATGTGATAAATGCATTTAGCAATGCGAAAATTTGAGAGGAAATAATGAGCCTTGGAGATAAAAGCTCATTATGTTTAGCAGTGTCAACGTTCAGGTTTGTAAAGCTTGCGTTTCTTGCTAACGGAGCAGAAATAAAGAATATTGTTCGATTCAAAACCGTATGAAGCATGGACGCTGATTCGAGCCTGCACGGATGTATTTACGGCGAGTTTTGAATCGAACAATATTCTTTATAGATTCCAGCTACTAAAGTCCAAGTTCACGCAAAATATCATCCTTTAATTTTTGCGCTTCAGGATTTGATAATTTGCGTGGATGTTTAAACGGCACTTCGAAAACGGCCTGGATACTAGTTGGACGCGGGGAAAGAACAATGATGCGATCAGCCAAATGAATCGCTTCTTCCACATCATGTGTAATCAATATCACCGTGTGGCGCTCTTCTTCCAATATGCGCAAAAGCTCTGTACGCATGCGCAAATTCATTAATGCGTCTAACGCGGAAAAAGGTTCATCCATGTATAAAATTTCTGGCTTTACCACTAAGGCGCGCGCAATTTCCACACGCTTAAGCATGCCGCCTGAAAGTTCATGAGGGTAATTTTGCTCGAAACCTT
>JANPKH010000038.1:0-3164 GCA_031425935.1 Gammaproteobacteria bacterium | reverse complement strand
CGCCGTGACAAATTGCAGGAGCAATTTGCACAACATGGTTGCCGCAGGTGAGTCGCATGGAAGCGACGAATGAATATATCCCTATAGGCTCTAATCGGCATCCCTTCGCGATCCGGTCGCTTCGGGAAACTTCCTACCTCCATGTAGGTCGTCCATGCCTCGGCAATTGCTCCTGCATTGCTCTACCACCTAAATCCATTTAGGCGTCATAAGGTTTTGAATCAAACAGTATTTTTTATTTGTGCACCGTTAGTAAATATCTCCGTTAACCCTAAAAGTAACTTTTTATAAACAATATTAACCGCCACGCTTATTAAACTTTTTCACAGGTGCTCGTGCAGAACTTGTGGATGACAATCTCATCGGTACTGATAATGCTTTTATAGATAGAGGTTCCGACGCGGGGGCAAACGTTGCTTCCTGGTTTGCTACATTTGTACTGGCTAGATAATCGTTGAACCCCGCTAAACGTACCGGCAAGAACACGTCGGTCAATGCTGGGGATAGAGGAAACACACCGGCATTGGCAAATTCGCTAACGTGAACAAAGCCCAAGGTGTTTGGCCAGCTCTGATCAGGGCCAATAGCATTTGGGAAATTTATTCCAAAACTACTTGGCTCATGACAGCCACCACAAGTCATTGCGGTTGCGCGGTTCATTACCTGCGTAGTGGTTAAGTTGCTGCCAGCAGTGTTTAGTTTATCAACTACAGCCTGTTGAAACGCATTCGAATTCGCGTTAAAAAATGCAGGCGTGAATTGATTTTCATCGACAGGAAAACTCGCGTGGCTTTGGCCATTATTGTGTGCATCTTTTGCGACCGTCAGTGAAAAAATATTAAAGTCACTTAATAGACTATCCATATTGGCAATAAAATCTGCTTGGAAAACGGGAGAGCGAGCATCTGTACTTGTGCCATCAAATAAAAATGCAACCGGGTTACTTTTTACGCTGACGGGTCTAATCATACTAATGCCCTGATTATCCACTCCCACCTTAAATTCTTTTAAGTTCCATGAGCTACCCATGAACATATTCGTACGAATCTGGCCAGTTGCAGGTGCATAGTTTCTAATGTCGATCACAGGCCGAACATTAGCAGCTGGAATACCATCGAAATAGAAGTCGCGCAACGCCGCTGCTCTTAAATTCGGATTGTCTTCGGTGCTAAGATTTTGCCAAAATTGTGCAATAGGCAAGCAACCCGCGGCAACACCAGGGTTGGGGTTGGGTACTTGAGCTTCAAAAATGATGAAATTACGCAGTCCATTTTGGTTGGCGAAAATAACTCTGTATTCCCCGCAATCGTTAAATCCAATGTTGTCACGTAAATCCAGGCGATTGACCAACGCGATAGGCGCGTAGTTGCCGATAAAGAATACGGGATTATCAGCTTGTGAGCCTTCTGCAGGGCGACATTCCACCGCAAATTCGTTCAATACTCCTGTGCATTTTTCTCCGCCTGCCACACGTCCCGGTGCAGGATTTTGGGTGTCCCACATGCGGGAAAATAGTTGCTCAACAGTGGTTTGATTGCCGGGATTAATTGCATTAAGTTGGTCAACTAATTGTTGAAGTGTACTGCGAAAGCTAAAGTCTGCAGCTTGTAAAGTTGCTGTATCGTGTACTAACAATGATTTATCAACGTCAATGATGACGTTGCTGGGAGATGATGCGACAGAGGAACTGATGGACGAGCTTGAGTCACTGCTACCAAAAATTTGTAATTCAAAAATCGAGTAACCCCATCTATTACCGACACTGCGAACTGTACCGAAAATACGCACGTGACGAAAACTTCCTGAAAGAGGGGTTACGTCGGTACGATTACCAAAAACACCATCGGTGCGCGTTGCCAGGGTAGTCCAGTTGACGTTGTCGTGAGATCCTTGAACTTCATAAATTGCAGGATTGGCTGCTTCCCAATGAATGACCGCGCTTGTCAGTGTCTTTTCAGCTTTCAAATCGACACTAATCCAACTTGGGTCTATGCCGTGTATCGACTCCCAGCGTGAGATTCCATTGCCATCTATTGCATTAGCACTTGCCCCTAGTTCAGTGCTTGCCGAGGTAATTGCGCCAGTAGCAAGATTAATTATATTGCTGGTAGATGATGAACTGCTAGTAACTGCAATACCAAAGATCTTCCATTCCCAAATAGAAAAGCCCCAATGATTTCCCACACTTCGAGACGTCGCGTTGATGCGTAAGAAACGGAAATTACCACTTAACGTTAAACTGTCAGTGCGGTTACCAAAATTGCCGCCATTAAACGCAGTAATAAATGTCCATGTAATATTGTCTGTTGAGCCAAGTACTTCATAAGTCGCCGCGTTAGCAGCTTCCCAATCGATATCTGTGTTGGTTACGTTAAAAACTGCTCCTAAGTCTACCTGCAGTATTGCAGTATTAACGCCGTGGTTTGATTCCCAGCGTGTGGTTGGGTTGCCATCAACTGCATTGCTGGCGGGGTTGATGCTGATGCTCGCCGTTGCTGTTTTATTGAGTGCTAAATTGGTTTGAGCATAGGATGTGGATGACCACAAGAAAGTACAACTTAAGGCTAAACAAATTAAATATTTCCACGTAAAAATTTTTTTGTGATTCATAATTAAACTCCACTAATAAAAATATAGGTTACCGAGAAAATTAAATTTTCATGGCAGAAATTTTTTACAACAGTCGCATAGATTTATCGGTATAAAAATATTCATACGTTAGCAAGTGCTAAATCTGTGCATTTTAAAATTTCTAATATTATTATTAATGTTTGTTTTTTTAATTTTGTATGGAAATACCAATCGTTTAATGTTCGTTATGACTTTTACTATTTAGTGAAATTTTGTTTTTCATAACCTCCTAAAGTGAGTCGAAAAGCCTCGAGAATTATTGGCCAGGGTTTAGCAATGCAGTCGAAGCATCTGTGTTTACATCTTTGGTTATGCCAGGAAACCCCATATGTCCGTGTAAATATCAACCATTATTGTTACCAATTTTCGAAACAAAATGTAACATTTTGTAGTTTATTGTTACTTAAGGTAACTATTTTAAGCATATTACCTAGGCCTTTAAGTGTTTGTAAAGATGTTTTAAAAATTTAATATGTGGCGTATCAATTTGCGTATAAGGCAATTATTTTTTTCGCGTACATTTATCTTGCGCC
>JANPKH010000037.1:0-11520 GCA_031425935.1 Gammaproteobacteria bacterium | reverse complement strand
CACTATTGCAGCACAAGCAGAATTATTACAAACAAACGGTACATCAGTATTGGTTGAATCATCGAGCACAGCTGTTGTTAACATCCGCGAGGGAAACTCGGGCACTCTATTAGTTGTGCATCCAGTAGGTGGCAACATTCTTTGCTACAGAGAGATGATTGAAATGCTTCCTGTTGACCTCGCTATAATTGGCTTTCAATCACCGGGCGACGGAAGCGCACGTACGGTGACTAAATTGGCGGAAACTTATATCAAGAGCGTTTATCCACTATTGCGAAAGGATAAACCGATTTACCTCTTGGGTTGGTCAATGGGCGGCGTTATAGCACATGAGATGTCGGGGCTTTTAGAGCTTTCTGGCATCAGGGTGGATGGATTAACAATGATTGATAGTTGGATGGGTAGCCGCCAGGCAAAAGAGTCTGACATGCTAGAAGGTTTCAACTTAATCAAAAGCTTTGTAACTGATTTTCTGGAAGGTGCATCTTTGCCGGCGGGCTTTAATGACATAGAAGCAGCAGCTGGAAATGAACAAATTGATTTAGTTATTCGCCTTTTGCAAAAAGAGAATTATATTTCTGGTCATTTTTCTCGCGAAGAGTTTTCAGCCCTCTTGATTGAGCATCAGGCAAATTTCAACGCTTTAATTCATCACCGTCCGCAAAAAATTAATACTCCAGCTCATCAATTTAGAGCATTACACACCAAATCATTTCCATTTCTGGAGCCTTTCGCGCTTGGTGATCAAGAAGATTTAACACCTTGCGACAACGTCATGATTGATTTGGACGAAGATCATTTTTCGATTTTCAAAGATGCGTCTTTACGCAGTATTATCGAAACTACTTTTAATCCTCAACATAAACAAAATGTAGGATTTCATCAGCAGCACATATCGGAAGGAGCTACATATTATGTATCTGAAAGTTGATACGATTATCGTTGGTGGCGGACAGGCTGGATTATCGACCAGCTACTTTTTAACTCAACAAAATCGCGCGCATTTTGTGCTCGAAAAAACTGACCGTCCAGCTTCGGCATGGGAGGATGGCCGATGGGACTCATTTACACTCGTTACACCAAATTGGTCATTTCGTCTTCCTGGTGCAGAATATAAAGGAAGTCAACCGGAAGAATTCATGCCGCGAGATGAAATCGTTGAACGTTTTAGGCACTACGTGAAAACTTTTAACTTACCCATTCGCTATAACACGTCGGTCATTTCTGTTACGCACACAGAAGATGGGCAGCGATTTCTGGTAGAAACAAATGATGACATTTTTGAGGCAAAGAACGTTGTTATGGCCACCGGACTTTTTCAAAGACCTAGGTTTCCTGATTGCGCTAAACGTATGCCAAATGAAATTCAGCAAATTCATTCAGGTAATTACCGTAATCCGGCTCAGTTATCTGCCGGCGCTGTTCTCGTGGTTGGTAGTTCTCAATCAGGTTGCCAGATAGCCGATGAGATTCATAAAAGTGGTCGAAAAGTATATCTTTGTGTTGGTGAATCAGGTCGTGCACCACGTCGTTATCGTAGCAAAGATAGCTCTGAGTGGCTTAAGTTGCTGGGGCTTGAGGATCGCACTGTGGATATGCTTCCATCACCAAAAATAAAGTACGCAGGAAATCCCCATATCTCAGGAAAAACAGGTGCACAAAATATTAACTTACATCAATTTTCGCGTGATGGAATTGTGCTCTTGGGTCGACTTCAGGAGGTTAATGACGGCATCGTTCAAATTGGTTCTGACTTACAAAAAAATCTACTGTTTGCTGATAATTTTGAAATTAATTTCACAAAAAATATTGATAACTATATTGAAAAAAATAATCTTGATTTACCGCTTGAGAATCTCGCTGTACTTAGTAATGGTTTCGATGCAGCAATAATTGAGCACTTAGACCTAAAGACTGCTGGCATTGACACTATCATTTGGGCTGTGGGATATGACTTCGATTTTGATTTGGTGAAGTTCCCCATTTTTGACGAAGACGGCTACCCTATACATAAGCGTGGAGTAACAGCCATCCCAGGACTTTATTTTGTGGGATTACCTTGGTTGCACAAACAGAAATCCGGATTACTGGGTGGTGTTGGTGACGATGCAGCCTTCGTTGCTGCACAAATACAAACGTCTAAAGCACAATTTAAAGCACAATTAAGTGAGGTATTGAGCTAGAAAGCTCATTCTAGAGGCCGCACATAACTTCCAAACAATCTGGGGTTATGTGCGGCTTTTTTATATTTGGTGTTTGGCACAATAATGTGTACAATTAAATGTAACCGATTACATTTATGGTTTGATCGGTCATCAATTTTAATAATTACATTTAAGTGCGCGGCCAAACTCCGCACGCGGGGACAATTATGCAAATCATATTTCAACTGATATACATCGTTATATTTGGGTTATTTTTGACTGCTTGTGCAGGTGGTGGAGACGGGGGCAAGGTAGGTGCGGCATCGAAAATTTCTAGTAGCCTGGTATCGTCATTAAGTTCTTCTGTAAAAACTTCTTCTAGCTCTTCATCCCCTAGTTCAACTGTTTCTTCGGTAGGCGGCGTTAGCGGATCACTAAAGCTTAGCAATCCTAATCCTTCTTTAGGGGCAGTAGCGTTATTTGATTACTTGAAAGACCTGTATAAAAAGAAAACCCTGACTGGTCAGCAAGAATCTACGTGGGCTACCGGTGGCGCACTTCACGAATTGAATTTTATTTTTGATGCTACCGGTAAAGCGCCCGCCGTATTGGGTTTGGATTATTTAAATCATTTGGATTCAGCTTATGTTGCGGGAGTCACTAAACGTGCAGCTGATTGGTATTTAACAAATAACGGTATACCCACTATTTGCTGGCACTGGGGTTCTCCTTCGATAGGGCAGGGCTACGAAAACTCAAAGAAGCCTTTTGATATTGATAAAGCTTTAACCCCCGGAACTACTGAAAATATAGCCATGCTTAAGGATCTGGATATTGTTGCTGCGGAATTGACTAAATTGCGCGATCAAAATGTTCCTATCTTATGGCGACCTTTTCATGAGTTTACGGGTACCTGGTTCTGGTGGGGAATGGGTGGAGCTGATAAATTCAAGCGCTTGTGGATATATATGTACAATTACTACACCGTCGACAAAGGCCTCAATAACCTGGTTTGGGTTTTGGGTTACACCGGTGAGCCGAGCGCAGCTTATTATCCGGGTGATACTTATATCGATATTGCAGCTGCTGATACCTATGTCACGGGTCATGGTTCCTTGAAAATACTATATGACAAGGTAGCCACTATAGTAGGCACGGAACGTCCGATTGCTTTGCACGAAAATGGTCCTATCCCCGACCCAGACGCGGTGATGATGGACGCTGCTAATTGGTCTTATTTCATGACATGGCATACTTCATTTCTTACCGATGGTATTGCCAATACCACAACTACCCTAAATAAAGCTTTCAATCATGATCATTATATTACTCGCGATGAATTGCCCAACTTGCCGAATTATAAAAGTGCAAATTGAATCGCAAGCGAGGGTTAAATTCCCCGTGGCTTGCCACGAAATAGATTTTTGGAACAAAAATATACCTCGCTGCTTGCGGCGAGGTGTTTGATTGAGTTGTCAGTACTTTTCTTAAAAAAGCCCAGCCACATGCTGGGCTTTTTTCTGGTACACTGCCCCGGTTTTTTTATGCCACTTCCTGCCTTTTTGTTAGGGGTTTGGGTAATTCATTGATTGGAGAGCATTTATGTCTAACCCGAGAGATAAAAAGTACAAGCGTATTTTGTTGAAGTTGAGTGGCGAAGAGTTGATGGGTACCGAAGGTTTTGGTATAGATCCTAAAGTACTCGACAAAATGGCGTTGGAAATTGGTCAATTGGTTGGTATAGGTGTTCAGGTCGGCTTGGTGGTTGGCGGCGGCAATTTGTTTCGTGGAGCTGCTTTAAGCGCTGCTGGCCTCGATCGCGTTACGGGCGATCATATGGGAATGTTGGCAACGGTAATGAATGCGTTGGCAATGCGTGATGCGCTAGAGCGAAGCAGTATTTCATCGCGGGTTATGTCTGCAATACCCATGAGCGGCGTGGTTGAACATTATGACCGCCGTCGCGCTATTCGGTTTTTAAATTCAGGTGAGGTGGTGATTTTTGCCGCGGGTACGGGCAATCCATTTTTCACCACTGATTCTGCGGCTTGCTTGCGCGGTATTGAAGTGGATGCGGACATTGTACTTAAGGCAACTAAAGTCGATGGTGTTTATAGCGCCGATCCCAAAAAAGATCCAACAGCCACTAAATACGATCGCTTGTCTTATGATGAAGTTTTGAATAAAAAACTGGGTGTAATGGATTTGACTGCTATTTGTTTATGCCGTGAACACGATATGCCAGTGCGTGTATTTCGCATGAATAAATCCGGAGCCTTGTTAAATATTGTGATGGGAAGTAATGAAGGTACATTGATCGAAGAGGAAAATAATCATGCTGAATGATATTAAAAAAGATGCTGAAAATCGTATGAAAAAAGCTGTAGAAGCTTTGGTTCATAATTTTACTAGAATCCGTACCGGGCGTGCTCACCCTAGTATTCTGGATGGTATTACCGTCAACTATTATGGTACACAAACACCTTTGAGTCAGTTGGCCAATATCAATATAGAAGATGCTCGTACACTGTCCGTCAGTCCCTGGGAGCGCAGTATTGTTCCAGAAATTGAAAAAGCAATTATGAAGGCGGATTTGGGATTAAACCCATCGACAAATAATGGTTTGATTCGCTTGCCACTGCCAATGTTAACTGAAGAAACCCGCAAAACATTTATCAAGCAAGCGAAAGCTGAAGCTGAACACGGCCGCGTAGCGGTGCGTAACGTGCGTCGCGATGTACTGAATGATGTAAAAAATCTGCTTAAAGACAAAGCCATTAGTGAAGACGATGAACGTCGTGCCCAAGATGAAATTCAAAAAATAACCGATAGATTCATAGCAGAAGTCGATAAAGCCCTGGCTGCCAAAGAAGTTGATTTAATGGCAGTGTAACTATCGGTGCTTGTTAAAACTGGCTCGCTAGCGAGCCAGTTTGCATTTATAAATACTAGGTTTGAGTGGTTAGTCGACATTTGAGTCGACTTTAAAGGTGGGGTAAATCGTGTCTTACAGCAATCTTCGCCACGTGGCGATTATTATGGATGGCAATAATCGTTGGGCGAAACAGCGCGGGTTGGCTGGTGTTGCTGGTCATAAAGTTGGCGTTGAACGGATTCGCGATGCTATGTCTGCGTGCGAAGAATTGGGTGTAGAAGTTCTAACCGTATTTGCTTTCAGCAGCGAAAACTGGAAGCGACCACCTTTAGAGGTTGAAGCGCTTATGTCGCTGTTTTTGCTCTATTTAAAAAATGAAGCTAAAGCACTTAAGAAAAAAGGCGTGCGCTTACGCGTTATTGGCAATCGTTCACGTTTTAGTCTCTCTATTCAAAAAGCCATTACTGCTGCAGAAGCCTTAACTGCGGGAGGCAATATGACGTTAGTAATTGCCGCTGATTATGGCGGGCGTTGGGATATAGTCCAAGCTGCTCAGCAGCTTGCGCGCGAAGCCAGCGAAGGGTCTTTGTTGCCTGATGCTATTGATGAAAACCTGCTGCACCAGCATACCGCCATGGCTAATTTGCCACCGCTGGATTTGTTAATTCGCACGGGCGGGGAAATGCGCATTAGCAACTTTTTACTGTGGCAGTGCGCTTACGCCGAGCTTTATTTCAGCGATAAACTTTGGCCAGATTTTGATGGTAATGAATTAAAAAAAGCAGCAGCAAGTTTCCATGAGCGGCAACGTCGTTTTGGTTTAACGGGCGATCAAATTGACGCGAGGGTAACAATTGCTTAAACACCGAGTTATTACCGCATTAGTACTCACAGCTCTATTGCTGGCGATATTGTTCGCGGCCAATGCATTTTATTTTCCCTGGTTTATGGCTGCGGTTTTCCTTGTGGGTGCGTGGGAATGGGCTGGTTTATCCAGCTTCCACAAATTTTGGCAGCGTACTTTATATGTGCTCGCTGTTGCTCTTGTGTTTTTAAGTATTGGCTATGTTGTTGGGTTGCAGCGTGCTGGTGAGTTGAACAATGTGTTGGTCAAGCAATTGCTCATCGTGGCTTGTATGTGGTGGTCGTTGGCGTTGTTGTTAGTTCAGGGATATCCCACCAGTGCAATTCTCTGGGGTCATCCTTTTGTACGATTATTGATGGGTGTTTTAGTGTTGGCACCATCCTGGCTTGCGTTGATATATGTACGTTTACAGCCGCAGGGTGCGTGGTTAGTGCTAATGATGGTAGCTATTGTTGCAGCGGCAGACATTGGTGGTTATTTTAGTGGCCGGCGTTTTGGCAAACACAAGCTTGCCAATGCTGTTAGCCCCGGTAAAACGATAGAAGGTTTTGTTGGTGGATTATTGAGTAATGTTTTATTAGCCTCGGTAATCGCTTATTTTAGCGCTAGCAATCTTTGGATATTATTAGCCATTATTGTGCCAGCTAGTTTGTATTCGGTATTAGGGGATTTGCTAGAGAGCATGGTTAAAAGGCAAGCGGGAGCAAAAGATAGCGGTACTATTTTGCCAGGTCATGGTGGTATTTTAGATCGCATCGATAGTATCACTGCTGCAGCTCCAGTTTTCGCACTGGCGCTTTTGATTAGCGGATGGAGTCTCGGGTAGACATGACGCAAAGAACAATACAGAGAGTAACGGTGCTGGGTGCAACGGGGTCCATAGGTATTAGTACTTTGGATGTGCTCGCGCGCCACCCTGACCGCTACTCTGTGTTTGCACTGACGGCAGATCGTAAATGGCAGCTATTGGCAGTTCAATGCTTACAGCATCATCCTCGCTATGCAGTGATAAATGATAACGCGGCTGCCAAGTTGTTAGCCGATGAGTTGCGTCGTCATGGTTCTATTACTGAAGTATTGCAAGGTGTTGACGCAATCGCACAAGTTGCTGCACACGCTGATACCGATGTTGTTATGGCAGCTATTGTAGGTGCTGCGGGGTTACTACCAACGTTGGCTGCTGTGAAAGCTGGAAAGAAAGTCTTGCTTGCTAACAAAGAAGCGTTGGTGATGGCGGGTGGTTTATTTACCCAGGCAGTTGCTCAACATAAGGCAATTTTGTTACCGATTGATAGTGAACATAACGCAATTTTTCAATGCCTGCCAAATCATCGTGCTGATTACCTCGCGCATGGATTGGCTTCCAGCGGTGTCCGTAAAATCTTGCTCACGGGTTCGGGCGGCCCGTTTCGCACTATGCCTTTAGCCGAATTAAAAAAGGTAACTCCAGAGCAGGCCTGCGCCCATCCTAATTGGAGTATGGGGCAAAAAATTTCAGTTGATTCAGCAACCATGCTTAATAAAGGTTTGGAGCTTATCGAAGCCTGCTGGTTGTTCAATGCTCGTCCCGAACAGATACAGGTTGTTATTCATCCCCAAAGTGTCATCCATTCAATGGTTGAATTTGTGGATGGGTCAGTGTTGGCACAAATGGGCAATCCCGACATGCGTACACCTATTGCTCATGCGTTGGCATGGCCAGAGCGCATGGAATCTGGAGTTGCGAGTTTGGATATTATTGCTATTGCGCGGCTGGATTTTTCAACACCCGATTATGAGCGCTTCCCATGTCTACGTTTAGCGCTTCAAGCGGCTGAGCGTTCGGCAACTGCACCGGCTATTTTGAATGCTGCGAATGAAGTTGCGGTTGCAGCTTTCTTAAATCGCAGCATTAGTTTTGATCAAATCTCACGAGTTATTGATGAGGTTCTTCAGCGCCAAGATGTAGTTGAACCAGAAACCATAGAGCAGGTCATAGCTACCGATCAATTGGCTCGCCATTTGGCTGAAGCCGCTATCGCTAAGCTATAAATAAAGACTGAGGCGGCAAATGGCATTTATTTATACAGTAATATCCTTTCTAGTAGCCATTATAGTGTTGGTTGCTGTGCATGAATTTGGTCATTTTTATGTTGCGCGCCGTTGTGGCGTGCATGTAAAGCGATTTTCGCTGGGTTTTGGTCGCGTCTTGTGGCGGCGGTATGATCGTCTGGGTACTGAATATACGCTTTGCGCATTGCCCTTTGGCGGCTATGTAAAAATGCTTGATGAGCGCGAAGGTGATGTACCTTTCGAGCAACTCGATCAAACGTTTAACCGCAAAACTATTTCGCAGCGTATGGCAATTTTTATTGCCGGGCCTGCTGCTAATTTTATATTAGCGATACTTCTGCTTTGGGGTTTATTGTTGCAGGGTGAGCGCGGGCTCATTCCTGTGATTGCTGGAGTCAATGCGGGCTCCATCGCCGCTAATGCGGGAATGGAAGTCGGCCAGGAAATAATCGCCATTGATGGTAAACAAACCCCTACTGAGCAGGCGGTACAAAAGCAACTCATTCGTCGGTTAGGTGAAACAGGACAAATAACTTTTACGGTTCGTTATCCTAATTCGACCTTGCAATATGAAGTACAGGCACGCTTGGATAAGTGGATGCAAGGTGTAAAAGACCCGGATCCAATAGCTGGTTTGGGATTGGATGTTGGATATCCATTGAAAGCTATTGCCGGTGAAATTCAACCCGCCAGCGTTGCTGAAAGAGCAGGCTTTAAATTTGGAGATAAAATTATTAGCGTTGATGGGCGGGTGGTTTCCGACTGGCGGGATTGGGTTAATTATGTGCGAGCACATCCCAACCAACTATTAAGCGTTACCGTGGATAGGGGAGTTGTCGAAGGCCAAGATGCTACAGGCAGCAAAACCATAAGTTTACAAGTAACACCGGAATCTTTTATTGACCAGGGTGTCTCTTATGGGCGCGTTGGAATGACGTTGCAAAGGCAAACTCCACCTGATGAATCTTTGCGGCATTACCAGCATTCAATTGGCGGCGCGTTGGTCGCTAGCGCAGAAAAGACGTGGGAAACTTCAGGTTTTGTACTTTTATCAGTTAAAAAGCTAATCCTTGGTGAAATTTCCACAAAAAACTTGAGTGGGCCGATCAGCATTGCTAAGGTGGCCGGCGCTTCGGCGCACAACGGTCTAATAAGCTTTATTGATTTTATTGCCTATCTTAGTGTGTTGTTAGGTGTGTTTAATTTGCTACCCGTTCCAATGTTGGATGGTGGGCACATTGCATTCCTTTTAGCAGAAGCTATTCGCGGTAAACCCTTGTCAGAAAAAGTACAAGTACTTGGTTTTCAAGTAGGATTTATGTTGGTAATTGGCTTAAGTATGTTAGCCATGGTTAACGACGTTATGCGGTTGTAAATAATATTTCAGCCAAGATACATTTTTATTATTAGATCTAACAATATGAAGCGAGTTTCAATGCGATTTTTCGGCTGTTTAATGTTACTACTGGTGTCTACATTTATATCAATGTCTGTGCTGGCGCAAACTTTTCGCGTAAGCGATATACGAGTAGAAGGATTACAACGTGTTTCTGCGGGCACAGTATTCTCGGTGTTACCCGTACGTGTTGGCGATGTATTGACACAATCAGATATTCAAAATGCTACGCGTGAATTATTTAAAGTGGGCTTTTTTACCGATGTCGCTATTAATCGTGATGGCGATGTATTAGTGCTAGTGCTTAAAGAGCGTCCCGCCATTAATAAGATCGAATTGGAAGGAAATAAAGCCATCAAAACTGAAAATTTGATGGATAGCTTAAAAAAGAACGATTTATCCGAAGGGCAGATTTTTCAACGGGCTACTCTTGAAGGCATTACTCAAGCGTTGCAGCGTGAATATATTGCGCAAGGTCGTTACGGTGCAACGGTAAACATAGAAATAGAAGATTTACCGCGCAATCAAGTCAAAGTGAAAGTAAAAATTAGTGAAGGCGCTGTGGCGCGTATTAAGCAAATTAATATCGTTGGCAATAGTGCGTTTAGCGATCAAGAGTTGGTAGATCTTTTTGAGCTTAAGACAACGGGTATGTGGTCATGGATTAGTGGCAACGATAAATACTCTAAAGAAAAAATGAAAGGTGACTTAGAGCGCGTTGAATCCTACTACATGGATCGCGGTTATCTCGCCTTTAAAACAGATTCTTCGCAAATATCTCTTAGCCCGGATAAATCCAAAATTTTCATTACGGTTAACGTCACTGAAGGTGAAATATACAAAGTTAGTGATGTGCAATTGGCGGGCGATCCTGCGATTGATGAAGCTATTTTGCGTGCGATGATTTTAGTGCAAAAAGATCAAATATTTTCCCAAATATTAATGACAACTTCTGCAGAGTATATTAAGCAACGTTTGGGTAATGAGGGTTACACTTTTGCCAAAGTAGAAGGCATGCCAGAGCGTAACGAAACAGATAAAACTGTAAAAATAACGTTTTTTATTGAGCCGGGCAAACGAGCTTACGTTAATCGTATTAATTTCCGTGGCAATACTAAAACGGTTGATGAAGTATTGCGTCGGGAAATGCGGCAAATGGAAGGTGGTTCGGCATCGACTGCGCAAATAGAGAGCTCTAAAGTGCGTCTGGAGCGTTTAGGTTTCTTTAAAGAAGTTAAAGTGGATACGAAAGAAGTTCCCGGCTCGCCTGATAAAGTAGATGTTGAATATACTGTTGAAGAGCAGCCATCTGGCAGCATGAGTTTGTCAATTGGTTATGCTCAGTATTCTGGCTTAATGTTTCAAGCTGGTATTCAGCAATCTAATTGGTTTGGTACAGGCAAGGCGGTGGGTTTTAGCTTCAGTAAAAATAAATATCAAACCAGTTACGGCTTAAATTATTCGGACCCATATTTTACTCCTGATGGAGTCAGCCGTGGTTTCGGACTTTATTATCAAGCTAGTGATTATGGTTCTTTTGGTCTTTCACCGTATAGTACGAATACCTACGGTGCTAAAGTGAACTTTGGTTATCCTATTTCAGAAATTGAGCGTATTGGTTTCGATATTGGTTTGCGTAATTTGGAAGTGAGCCCAACACGTTATTCATCGCAAGAAATTATTCGTACACCTAGGTTTAACAGCGGTGTAATTTGTAGTAGTCAATTTTGTGTTGATAGTTATATTACCCAAACTGAATTGAATAATTTGGAGCAGCGTAAGAGAAATGGCACTGACTTTGTTTACGGTACCTATGACCACACGCCGTTAAATGAAAGTGTAATGGGGCCGGCTGGTTTTCTTGACTTGTATGGTGACACTTTTAACGATGCGTTAATCAACATGTACTGGTCGAAGTCAACACTCAATCGAGGCGTTTTACCAGATCGAGGTGCATCACAACGGTTGTCAGGTGAAGTTACCTTGCCCGGTGGTGATTTGGAATATTATAAGTTAGATTACGCTGCGCAGTTATTTCAGCCATTAACTAAACGGTTAACATTGCGTGTTCATGGCCGAATTGGTTTTGCTGATTCTTACGGTGAAAGTGAAAAACTGCCTTTTTTTGAAAATTTCAGAGGTGGGGGCTTTGGTTCTGTGAGAGGATTTGAGCCTCAGTCATTAGGCC
>JANPKH010000036.1:0-29783 GCA_031425935.1 Gammaproteobacteria bacterium | reverse complement strand
CCTCGCTTAATAACCCTTTAACAGAAGAACCGGCAATAATCGCTTCACTGATTTTAGTCCGTACGGTGTAGTCTTGATAAGCAGGTAACGCGATGGCAGCTAAAATACCAATAATCGCAATTACGATCATCAATTCAATCAAAGTAAAACCTTTTTGTAATATTTTTTTCATTCTAAATCTCCAAGAGTTAAGTAGGTGCGCATAAAAAATCAATACAATGAGTATGGAGCAAGCGGCATACCAACTATTTCCCTATCTAGTTTATAACGTGATGTAACTATAATTTTAAACCCTAGGTTCGCGCGAAAGGAGCAAGGGTGCTGGGATGGACGCAACCTCCACGGTTATCACTAGACGATTTTCTTTTAAAGTACTTAAACTCATGACGCCTAAGTCACATTTATTATGTGATTCAAATACAACTACTGACAAAACTTTGCAAAAAGTGACGTTTTGGGTCACAACTTTGTTGTTTAGCAAAATATCCTCAAATACATTAACCGGTCTATACTTCGAACTTACAGCACAATGATAGAAATTACAGTGAGTTATCGTATACAGTTACGGCATTAGTTAGGATTCTTAAGCTTCAGCACTAAGTAGATTTTTATAAAATCGCTGATTGATGAATTTACCCAGGTCTACATTCAATGAATAGCACCACCCATTTAAATGGTCTAGCTCGGCGCTTGGTTGCAGATAACCTACTAGACCCCGAGCTTGCGCGCAAAGCGCTTAGCCAATCCACTAAAGAGAAAGTACCCTTTGTTCAGCATTTGGTAGCTAACGCTATGCTGGATGCGCGAACAATCGCACGCGTAGCATCAGAAGAATTTGGCGCACCGCTTTTCGATCTGGATTCGTTAAATAGAGAAAGCATCCCGGACAAATTGGTCGATGAAAAGCTCATTCGTAAGCACCATGCATTGCCAATAATGAAACGTGGCACACGCCTCTTTTTAGCTGTGGCAGACCCCACCGATTTACATGCGCTTGATGAAATTAAATTTAATACCGGTTTAAATACTGATGCCATATTGGTAGAAGCAGACAAGCTGGCAGCGGCAATAGAGAAATTTTTAACATCCCAAGATAACTTGGGCACTGCCTTAGGGGATTTTGAAGATTCTGATTTGGACGGAGAAATACAAACCGTTGACCCAAACGCTAAAGCAGATGATGGCGGTAGTGAAGCAGATGAAGCACCTATTGTTAAATACATTAATAAGGTGCTGCTGGATGCAATTAGAGGTGGAGCTTCGGATATTCACTTTGAGCCGTATGAAAAATCTTATCGCGTACGGTTTCGTACAGACGGAATTTTGCAAGAGGTAGCAAGACCGCCAGTAAATCTTGCCGGGCGTATGGCAGCGCGTTTAAAAGTTATGTCGCAAATGGACATTTCTGAGCGTCGCTTACCCCAAGACGGCCGCATTAAACTGAAAGTATCCAAAACTCGCGCTATCGACTTTCGTGTAAATACATTACCCACCTTGTTTGGCGAAAAAGTGGTGCTACGTATTCTTGACCCTGCAGCAGCCAAGCTGGGGATTGATGCGCTTGGTTATGAGGATTATCAAAAGAAACTTTATATGGATGCCCTGGCACAATCGCAAGGGATGATTTTAGTAACAGGCCCAACCGGTAGCGGTAAAACTGTTTCTCTTTATACTGGTTTAAATATTTTAAATACGTCTGAGTTGAATATTTCTACTGCCGAAGACCCGGTGGAAATAAATCTTGAAGGCATAAATCAAGTACAAATGCACACTAGAATCGGGCTGACGTTTGCTGAGGCTCTCCGCTCATTTCTACGGCAAGACCCTGACATTATCATGGTAGGTGAGATTCGCGACCTAGAAACGGCTGAGATTGCCATTAAGGCCGCACAAACCGGTCACTTGGTTTTATCAACACTCCATACTAATAGCGCACCCGAAACTTTAACGCGCTTAATGAATATGGGCGTACCAGCGTTCAACATCGCTACCAGCGTGAGCTTAATTATCGCCCAGCGCTTGGCGCGCCGCTTGTGCGCACAGTGTAAAAAACCCGCTACGGATATACCAGCTGCTATTCTAACCGAAGAGGGGTTCGATGATATTGGCATCCCTCGCGCTGACTTCCAACTGTTTCACCCTGTGGGCTGTGCACTTTGTAATGGCGGCTATAAAGGCCGATTGGGGGTATATGAAGTAGTTCGCATCACCCCTGCAATCGCCAACCTTATAATGGAAGGCGGTAACTCCTTGCAAATCGCTCGTGCCGCTCAAGAAGCAGGTTTCAATAATTTACGTATTTCTTCATTGCGCAAAGTAGCAATGGGGTTAACCAGCCTCGAAGAGGCTAATCGTGTCACCAAGGATTAACCTATGGCTAGCCTAACAACCCAAAAAACGAAACCATCTGCTGGCATTAAAGCAAGGCCCAGCGCTGTTTCTAATACCTATGCTTACAAAGGAATTGATAAAAGAGGCGCAAAAATTGAGGGAGAAATTAATAGCACTAGCCCTGCGCTTGCTAAAGCTCAATTATTAAAACAGGGAGTTTCGGTTAAAACAGTCAAAAAAAAATCTAAACCATTATTTGGTGAAGGCGGCAAAGCAATTAAACCTGCCGATATCGCCGTATTCTCTCGTCAAATGGCGACCATGATGAAAGCTGGTGTACCGTTGGTGCAGGCATTCGATATTGTAGCTGATGGATTGGAAAACCCTAATTTACGCAAGTTGGTATTAACTATACGCGATAGCGTTGCTGCTGGTGGTGGCTTTGCTCCATCGCTACGTCAACATCCTAAATATTTTGATGATCTTTTTTGTAGCTTGGTTGATGCTGGGGAACAAGCCGGTGCATTAGAAACAATGCTCGAACGTATTGCTACTTACAAAGAAAAAACAGAGCAATTAAAAGGAAAAATTAAAAAAGCACTAACCTACCCTATTGCGGTTGTTGTTGTTGCATTAGTAGTTACGGGAATCCTGCTCGTGAAAGTAGTGCCGCAATTTGCGGAAACTTTTAGTAGTTTTGGTGCAAGACTACCTGCCTTTACTTTATTTGTTCTCGGCCTTTCCGAACTTGCGCAAAAATGGTGGTGGATGTTTTTATTAGGCATGGGGGCCGCAGGTTTTGCATTCACGGAAATGAAAAGACGCTCTACTGCTTTTGCTTACTTAATCGATAGGTACATTCTCAAAGTACCTATCGTTGGACAAATTTTATATTTATCCGTAATGGCCCGCTTTGCGCGTACTCTATCAACCACTTTTGCTGCGGGTGTCCCATTAATTGATGCACTTACTTCAGTGGCAGGTGCTGCTGGTAACCGTATTTATGAGGATGCCATTATTAGAGTGCGTGAAGATGTTTCTACCGGTATTCAATTAAACGCTGCCCTCAAGGCACGCAATATGTTCCCTACATTGTTAATTCAAATGGCTGCGATTGGTGAAGAGTCTGGCGCCTTGGATGCCATGCTAGATAAGGTAGCCAATTATTATGAAGAAGCCGTCGATAATATGGTAGATAGTTTAACCGCATTACTTGAGCCCATGATTATGTCTATTCTAGGTATTTTGGTAGGCGGTTTAATGATTGCCATGTACTTACCTATCTTCCAACTCGGCAACGTAATTTAACTATGTCAGATTTTTTTACGGTAGTGGAACTATTCCCTGTTGTGGGTTTAATTACCGCAGGAATTTTAGGTTTGTTAGTGGGTAGTTTTTTAAATGTTGTGATTTATCGCTTACCTAAAATGCTGGAGCGGGAATGGCGCGAGCAGTGCGTAGATTTTTTAGGTGCTGACAATATTGTGGCAACTTTGCAGACCGAAAAAGCAACAGCATTTAATTTAATAACACCGAACTCAACTTGCCCAAGCTGTGGTCACAAAATAAAACCTTGGGAAAACTTTCCTATAGTGAGTTATTTATTTTTGCGCGGTAAATGCTCCGCATGCAAAACTCATATTTCCTACCGCTACCCTATTATTGAATTTACAACCTGTGTTCTTTCAGTGATTGCAATTCACACATTCGGGCCGACATTTACTGGCCTTGCTTGCCTGGTATTTACCTGGTGTTTAATTGCTTTAACAATGATTGATGTGGACACACAGTTACTGCCGGACAATATAACCCTGCCGCTTTTATGGCTGGGTTTAATCGCTAATTATTTTGGCTTGTTTACAACACTTGATAGCGCACTTTGGGGAGCAATTGGTGGTTATTTATCGCTGTGGTCAATTTATTGGTTATTTAAATTATTAACTAAAAAAGAGGGCATGGGCTATGGCGATTTTAAATTGCTTGCGGCCTTAGGTGCATGGCTCGGCTGGCAAATGCTATTGCAGATTATTTTATTGTCATCGCTTGTTGGTGCCGTTATTGGTATTAGCATGATTGTAATTAATGGTCGCGATAAAAACATTCCCATTCCTTTCGGCCCTTACTTAGCCATTGCTGGCTGGATTGCATTAATGTGGGGGCATGATATTAACCGCGCTTATTTGATGTATGCCATCCCTACCATTTAAAATGATCGTAGGCTTAACCGGTGGCATCGGCAGTGGAAAATCCGAAGTATCCCGTCGTTTTCAAGCACTGGGCATTACCGTTATAGATTCTGACGAGGTTGCCCGCCAAGTTGTTGAACCTGGTTGCCCAGCACTGCAAACTATAGCTGCACATTTCGGTAAAAGTATTCTCAATATAGATGGCACACTTAATCGTGCGCAACTACGCCAAATTATTTTCGCTAATGCACAAGAAAAAATCTGGTTAGAAAAATTTCTCCACCCCATTATCCGCGAAGAAACCGTTCACCAATTACGCTCTGCTAAAAGCATTTACGTCATTTTAGCCTCACCATTATTATTAGAAACCACACAACATCAAATAGTTGATCGCGTGCTAGTGATAGATGCCGATGAAGAATTACAACTTGCTCGCGCCAGCGAACGCGATCAAAATAATCGCGAGCAAATCGCCAAGATCATGGCAACGCAAATGTCACGCACTGATCGCAGAGCAAAAGCCGATGACTTTATTTACAACCACGGCGATCTTGCAGAATTAGATGAACAAGTAAAAAAATTACACGCTCACTATTTAAAACTTTCACAGAAAATTTAACACTTCACGATTAACGGAAAAACATGACTGACATTTTAACTAGCAACGAAGAACCGATTAAGCTCAACTGCCCTACTTGCAAAAAAATTGTATTTTGGAATGAAGAATTTCCACATCGCCCATTTTGTTGCGACCGCTGTAGATTGATTGATTTGGGTGAGTGGGCAAGCGAAAGTCACCGAATTGCAGGTGACTCGCTCAATATAAATGTGGAAGAAAACACGGAGGATTAAAAATTAATTTTTTGCTGCGTAGAGCAAAACTTTTTCACTACAAATACTGCAATACAACCCACTCTGCGAAAACCGTTTGTTAATTGAATTCCGTAGGTTGAGCTGCAAAGCCCAACACGACCATCTCGCATTATTAAACGTAATTCATTTATAAAATAATATTTTTAAAATACATAGCGATAATGCGACCAAAAAAAATGTTGGGCTTTGCAGCCCAACCTACGTGCTAACCAAATATAAAAATATCTGTTAGTTAACAATAATAAACATCCGGAAGGTAGTGCTCAAATTTATTTTATTCTGGCTCATCTATTTCTTTGATGCCAAGCTCTTCTGCTCGATCTAGCCAAATATCTGCAAGTACTCTATCCTCGGCAATACCAAAACCATAATAATAGCAGCGGCCGACTTCATAAACAGATTGCTCATCACCTCTTAATGCAGCTTTCAAATATAATTGGAAAGATTCTCTACTATCGCTCTCAACACCCTCTCCATTTTCATAACAGACAGCTAAGTCATACAGTGCACTCGGAACATTTTGATCAGCTGCCGCACTAAGAAGAGCTATAGCTTTAGCCATGTCTTTATCAACATATTCACCATGCAAATACCATGTACTAAGTGCATAAGTTGCCTGAGGATCTCTAGACTCATGAGCATCTGTTAACAAATAAAAAACCAATTCCTTGTCTGGATTTTCTGCATTCATCATTTCTAATGCAACTGTATATTGGTCTGATAATTCCATAACAAACGCACCTCTTGCCAGTTTGAAATTGCTAGATCATGCATCCGGACAATTCGACATATGGCATTCAACCGAAAATTTTCCGTGAATAGCGCAGAATGAGAAATGGATTACAGGTTTCCCGGCACTCGCTTAGTTATAAGACTTTGACAACTACACTTTCGACAAATTGTAAACGCGATTAATTACAGGCAGACTTATATCACATTAATATTTTAATGCCACCACTCACTAATCCCAGCAATCCCATGCGCTCCTGCTGCAATCGCCTGCGCCAAATCTTTTTCACCCATTCCACCCAATGCAAAAACTGGTACCGCAACAGATTCAATTAACAGCGAAAAATTTTCCCAACCAATAACAGTTGCATCTGGATGTGATGCGGTAGCTGCCACTGGTGACAAACAAATATAATCTGCACCTATTTTTTCTGCCTGCATAATTTCTTTCGCGTTATGACAAGAAGCGCCAAGCAAAATGGATTGCGCTACAGGGCGTATTTCACAGCGCATTAATTCTTGCGAGTTAAGGTGTAGCCCGAGATAAGGAAGAGAAGTACTAATATTCAAAAAAAATTGCGGCACAGTATTGAGAATAATTTTTGCTGAATAGTTTTCACAAAGCTGTGCCAGCTTTTCAGCAAGAATAAAAAAATCAGGTGTTGTTGAATCCTGCATGCGTAATTGCACGCAACGAATTCCTGCGATTAATGCACGCTCTGTACGAAATAAATATTCGTCAATTGAATTTGCATTACCGGTGATTAATAAACGTCGCGGCAAATGAATGGCGGTAATGATCGGGCGGTTGGCAGCAGGAAATTCATACTGATGTAAATCTTTTGGTGAAATCCAAAGAATCGGTTGGCCTTCATTTCCGTGTGGCTCATCAGAAAATTCAATCACTTTATGAACATCCAGCAAGACAACTTTGTCTCCATAGTCGTGACTGATTTTAATGAGGGGTTCGGTAGCGATAATATTTATCGCTACCTCTTCTAACAATTCACGTTTGAGCGCTTCAAATAGCGTTTCGCCCTGCTCTACTTTTCCACCGGGGAATTCCCATAAGCCGCCCTGATGCGTTTGTTGAGGGCGCTTGGCGATGAGAATATTGCCATCGTTATCGAGAATAACGCCGACGGCAACGTGAACTATTTTAGTCACAAAAAATAACTCTTATGTGCGCAAGCGCCGGTGCTAACCAACACTTGATTTAACAATTTAAGAACGATAGTCCGCATTGATGCGTACATATTCGTAAGATAAATCCGTAGTCCAAATAGTTTCCGCGAAATCACCACGACCGAGATCGATATTAATTCCAATCTCAGCGCCACTCATAACAGCTTGCCCTTGAGCTTCGGTATAAGTTGCAGCGCGCCCACCATTTTCCACAATTAACACATCATTCAAATGTACGCGCACTTTAGTGGCATCAAGATTTTCTACGCCAGCATAACCAATGGCCGCAACAATTCGCCCCCAGTTTGGGTCAGAAGCAAAAAGCGCTGTTTTAATTAATGGGGAATGTGCAACTGCGTAACCTACTGCTAAACATTCATCGCGATTTTTTCCACCGCTAACAGCAACCGTTACGAACTTGGTTGCACCTTCACCATCACTCACAATACTTTTTGCTAAATGAATATGTGCAGCGAGAATTGTTGCACGTAATTTTTCATAAAGTTCGCCAGTTGCTGCGGTAATCTCAGGCAAATTTACTTGCCCAGTTGCCATTAAAATGCAGGAATCATTCGTAGAAGTGTCGCCGTCAATCGTAATGCGATTAAATGATTTGTCGGCAGCTTCACGCGCAAGTTCTTGTAACAACGATTGCGAAATTTTTGCATCGGTGGCGATATAACCCAGCATGGTCGCCATATTAGGTTTGATCATGCCTGCGCCTTTGGCAATACCATTGACGGTAATAGTTTCACCCTGATGCACAAATTGTTCGCTAAAACCTTTGGCCCGAGTATCAGTAGTCATGATGCCTGCACCAGCGTCATCCCAACCACTTTCCTTAAGATTTGCTAATGCTTCTGGAATAACTGCAGTAATTTTTGCAAGCGGCAAAGGCTCACCAATAACACCCGTTGAGAAAGGTAAAACTTGTGTTTCATAAACATTTTTTAATGCGGCAATTGCAGCGCAAGTCGCTTTCGCATCGCGCAGGCCTTGTTCACCGGTACAAGCATTGGCATTGCCAGAATTTATAATTAAATAGCGAATAGGCGCAGCATTCAAATGCTCTCGGCAAACTGTAACGGGGGCAGCGCAAAAAGCATTTTTGGTAAATACACCGGCTACATTGCTACCTTCAGCAAGTTCAAATAACACTACATCGCGACGGTTTACTTTTTTGATTCCACCGCACACTGCTGTTAATTTAACACCCTTCACCGGGTGCATTATTGGAAAAGGATATTCACCGACTGCCATATTGAAATCTCAACAAAAAATTTTAATAACAAATTGTAAACTTCTATTCAAAAAATTTACGATGAATGTCTAAAAAACTTATTCCAATTGACCGTGACAACCCTTATATTTTTTACCAGAACCGCAAGGGCATGGATCATTGCGGCCGACTTTACGGCCTTCACGCACAATGGGTGAATGCGATAATTTTTGCTGCGGCATTGATTGTGGTATAGGTTGACCTAAAGCAGCCATTTCTTCATGGTGCAACTGCATTTTTTGGCGTGCTAATTCTTCGCGGCGCTGCAATTCCATTGCTTCCATTTGCTCGCGAGATATAGGTTCTACACGAGCCATTAAATGCACCGTTTCGCGTTTCACGTTTTGCAACATGCTTTGAAATAATTCAAACGCTTCACGCTTATATTCTTGCTTGGGATTTTTCTGCGCATAAGAACGTAAGTTAATGCCTTGGCGCAAGTGATCCATACTCGCCAACTGTTCTTTCCACGAATTATCGAGCACTTGTAACATGACTTGTTTTTCAATTTCAAACAATATGTCGCCAATACGCTCGCACTTAACATCATAAGCAGCTTGAATTTCTGCCATAATTTTTTGACGCAATGGCGCTTCATGCAAAAGCGTGTCTTCTTCGAGCCATTTTGCAATGGGTAGCTGTAGACCAAAATCCATTTCAATTTGTTTTTCTAAACCCGAAATATCCCATTGATCTTCAATAGACTGCGGAGGAATGTGTCCCAGCAACATTTCTTCAACCACATCTGTTCGAATTGCCGTAATAGTGTCGCGAATATTAACGGCATCTAACAATTCATTGCGTTGATTATAAATAATTTGGCGTTGATCGTTTGCCACATCATCAAATTCAAGTAACTGTTTACGAATATCAAAGTTACGCCCTTCCACTTTACGCTGTGCTTTTTCGATAGCATTATTAACCATGCTATGTTCAATAGCTTCACCTGCTTCCATGCCCAAAGCTTGCATGAAATTGCGCACACGGTCTGATGCAAAAATACGCATCAAATTATCTTCCAGCGATAAATAAAAGCGCGTTAAACCTGGATCACCTTGTCGACCAGAACGACCCCGTAATTGGTTATCAATACGTCGCGATTCGTGGCGCTCGGTACCTATAATATGCAAACCACCGGCAGCCAAAACAATTTCATTGCGTTTTTTCCATTCAGATTTAATGTTTGCAATTTGCTCCGGAGTTGGATCAGTAAGCTTTTCAATTTCTGATTCCCAACGACCACCCAACACAATATCGGTACCACGACCAGCCATGTTAGTAGCAATAGTAACTGTGCCTGGGCGCCCTGCCTGAGCAATAATTTCTGCTTCCTGAGCGTGAAATTTTGCGTTCAATACCTGATGTTTAATGCCTGCTGTAGTTAAACGGCGTGACATTTCTTCTGAGGTTTCAATGGATGCAGTACCCACTAAAATGGGCGCATTTTTAGCTTGATAAGTTTTTACATCATTCACAATTGCTTGATATTTTTCTTCAACTGATAAAAATACTAAATCATTTAAGTCGAGACGCAACCTGGGTTTATTGGTGGGAATTACTACTACATCCAACGCGTAAATCTCTCGGAATTCGTAAGCTTCGGTGTCCGCCGTTCCTGTCATACCCGATAAAACCGGATACAAACGGAAATAATTTTGGAACGTAGTTGATGCTAACGTTTGACTTTCACTTTGTATCGCAACACCTTCTTTAGCTTCAATGGCTTGATGTAACCCTTCACTTAAACGACGCCCTTGCATAGTGCGGCCGGTATGTTCATCTACCAATACAACCTGATTTTCTTCCACAATGTATTCAACATCACGATGAAATAATGCACGCGCTTTTAATGCGGAACCCACGTGATGCAACAACGTTAAATTATTAGCAGCATATAAATTTTCATCTGGTTTTAATAAGCTTGCACGAATTAATAATTCTTCAACGTGCTGATGTCCACCCTCTGTTAACTCTACCTGCCGGGATTTTTCATCAACAACAAAGTCGCCCGGCTCTGTAATAATCTTTTTTTCGCCGTCTTCGCCATTATCAATTTGTTGTTTCAAATTGCTAACTAACGAATGCATGCGCTTGTAAAGCTCAGAACTATTTTCAGTAGCACCCGAAATAACTAAAGGTGTGCGCGCCTCATCAATTAAAATTGAATCCACTTCATCGATGACCGCAAAATTTAACGGGCGCTGAACTTTATCGGCTTTATTTAAGGCCATGTTATCGCGCAAATAATCAAAACCATATTCGTTATTTGTGCCATAGGTAATATCTGAATTATAAGCTTCACGTTTTGTGTCTGATGCCTGCATTGACAGAATGACACCCACACTCATACCGAGAAATTCGTATACCGGACGCATCCAGTTTGCATCTCGGCTCGCGAGGTAATCATTCACCGTTACAATATGCACACCCTTGCCTGCCAGAGCATGCAAATAACTTGGCAGGGTTGATACAAGTGTTTTACCTTCGCCGGTACGCATTTCCGCAATGCGACCCTCATGCAATGCCATACCACCAATTAATTGCACATCGAAATGACGCATATTCATTACGCGACGACTTGCCTCTCTAACAGTGGCAAAAGCTTCAGGTAATAATTGATCCAGAGTTTCTCCCTTTTGAAAACGATCACGGAATTCTTGCGTTTTTGCTTTTAATTGTTCATCACTCAGCGCTTGCATGCCAAGCTCGAGCGCATTGATACTCACCACAACTTTACTCATACGTTTGAGCTGGCGGTCATTCTTTGAGCCAAAAATAGATTTCAACAACTTGTTCAACATTTTTTTTACCATTAATAACAAAAACTGAAAATGAAAAATTTCTCAAGCCCATTTGCATAACAAATAGATGCTCAAGAATTGAATTGAAAGGCATTATGCCAGGGGAGTATTAAGGATTGGTAACTTGAAGATAACTAGCGGGGTCAACAACACGTCCGTTTTTGTACACTTCAAAATGTACATGTGGCCCTGTAGAGCGGCCCGTTGAGCCAACAAGAGCAATAATTTGGCCTTTTTTAACAACATCACCAATTTTAACTAAATTCTTTTTATTATGTGCATAACGAGTTTCAAAACTACCACCGTGGCTAATTTCAACGATGTTGCCGTAACCTTGTGCATCAGCCGAAAGCGTAACCACTCCTGCCGCAACTGCTTTTATAGGCGCGCCAAGCGGTGATGTGTAATCCATTCCTGAATGGAATTCGGTTTTACCATTAAACGGATCAATACGATAACCATATCGCGATGACATAAACCCATTATTAACAGGCAAGGTATCAAATATGGCATCGGCTTCAACAGTTCGGGTCACTAAAATGGAATCAAGTGCCCTGAATTGTTGCTCACGATTTTGAATATGTTGTGATAACTCGTTAATCGCTGTGAAAAATTCGTCAGCATTAATATTTTCTGTTTGGGCTAATAACGGCCCGCCCTTACCCGGCGGCTGCTTAAAATTAAATTCACCTTTATCCAGCTTAGCCGCTTTAGTAAGACGCTCACCCACCGCATCAAGGCGAACCAATCGCGTTTGCAAATCAGCTACTTTGGAAGTCAGGGCCGCCACGTGATTTTCTAATTGCAGCTTAGAATCTTCAAATCTGGCTTTTTGAACCGCTAAGCTATCACTCCAGTTTCCTGGCGCATCAGTGTTAAAAACATCCTTTTTTTCAAAGTTAATTAGCCAACTGTATCCCCAAGCGCCAACTACTGCAGGTATTCCCAACAAACACACGGACAAAATCGCACGAGTCCAACCACCGAGGGTTAGGGTTCGTGTGTGTCCATGATCTGAGTTGACAATAATAATTTTCATTTTGGCGACAAATTTTTAGAGGGTAACTGTCTAGAATAATGACAAATTGCCCTGAACAATTACGAATTGCACGATTTTAGCAATCACAACGCTTACGCAATGGATAGACCGCAAATAATTAATAAAAATCAATTAGCTACAGTTATTAAAAATCGGCGCTTACTTCTCAAAGCTCTTTAAGCTCACACAAGATCTTTTATTGCTTGAGTGCGAGACAATCTGTATCAATTTTAACCACTCATGACTGAGTGTAGTAGATAAGATAGGCTTTTGCGGCCGGGGGCGAAATATCTCACAGTAAAAGAGAAATTTCCAACTAAAAATGGGTACTTGCTCACAAACTCGCAAGGCAATTTTGAATGTTACTGTGCGGATATAGCTCTAGCGAAAGATATAGGGGCAACACTTTCATTGTCAAAAGTGACAAATTCCCAAGCATCTTCTTGTTCAATCAGCCGCCTTAAGGCTTTATTATTGAGTGCGTGACCGGATTTATGGGCGCGAAATTCGCCAATCAAATTGTGCCCAATCATGTATAAATCACCGATGGCATCAAGCACTTTATGTTTTACAAACTCATCTTCGTAACGCAGCCCTTCTTCGTTGAGAATGCGGTATTCGTCAACGACTATAGCGTTATCCATGCTGCCGCCTTTCGCTAAACCTTTTGAACGCAAGTACTCAATTTCATGCATAAAACCAAACGTACGAGCGCGGCTAATCTCTTTAATGTAGGAGGTGCTGGAAAAATCTACTGTGGTTTTTAATGTTCTACCCTGAAACACCGGCAAATCAAATGCAATGGAAAAGGTAATTTTGAAACCGTTAAAGGGCAAAAAGCTTACGGTCTTATCACCGTCAGTAATGGTGACTTCTTTTTTTATAAGCACATACTTTTTAAGTGATTTTTGCTCTTGAATACCCGCCGACTGCAATAAAAATACAAAAGGACCTGCGCTGCCATCCATGATAGGTACTTCAGGCGCATCCAATTCAATGATTGCGTTATCAATACCTAAACCAGCCAGAGCCGACAATAAATGTTCAACTGTAGAAACTCGAACATCGCCATTGATGAGACAGGTAGAAAGGGTTGTTTCCCCCACATTATGTGCAGCAGCGCGAATTTCTACTGGCGGTACCAAATCAACTCGACGAAAAACAATACCGGAATCAACTTCGCCAGGAAGAAGGGTTAAATGAATTTTTTGGCCAGTATGAAGCCCTACACCCGTTGCGCGAATGGCATTCTTGAGTGTTCGCTGTCTACTCATTCAGTGTTAACCCTTTTTAAAGCGAAAATAAGCTGACAATAATAACGTCTTATTACTGTCTAAAAACAAAAAACATAGTAACAACCCAACGGACGATAGGCCAGCTGCCCCAGCCAATCGCAACCATTGAAACTCTTTATCATGACCTGAATAAATTAAACACCTCGCCGCAAGCAGCGAGGTATATTTTTGTTTCAAAAATCTATTCCGTGGCAAGCCACGGGGAATTTAACCCTCGCTTGCGATTAAAATAATTATTCAGCGAAAATTAATCTGCTTGCCGGCGTAAAAATGCTGGAATATCGAGATACTCCAAATCTTTATCCGCCAACGGTGCCTTTGCCACTGCTGTCGCTGAACTATTTGCGCGTAAGTGTGCGGGACGATCCAACGCGCTGTAATCAATTTGACCTGTGCCACGACGAGTATTGTCGATCACTACTTTGGTCGCAGCTGGTTTAGTTTCTTTCGGTGTAAGAGCAATTGTTTTTGTAAATGCGCCCAAACCTGTAGCTACTACCGTAACACGCAATTCGTTCGTCATTTCTGGATCAATAACAGTACCTACAACTACTGTGGCATCGTTTGAAGCAAACTCTTCTATGATGCTGCCTACTTCGGAGTACTCACCCAACGACAAATCGATACCCGCTGTAATATTAACCAAAATGCCACGCGCACCTTGTAAATTTACATCCTCTAATAACGGACTGCGAATCGCCATTTCGGCTGCTTCACGTGCGCGATTTTCACCAGTCGCGCGACCGGTACCCATCATAGCCATGCCCATTTCTGACATAACAGTGCGCACATCCGCGAAATCCACGTTAACCATACCAGGGCGAATGATTAAGTCTGCAATACCTTGCACCGCCCCTAACAAAACATTATTGGCAGCTTTAAAAGCATCTAATAGCGAAGTTTGTTTACCCAAAACTGATAGCAATTTTTCATTAGGAATAGTAATTAATGAGTCAACACGCTCGCTTAATTCCTGAATACCCGCATCAGCAATAGACATCCGCTTGCGGCCTTCGAACGGGAATGGTTTGGTTACAACTGCAACCGTTAAAATTCCTAACTCGCGAGCTACATCCGCAATTACTGGGGCCGCACCTGTTCCCGTGCCACCGCCCATACCTGCAGCAATAAAAACCATGTCAGCGCCACGCAATACTTCGGCGATGCGTTCACGATCTTCCAGTGCTGCCTGCCGACCAATTTCAGGATTGGCACCAGCACCCAAACCTTTGGTCATAGTGCTGCCTAACTGCAATACTGTTCGCGCTTCAATATCTTTGAGTGCTTGCGCATCAGTATTTGCGCAAATAAATTCTACGCCTTCCACTTTGTTTGCAATCATGTGCTTAACTGCATTACCACCGCCACCACCAACGCCAATGACTTTGATAACTGCGCTTTGATGAATACTATCAACTAATTCAAACATGGTAATTCCCCTTTTCTAAGAACAACGCGATAAAAAATAAATGATTAAAATAAAATGGTTAAAAGTTACTTTGAAACAATTTCTTAAGTTTACTAAATAGTGAACCTTGATGTTCTTTAGTGTGATGAGCTGCGCGCCCTACATCTTGATGCTGTTGTTTCATGGCATAAATTAATAAGCCAACCGCAGTTGAATAAATAGGATTGTTAACAATATCCGACAAACCTCTCACATTTTGTGGAGCACCGATGCGCACCGGCATGTGAAATATTTCTTCTGCCAATTCCACCACGCCTTCCATTTTTGATGTACCACCTGTCAACACAATACCGGCGGCAATTAAATCCTCGTAACCACTGCGACGCAACTCTGATTGCACCAGCGTAAATAATTCGTCGTAACGCGGCTCAACCACTTCCGCCAATGCCTGACGCGATAGATCACGCGGTTGACGATCACCTACGCTCGGCACCTTTATGGTTTCATCCGGGCTAGTTAATTTTGCCAGCGCACACGCATAGCGAATTTTTATTTCTTCAGCATTCGGTGTTGGGGTGCGCAATGCCATCGCTATGTCATTGGTAACTTGATCTCCCGCAATAGGAATAACACCCGTATGCCGAATAGCGCCGTCTTTAAAAATGGCGATGTCAGTCGTGCCGCCACCAATATCAACCACACACACACCTAGCTCTTTTTCATCGTCGGTTAACACCGCATAGCTGGATGCAAGTTGTTCTAAAATAATGTCCTCAACTTCTAAACCACAGCGACGAATACATTTTTCAATATTTTGCGCAGCGTTAACGGCGCAAGTCACCAAATGCACTTTGGCCTCGAGACGAACGCCCGACATTCCCAGCGGCTCTTTCACTCCATCTTGTTCATCAATTAAAAATTCTTGCGGCAAAATATGGAGAATTTTTTGGTCTGCTGGAATGGCAACGGCTTGCGCAGCGTCAATCACCCGCTCTAAATCTTGTGCAAAAACTTCTCGATCACGAATCGCAACAATTCCGTGCGAATTCAAACTACGAATATGACTACCCGCAATGCCTGCATAAACTGAGTGAATTTGGCAACCGGCCATTAATTCAGCTTCTTCGACTGCACGCTGAATCGACAACACTGTCGATTCAATATTAACCACAACGCCTTTTTTTAAACCAGTTGAGCGGTGCGAACCAATCCCAACGATATCTAATTGTCCCTCTGGTGTAATTGAACCCACGATAGCCACAACCTTGGATGTGCCTATATCCAGGCCCACAATCATTTTGTTGTCACTAACATTTGCCATTCGATTACCTCATTCCTAAAACTTAGCGACACCAACAGAGTGTGGTCGTCATTTATTTTTGTACAACATCAGCTTTTTAGAGCATCAATTTTTAACAGTAGCTGGTTTTACAACACCGGATTTAATGGCAACATCAGGCTTTAAATATTTTTTTGCCATCACCGAGTCTGTTACCCAACGAACAGATACTCCGTTCGTATACCTTACATCTATTGCTTTTACATCACTCCAAACGCCGCTTAAAAAATTATCGTATACAGTAACAAATCTACGCATCTTTTCCATCACCTGATCGCGTCCAATTGCAATTTCTACATCATTTTTTAACGTTATTCGCCAAGATTTTTTGTTATCGCAACTTAGTATGCTTATTTCAAGCCCGCGCGCTCGTAACAGCGTAGATAAATCTTGATACTGCTGCATGATTTCGCGCGCATTTATTTCATTACCTTGCAACCAAGGTAACCCCAAAAGTTTATCCACTTCTTTTACGCGAATAATTTCACCGCGCTGATTTAAAAAACCATTGGCATCCCAGCGAGCAATCGGTTGTTGCTCCGCAACTTTTACTACCAAGGTATCTGGCCAACGTCGGCTCAAAAATACACGTTCAACCCACGGGTCTCCTTGTAGTACAGTTTTCAAATTTTCTAATTCTAACTGCAGAAAATTACCATTAATTTCTGCGGTGATTAATTCCATGGCACGTTCTTTTGGAAAATATTGAAACTGCCCTTCTACTGCAACACTTTTTAATGGCCGCTCCAGCAATTTAGCGACTGGCCCGCTAACAAAGTAAGCAATGCCTGCAAACGCAATTAGCAGCACCATTAACCCCAAGCCGCGATAAATGAGCATGCGCGATACTTTTGTGCGAACTTCTCTAACTGCACTTGAGCTTCGTTGCGGTGATGCTTTGCTGTAACCACGCTCGCGACGAAATTGAGTATCTACTCGCGGAACATTTACATCATTTAATGGATCACGATTGCGTGCTTCCATCCTGGGCGATGCTTCAGTAGCGCGTTTGGTGGATATGCTCCGCTCAACATTACCGTTACGATTACTGTTACGCTCTTTCGTTTTTTGCCATGGAGCTTCTCTTCCAACTGACTCTCGCCCAACCGCTTCTCGTTTAACTGACTTTCGTTCAACGGCTTCGGGCCTATTTGTTTCGGGTCTATTTGTTTCGGGTCTACTTGTATCTGATCTAACAGGTTTTCGTTCACTCGTGTCGCGTCTTGTAGTGTAACGCTGCTCAAATGCATCCTGAGTCGTTAATTTTTTATAGCCAATAAAAGATGCTCTCACACGCGGTGCTTTACGCGGCGCATCCATCAAAACATCTATCTCACTATCTAAAGTATTTAGAGGTGAGTAATTGCCTGGCGATTTAACTTTCATGGAATCACAAACTGCAACGCAAAATGGTTAGCACTAACTCACCAAATGACAACCCCTGCGCTTTCGCAGCCATGGGTACCAAGCTGTGACTAGTCATACCGGGAGCAGTATTGACTTCTAATAAATAAAAATTCGATTTGGTATCAGCCATAACATCCACACGCCCCCAGCCTTTGCATCCCACAGAATTAAATGCTGCCAAGGCTAATGCTTTAAGTTCTTGTTCCTTTTCAGGACTCAAACCACAAGGGCAAATGTAGCGCGTATCGTTAGCAATATATTTCGCATTAAAATCATAAAACTTATGATCAGTTTCTAACTTAATGGGGGACAGCGCAGCATCACCTAAAATCGCAACGGTATATTCACTACCAACAATTAAGCGCTCGGCAATAACGCTGCCATCGTATTGCTGGGCAACTTTAAACGCAGCTGATAATTCATCCGCAGTTTTCACGCGCGCCATGCCAATACTTGAACCTTCGTTCGCAGGCTTTACCATGGCCTCACCGCCCAAGTCGGTAAGCACCTTTTGCCAATCACTGTTTGCATTTAATACAAAAAAATCAGGAGTAGACAAACCAACGCCGCGCCACAATTGCTTGGTACGCAATTTATCCATCGCCAGTGCTGATGACTGCACGCCGCTACCAGTGAATGGAATGTGTAAATATTCAAGCACTGCTTGCATACGTCCGTCTTCACCACCAACACCGTGCAACATCACAAAGGCGCGATCAATGTTAGCAGCCTGAATATCCGCAATTGCATTGGGGCCTATATCTATTGCGACATGTTCAACGCCGGCTTCTACTAATGCAGCTACCACTGCTGCACCACTTTGCAAAGAAATTTCGCGCTCTGATGACTGGCCACCTAACAACACACCAACACGGCCGAGTTGTTTTTTAAAATTTTCTTCAATCGGTAATTTTACAAACTGCATTTTTTATTTAACCTCATTGCCCCGCCGTTTTATTGTAATTGCCGTTTTGCTAATTCTGGGGACAACACGCCCACATTACCGGCACCTTGCGTAATAACTATGTCTCCGGCCCGCACTAAATCTTTAATAATCGCAGGAACACCACCTACCGTTTCCACAAAAACTGGCTCGATAAGACCGCGTGCGCGAATACTGCGACAAAGATGACGACTATCTGCACCACTAATTTTTTCTTCACCTGCGCTATAAACTTCTAGCATAATCAATGCATCGACAGTCGATAAAACCTCAACAAAGTCTTCATATAAATCCCGGGTGCGTGTGTATCTATGCGGTTGATAACACATCACTATTCTGCGCCCCGGCCAACCGTCACGAATTGCACGAATGACTGCGGCAACTTCACGCGGATGATGGCCATAATCATCCACCAACATTGCTTCACCTTCGCCAACCGGAAAGTTACCGTAAATTTGGAAACGTCGACCAACACCTTGAAAATTTTCCAAGCCTTCTTGAATCGCTTCATCACTCAGGCCCTCATCGGTTGCTACCGCAATAACTGCCGTAGCATTTAATACGTTATGAACACCGGGAATATTGATGCGAATATGCAGAGGCTTTTCATGACCAGGGCGCAACACATCAAATTCAGATTGCATTTTTGATTGCTGAACATTCATTGCACGAAAATCGTTATCGGCATTAAAACCGTAGGTCAAAATGGGGCGTGCTACGCCTGGAATAATATCGCGTATAACAGGATCATCACCACACAACACCGCTAAACCATAGAAAGGTAAATTATGTAAAAACTCCACAAAAGTTTTCTTCAAGCGCGAAAAATCACCACCGTAAGTTTCCATATGATCCGCATCAATATTGGTAACTATCGCAACCATCGGTTGGAGATGTAAAAATGAAGCATCACTCTCATCGGCCTCGGCAACTAGATAGCGGCTCGCACCTAATTGCGCATTGGTGCCGGTGCTATTGACCAAACCGCCAATAATAAAAGTAGGGTCTTGATTGGCTGCGGCCAACACCGATGCCAGCAAACTTGTGGTGGTAGTTTTCCCGTGCGTACCCGCTACCGCAATACCGTGGCGATAACGCATTAGCTCACCCAACATTTCGGCACGGCGCACAATGGGAATGCGCAACTCACGAGCATGAATAATTTCAGGATTGGTATTATTCACCGCACTGGAATTCACTACTACATCTGCGTCCACTACATTTTCAGCAGCATGGCCAATAAAAACAATAGCGCCTTTTTTTTGTAAACGTTCAGTCACGCTGGAAGCCTTAATATCAGAACCCGAAATTTCATAACCCTGATTGATCAGAACTTCTGCAATACCACTCATGCCCGCTCCCCCGACACCAATAAAATGGATGCGGCGGATACGGCGCATTTCAGGAACTTCATAAAAACGCCTTTCACAAACATCCGAAGTTTTATTCACCAGCAATCTCCATACAAATATCTGCAACTGTTTCTGACGCAAACGGCAATGCAAGAGTGCGTGCATTCGTCGCCAGCGTTTGTAAATAGGTGCGATTTAATAATGTCGTTAATAATAATGTCGCCAATTTTTCTGCCGTTAGCTCATGTTGCGCGATGGCAACAGCAGCATTGGCCCGAGTTAAAATTGCAGCGTTATGCGTTTGGTGATCGTCAATTGCGGTTGGCAATGGGATCAATACAGCGGCAACACCTGCTGCCATTAATTCTGAAACTGTTAAAGCGCCAGCACGACACACGATGATATCGGCCCAAGCATAAGCTGCGGCCATATCATCAATAAATGCATCCACCTTGGCGTTAATTTGCTGCTTCATATACAACGCAATAGTGCTTTCAATATGATTTTTTCCAGCCTGATGCCAAACACTTGGGCGCACATCAATTGGTAATTGTGTTAATGCTTCTGGCACGATTTTATTAATCGCTTGAGCACCTAAACTGCCACCTAACACTAACAAATGCAGTGGCTCTTTGAGTTGCGTACGTGCGTTATAACGCACAACAGGTTCTGCTAAAGTTGCGATGGTATTGCGTACCGGATTCCCCACCGCAATTACTTTACTCTGCACATTTTCAGCAACTGATGCTTGCTCAAAAGCCCCGTGAAAAGCCATTAACACGCGATTGGATATTTTTGCCAACAAACGATTTGTTGTTCCAGCAATTGCATTTTGCTCATGAATAACTAACGGCTTACCCAATAATTTAGCTGCAATGCCACCGGGACCAGAAGCGAAACCGCCAAAACCAAGCACCAGATCTGGTTTCACTTTTTTGAAAATAACTACGGCTTGTACAATGGCCAACACAATAAAGAATGGAGCTTTGAGTAAACCTAATACGCCATGGCCACGTACTCCATTTACACGGATGTGGTGCAATGGAAAATTTGCAGAAGGCACCACTACATTTTCAATACCACGCGCCGTGCCTAACCACTCAACGCGCACAGTGCGTTTACGTAAAACGTCAGCAACTGCAAGTGCAGGAAATACATGACCGCCTGTGCCACCTGCCATGATCATTACTGTTATTTGTGTAGTATTGGTCATAATATATTTATAACCTCACTGCCTTACGCGTACCGCGTTCACTCATTGATTGTGGCTTTTTGAACTCTGTTATCTCTGGCCTTATACGTGGTGGCATTATTTTTTTTGCAGAACGCTTAAACGTAAAACTCTTGAATAAAAAGCTCTTGAATGAAGAACGCTTCAACGTAGAGTCATTAAAAGCAGCCTTATCAAATATCGGTACGGCATCTGCGCTACTCAAACCGGAAACTTCCCATTGCGCACGCAATACAAAAGCCACCAATACACAGCAAATCAATAAGCTGCTGCCACCATAGCTAATGAACGGTAGCGTTAAGCCTTTGGTGGGCAACAGCCCAGATGCCACACCAATATTGATGAATACTTGAAAACTCAACAGCGTTGCAACACCAAAGGTTGCCAAGGCCGCAAACATTTTTTCATGAGCAACATTATTTTTTGCCACCATGACAATGCGCACTATTAATGCCGCAAATAAACCGATCACGACAGCAGCACCTAGCAAGCCAAATTCTTCCGCAATAATGGCAAAAATAAAATCAGTATGTGCTTCAGGTAAAAAGAACAATTTTTGTAAGCTGTTACCTAAACCTAACCCGGCCCATTCGCCGCGACCGAATCCTATTAGGGATTGTGTAAGTTGATAGCCTCCATTAAATTGATCTGCCCATGGATCCAAAAACGTTTTCAACCGTTCCATACGATAAGGCGAAAAAATCGCAACTGATGCCATTCCACTGCCACCAACAAGAATCAACAATAAAAAATGCCAGACTCTTACGCCAGCAATAAACATCATGGCAACAACCGTTACACTTAACACCACGGAACTGCCGAAATCTGGCTCGAGCAATAATAAAAATACGAATACGCCAACAACTAACATGGGTTTTAAAAAACCTTGCCAACCAGAATGCAACTCTTGATAGCGGCGCGAAAAGAAACTAGCAAAAAAAACTACCGCGCACACTTTAGCAATTTCAGAAACTTGTATCGCAATGATGCCTAAATTAAGCCAACGCTGACTCCCATTCACGCGTCGTCCAATTCCCGGAATTAATACTAAAACCAACAAACATAAAGTGAAAATTAAAAAGTGACCCGAATATTTTTGCCACACGCTCATGGGTACCGCTACAACAAAAATGGCGAGCAATAAACCAATCAACATAAAAATTCCATGTCGTTTTGTAAAATACCAACCATCGTTGTAATTAGTCGCCGAGAATGAAATGGAAGCAGAAGCAACCATCACTAAGCCAATTGATAAAAGGACGAACCATAAAAATAAAATGGGCCAATCTATACGGTGCTTAAGTGAAAGCTGATTTATGGGTGAGTTAATCATCTTGATTCACCCAACTGCATCACGGCAGAACAAAATTTCTCACCGCGATCTTCGTAGTTTTTAAACATATCAAAACTGGCGCAAGCGGGGGACAACAACACCGCATCGCCTGAATGAGCCAAAGCAAATGATTTATCTACAGCGTCTTGCATTGAGCTTGCAAATTCCATGTGTGCAAGTTTACCCACGGCCTGGGCAATGACATTTGCATCACGACCAATCAATACCACAGCACAGTGGGTATCTTTCAATACTGGTGTTAATTGATTGAAGTCCTGACCTTTTCCTTCACCGCCAAGAATGACAATTAATTTTGCCGGGCTCCGTGCCAGGCCAGCAATAGCTGCAACCGTTGCACCGATATTGGTACCTTTGGAGTCGTTGTAAAATTCCACACCATTTTTTGTTGCAACAAATTCACAGCGATGCGGCAAACCACGAAATATTTTTAAGGTTTCCAGCATTGCTTTCATTGGAATGCCTGCTGCGTCGCCGAGGGCTAGCGCGGCCAGAGCATTATCCACGTTGTGCTTTCCACTAATTTTTAATTCACGTGTCGCCATGAGTGCGGTTAAATTTTTTGCAAGATAATCTTCACCATTTTCATGCAGCAAACCAAAACCGCCAAAATCAGCTTTACCGCCAAAATAAATCGGTTTAACACCTGCGGCAAACGGCGGCTGCGTAAGAACATCATTGCGATTTACAACAATATGCTCGGCACCGAAGTAAACTCGTAACTTCGCCAAAATATAAGCTCGCATATCTACATAGCGATCTAAATGATCAGCGCTTATATTCAAGATCGTTGCGACTTTTGCATTTAATTTAGTGACTGTTTCTAATTGAAAACTGGAAAGCTCCATAACGTAGAGTTCAACATCATCACTGATGAGTTCAAGCGCTGGGGTCCCTAAATTGCCACCAACTGCAACATTAATACCTGCGTGTGCGGCCATTTCACCCACCAATGTGGTGACCGTACTTTTTGCGTTCGATCCCGTTATCGCAACTATCGGTGCTTTGGCAAAACGAACAAAAATTTCGATATCGCCAACAATCGGAATGCCAGCTTTTTTTGCAGCTGCAATTGCAGGTGTTTCAACTGAAATACCAGGGCTGACAATAATTTCATCGCACTGTAATAATGTTTCAAGATTGAGCTCACCCAACTCAAGTTGCACATCGGGAAATTCAGCGTTGATTGTTTCTACATTTGGCGGCGTGAGCCGTGTATCCAGTAAGACAAATTTTTGCTTTTTTTGCATAAGAAAGCGTGCCACCGACAAACCGGTAACACCGATGCCGATAACAGCTTTAATACGACTAGTAGCAATCATTTGTGTCACGATAAATTTCTCTTTCCTATCAATATGATCAAGCAATATGGCCAAGCAATACGGACAAGGATTTAATTATGTTTAACGAATCTTTAATGTTGCCAAACCAATTAATACCAGCATCAATGTAATAATCCAAAAACGAACAATGACTCTTGGCTCAGGCCAACCTTTCAATTCAAAGTGATGATGAATTGGTGCCATACGAAAAATGCGTTTACCTGTCAACTTGAATGAAGCGACTTGTAAAATTACCGACACAGTTTCAAGTACAAAAATTCCACCCATAATAAACAGCACGATTTCGTGACGAACAATTACAGCAATAACGCCCAAAGCGGCACCCAATGCTAAGGCACCGACATCACCCATAAACACGGTAGCTGGATATGTGTTAAACCATAAAAAACCTAAACCGGCACCAACAATAGCGCAACAAAAAACAACCAGTTCGCCAGCGCCCGGCACATGACCAATATGCAAATAATTGGAAAAAATTGCATTGCTGACAAGGTATGCAATTAACGCCAATGCACCAGCAACCATTACACAAGGCATAATGGCTAGCCCATCCAAACCATCTGTGAGATTGACAGCATTGCTTGTTCCTACAATCACAAAATAACTAAATACGATGTAGAACAACCCCATATCCAGCGCGAACGATTTAAAAAAAGGAATAAATAATTGTGTTTCTACTGGAGATACAGCTGTCCAATATAAAAATGTTGCGGCCCCAAAACCTGCAATTGATTGCCAAAAATATTTCCAGCGTGCAGGTAAACCCCGCGAATCTTTTTTTGCCACTTTGCGATAATCATCCACCCAACCTACAGCACCAAATACGGCGGTGACAGCCATAACCACCCATACATAACGATTACTCAAATCAGACCATAACAATGTACTTGAAAAAATGGCGACTAGAATTAATGCCCCACCCATAGTTGGGGTACCCGATTTACTCAAATGCGATTGTGGTCCATCTGTGCGTACCGATTGGCCAATTTTCAATTCGCTTAAGCGACGAATAAACCAAGGACCAAACACCAACGATATGCCAAGTGCAGTAAGCACACCTAAAATGGCACGCAAGGTTAAATATTGAAATACGGAAAAACCGTGAACATGTTCTTTTAATTCTTCTGCTAACCAAAATAGCATTAGTGGTTATCTCCCCAGTGAGCGTCTTCCGCATAAATTTTTTTCACGTTATTTTTATCCAATTACTTGCTGTTAAAATTGACAAAGTGCGTTAACTACCAAATCCATTTTGGCGCTGCGCGAACCTTTTATTAATATTGTTGTATTGACGGCCGCTAAATTTTTTAATGTTTCGATCAGCTCAGCGCGCTCAGTAAAATGTTCCAATTTACCGAACTCTTCATTACCGAACTCTTCATTGGCGAACTCTTCGCTCGCACGCCGACTCAGCACACCCAAGGTTAACAGCCGATCAATTTTGTGTTTCGCGTACACGCCAAGTTCGGCGTGCAAAGCTGCGGCGTTATCACCTAACTCACCTAAATCACCTAACACTAAAATACGTTGGCCTTTTTTTGCAGCAAGTACATCAATAGCGGCACGCACAGAGCCTGGGTTGGCATTGTAACTATCGTCAATGATCAAGCTATCATTAATGCCAGCGTGACAACTCATGCGGCCCATTACTGGAGAGAATTTTTCTAATCCACTTTTTATCTGCGCAAGCGACGCACCAACGGAAAATGCCATAGCGGCAGACATTAACGCATTGCGAATACTGTGTTCGCCCATGGAATTTAAACTGATTTTTATTTCTTGCTGATCAAGCGATAAAGTAAACTCAACATAATCCGCACCAACATTAATATTTTTTGCAAAACAATTGGCAGTTACATTATCGAGTGAAACGCTTAGTATTTTCGTTTTTACTTGTGGCAGCCATTGCGTAGAAAATTTATCATCAATATTAATAACGGCACAGCCATGGTTGGGTAGCTGATGATAAATTTCACCTTTCGCTCGCGCCACACCTTCGATAGAACCAAAACCCAGGATGTGTGCTGGCATCACATTATTTACCATGCTCACTTCTGGCTTTGCTAATGAACATAAATATCCAATTTCACCAATAGCACTCGCGCCCATTTCTATCACAGCATATTCATGGTGCTTTTCAATTCTTAGCAAGGTTAAGGGCACACCAATATGATTATTAAAATTGCCTTGTGTTGCCAAAACTTCTCCGCATTCACACAGAATTTTCGCCAGCATCGTTTTCACGGTGGTTTTTCCACTACTGCCCGTAACGGCGAGTAAATGTCCGGAAAATGCGTTGCGATTCATTTCTGCAATTTTCCCTAGCGCTAACACAGTATCCGTTACAATTAATTGCGGCAAATTGACGTTCGGATTAAATACTTCGACTACCAGGCCACATACATTTTTTTCCGCAGCCTGCTCGAGGAAATTATGAGCATCGAAATTTTCGCCACGCAGGGCAACGAATAATTCACCCGCCACTAATGTGCGAGTATCAGTATTAACACGCGAGAATATTGCGTTGCCATTTTTTAATTCGGCACCTAAGGAGTCTCGACAAAAATCCGCAACCTGCGCTAACGATATTGGATTTATCATGACATTAACTCCGTGCGCAAAGGCTCTACATCACGCTTTGCCAAGCGGCGCTGCAACGCTAACCGAGCTTGGCGAATATCACTAAACGGCAAGGTTTGCCCAGCAAAAATTTGATAATCCTCATGGCCTTTACCAGCCACTAAAACCACGTCACCTGCTTTAGCTTGTTGCACGGCAAAATCAATCGCTTGTGCGCGATCTGCAATCACTAAACATCCGTTTGGATTATGTAGCCCACGAATAATATCAGCAGCTATGGCAGAAGGTTCTTCAGTGCGTGGATTGTCGTTGGTGAGAATTACGTAATCACTATTTATTTCTGCAATGCGGCCCATTATTGGCCGCTTGGTTTTGTCGCGATCACCGCCGCAACCGAATACTGTCCACACTCGTGCAGACGCCGTGTGTTCACGAATTGCATGCAAGGCATTTTCGAGCGCGTCTGGCGTGTGGGCATAATCCACAACTACATTAATATCTTGATTGCTAGCATCAAGCGCCACGGCTTGCATTCGACCCGGCGCGGCCTGTAATTGTGATACAAAACCGAGCACATCATGCAACGAAAATCCACCACAGCACATGCTAGCGATAACAGCCAACAAATTACTAAGATTAAATTTACCAATAAAAGGCGATGTTAAATCTGCCTCGCCCCAAGGCGAATGCAACCGCGCCTGAGCACCGCTTGCGGTGAGCAACAAATTACTAAGATAAATATTCGCTGTAGAATCTTCTACTGAAAAACTAATTGCACTAACACCCGCAGGAATTTTTTGCAGAAGGCTTTTTGCCCAAGCATCATCGAAATTAATAATAGCGTGGCGCAAGTTAGGCATGGACAGCAATTTTTCTTTAGCTTTTCCGTATTGCGTTATATCGCCATGAAAATCTAAATGATCTTGCGTGAGATTAGTAAAAATGGCAGTGTCAAACTGCAGCGATGCTACGCGACCCAGTACCAGGCTATGCGATGAAGCTTCCAACGCTACCGTCAATGCTTTTTGATCAACGAACTGCGCAAGAATTCTTTGTAAATTAATAGCATCGGGAGTTGTAAGACCGGTGGATTGTATTGCTCCAATTTGTTGTGCAAGTGGCGCAACCAGTGTGGAATCTAACAAACCGAAACCCAAGGTTCCAACAACCCCACCGCGCCTTTGTAAAAGCGCAGCAAGCTGGCTAATCAATAAAGTACAAGTAGTTTTTCCGTTAGTTCCGGTAACACCGATCAAACGAATTTTTTTACTGGGATGCTGATAAAAATTTCCTGCAATGTCACTAACACGCTGCGCTAATGTCTCAATAGCAATGATCGGCACTAAGCCAATCCAACTAATGCCTTGCCATTGCTGATCAGCTTCCACCAAAATTGCGGCAGCACCAGATTCAATTGCTTTAGTAATAAATTGACGCCCATCTATTTTTGCGCCGACCAATGCAACAAATACGTCACCCTTTTTTAAATGGCGAGTATCCAGACATACGCCGGAAATTTCTATTTGTGCTGCCGCTTCCAATTGAATTGCTGGCAATAATTGCTGCAGACTGAAGACCACATGCTGATGTTGAAACATCATAATGGCAGCCCCTCTTCTTGCTCTACTGGAGCGGCAAGCTGATTCTTTTTAGTTATTTTTTTCGCTTGAACTATGGCTAGCTTTTCATCTTCTGTATTTAATACTGGGCTATCGGGCGGAACTTGTAACATACGCAAAGCATCTTCTACTACTTTTGAAAAAGCGGGGGCTGCAACATAACCACCGTTGCCCGCCGTACCTGCTCCTTGCGGTTCATCGATAACCACCATGGCGACAATGCGAGGATTTTCAACGGGCGCCATACCCGCAAAGGATGAAATTTGTTTATTGGTGTAATGCCCAAAAGCAGATTTAAAAGCGGTACCCGTTTTGCCCGCAACAGAATATGAAATAGCGCGTGCACGTGTGCCCGTTCCTTCAGCTGCCACCACACGCGTTAACATCGACTTCACTTCATCGGTAAATTTTTTATCGACAACTTTTTCGCCCACAGGTGGAGTATCAACACGCAATAATGAAATGGGACGTTTTATACCGCCGCTTGCAATTACCGAATAGGCTTGCACTGCCTGCAACACAGTTAAATTTATGGCGTAGCCATAAGTTACGTTTGCGCGCTCAATAAGTTGGCCAGTTTTGAGAGAAGGAACATGCCCCGGAGCTTCGCCGGGAAAACCTGTTCCCATTTGTTGGCCAACGCCGAGGCGAGTGTACATATTGACGACTGCATTGGGATCTAACTGCAGTGCAATTTTTGACATGGCAACGTTGCTGGATTTTGCAATTACCATCGACAAATCCAACGCACCATAATTCTGGTGATCTCTCGTTGTTTTATTGCCTACCATCCAATATCCGGGGTTGGTATCGATCACATCACTCGGCTTAAATTTACCAGACTCAAGTGCCGCCAAAATAGCGAAGGGCTTAATCGTGGAGCCCGGCTCATAGACATCTGTAATAGCCCGATTACGCAAGTTTGGGCCACGAGCATGAGCGCGATCATTAGGGTTATATGATGGGTAATTGGTAACCGCTAAAATTTCTCCCGTTTCCACATCCAAAATGACTAACGAGCCCGAGAGGGCTCCGCTATCTTCAACAGCCTTTTTCAATTCGCGGTGCGCGAGATATTGCAAACGCAAATCGATACTCAACGTTAAATTTTGACCGGAACGTGCTGCCTTGATTAACTGTAATTCTTTTACCGTGCGACCCTTCAAATCTTTTAATACTTGTTTTGAGCCATTCTCACCGCTTAACCAAGCATCATAAGCCATCTCCAAACCTTCTTGACCACGATCATCAATATCGGTCATGCCGACAATGTGTGATGCGATCTCACCCGCCGGATAATAACGGTGATACTCCGTTTGGTTGTGCACGCCAGGGATGTCCAAATCCATAATTTTTTGCGCAGCATCAGGTGACATTTGCCGTTGCAAATACATAAACTCTTTGTTCGCATAACGGTTTAAACGAGAACTCAGGCTTGCCTTAGTAATGTTCAGCGCCTTAGCCAATTGAGCAAAGCGCTGTGGCGCCTGCA
>JANPKH010000035.1:0-20155 GCA_031425935.1 Gammaproteobacteria bacterium | reverse complement strand
CCGTGGCTCATCCACACATCTAATAACGAATTACCGTCAGAGTCGATGTCATCTTTCACATCGCTTAACAATGTGCTTTCACCCAACACCTTAACTTGTGCATAACCAAATTCACGAATATTGGAAGACTCAACTACGCCGCCCATTTGTACTGCCATGGTCTGCATGCCATAACAAATACCTAACACTGGAACTCCGAGAGTAAAAACAACTTCTGGAGCACGAGGTGAATTTTTTTCAGTAACAGATTCAGGGCCACCAGCTAAAATAATACCGCGCGGATTGTAAGCGCGAATTTCAGCTTCGCTCATATCCCAAGCGCGAATTTCAGAAAACACACCAATCTCACGCACACGTCGTGCAATAAGCTGCGTATATTGCGAACCGAAATCTAAAATAAGAATGCGCTGTGCGTGAATATCGTGAGTCATGCTAATTCCTGAAAAGTGTAATAATAAAATGATTCGATTTAAATGAAAAACTCGGGCGAGCCCGAGCTTAAATTGCTAAGAAGATCTTAATTACTGCAATGCGAGTTCGCGATCAGGGTATTTGTTTCGAAACCCTCAATTCACGGATGAATTGAGGGAGCTACAGGGATGTATTTATGCGATTTCGAAACAAATATCCTGATGGCGAACGAATTAAAAACGTAGAACTAATATATTTTTCTTAACACCAACGTATGTATTAACGCCCACCCACCGGATAATTCGGCGCCTCTTTCGTAATCTGCACATCATGCACATGGCTCTCGCCCATACCTGCAGAAGTGACGCGAACAAATTCTGGCTTGTTGCGCATGGTTTCCAAATCAGCACAACCGGTATAGCCCATTGCCGAACGCACCCCACCCATCATTTGGTGAACGATTGCGCTTAACGAACCTTTATAAGGAACACGGCCTTCAATACCTTCCGGCACTAACTTTTCAGCACCTTCATTTGCATCTTGAAAATAACGGTCGCTCGAACCTTGAGTCTGTGACATAGCACCCAGCGAACCCATACCCCGGTAAGCTTTGTAAGTGCGGCCTTGAAATAATTCCACTTCACCCGGCGCTTCTTCAGTGCCCGCAAACATCGACCCCATCATTACCGCGTGAGCACCTGCCACAATCGCTTTGGCAATATCACCCGAATACCGAATTCCACCGTCCGCTATTGCAGGAACGCCCGTACCTTTGAGCGCTGCTACAACATTAGCAATCGCAGATACTTGCGGCACACCTACTCCACTCACAATACGCGTTGTACAAATGGAACCTGGGCCAATACCCACTTTGACTGCATCTGCACCCGCTGCGACCAAGGCAAGAGCCGCTTCGCCCGTGGCTATATTGCCACCGATAACTTGTACTTCAGGGTATTTAGTTTTGATGGCACGTACGCGATCGAGCACATTTTTTGAGTGCCCATGTGCGGTATCTACTACCAATACATCCACACCGGCCTCAACCAACGCGGCAACGCGGTCGTCAGTATCACGACTAGTGCCGACACTTGCACCTACACGTAAACGACCTTCGGGATCTTTACAGGCGCTAGGGTAGCGCTCTGCTTTATTCATATCTTTTACGGTAATTAAACCGCGCAACTCAAAGTTGTCGTTGACCACCAAAACTTTTTCGATGCGATGTTTATGCAAAAGATTGCGCACTTCTTCAGAAGACGCACCCTCCTTCACCGTAACCAACTGCGATTTAGGTGTCATAATATTGGAAACACTGGCGTCAAGATTCGTCTCAAAACGCACATCCCGCCCGGTGACAATCCCCACCAATTCACCTTTATTCAGCACGGGAACACCGGAAATATTATTTTTGCGGGTTAATGCAATCAGATCGCGAACCTTAGCGCTGGATTCAATAGTAATAGGGTCTTTCACCACGCCCGCTTCAAATTTCTTAACCGCTCGCACTTCAGCAGCCTGTTCTTCAATCGACATACTTTTATGGATGATGCCGATTCCGCCTTCCTGTGCAATTGCAATTGCCAGGCGCGCTTCGGTTACGGTGTCCATTGCTGCGGAAATTAGGGGAATATTCAATTGAATGGAACGGGTCAATTGAGTTTTCAAGGACACATCTTTCGGCGTTACATCGGAATAACCAGGCACCAACAAGACATCATCAAACGTTAGGGCTTCTTCAGCAATTCGCAACATAACAACCAACCTTAAACCAAAGTGAAAAATAACGAAGAATTATAGCGACTTAGGCCACTAGGGTAAACCTAAACCTTAGCGCCATGTGGCTTACCGGTTTATGCCGGTCTCGTTGACTATATAGTTGAGCTATTACGAACCAGTTAAAGCAACTCAAGCCCCTTAATATCTATTAGCACTCGGTTAAGACTATTCCTGAGGAAGCACTTCACCTAAAATGCCAGCATGATGAATCCAGACTTAATCAATACCAGCAGCGAACGCGACATTATTACAGTTAGCCAGCTTAATCGCCGCGCCAAGCAACTGCTGGAAACTCATTTGCCGTTGTTGTGGGTAGAGGGCGAGCTTTCCAACGTCTCAATTCCCTCGTCAGGTCATTGGTATTTCACACTTAAAGATAACGATGCCCAAGTTCGCTGCGCGATGTTTCGCAATCGTAATATGACCGTGCGTTTTAAACCCCAACAAGGCCAACACGTTTTGATTCGTGCGCGCGTGAGTTTGTATGAAGGCCGGGGCGATTATCAAATTATTGCTGAGCATATGGAAGAAGCTGGCGCAGGTGCATTGCAACGGGCTTTTGAGGAACTCAAAGTAAAGCTCGCCAGTGAAGGTTTATTTGATGAGCATCATAAAAAGCCACTACCAACATTACCAAAACATATTGCCGTCATTACCTCGCCCACAGGTGCAGCGATTCACGATATTTTAAATGTATTGGCGAGACGCTTTCCAAGTATTCCAGTCAGCATTATTCCCATAGCCGTACAAGGTAAAGAATCCGCACCGCAAATTGTTAAAGCGATTGAATTAGCAAATCGCGCAGAGCTTTTAGATAACTCTCAACCAGTTAATAAGTTATTTGACGTCATTATATTAACGCGTGGTGGTGGTTCACTTGAAGATTTGTGGTCATTCAACGAAGAGATAGTTGCGCGCGCCATTTACGCCAGCGATTTACCTATAGTTAGCGCAGTAGGCCATGAAGTGGATTTTAGTATTGCGGATTTTGTGGCGGATATGCGCGCGCCTACCCCATCCGCTGCCGCTGAATTAATTACACCTGATGCCGATGAATGGCTAGATAGATTTATCGGTTTGGAAATATTACTTGAAGAAGCCATTGCACGAAAACTGCAACATCTCCAACAAAAATTACATTGGTTGCGTTCGCGTTTACGCCATCCAAAACAGAAATTGGAACAGCAAGCACAACGCTTGGATTCCCTTGAGTTGCGCCTGAATAATACAACGCAAAAAATTCTTACCGCGTATCGCAATCGTCTGGAAAATTTAACTATTCGTCAAAAACCTTTGCATCCAGAACTACGTTTGCAACAATTAAAACTTCGGCTTCAGCAAGCAGAACAAAACCTTCATAAAGCACAACAATTAACACTCGCACAAAAACAACAAAAATTTAACGCAGCAGTGCGCATGCTTAATACACTCAGCCCGCTAAAAACACTTGACCGTGGCTACGCCATAGTCACTCGGGTAGGCTCACAAATTCCAATCACCAGCAGTACCGGCATTAATATTGGCGACGCATTGAATACTCGCGTAGCAGAAGGTGAATTTATTTGTAGAGTGGAAGCCATAACGTGCTGAAATATTTACTATAAAAGATAACAACCTCATCCCAATAATTTTATATCATGCCCGCACTACAACATCAGCCGTAAAAGTAGAAATCATTCAACGAGAATTAGCATTGATATTATTCTTAATTCACTTCATCGACGACGAGATGATGATCTTTATCAAACACCCAAGTCTCTTCAAAGTCTACCTCGAATAAATGGCCGTCGATGTCTGTAAAATAACCCGCAATTCCCCAATGAGTTCTAGTTGCGGGTTTCACAATTTTACCACCAGCGCTTTCAGCTTTAGCTAGTATTAGCGGAACCTCCTCAGCGGTTTTAGCAAGGTACACTAGGGCTACCCCGGAAAAACCAGTGCATTCGGAAGTTTCATATAAAGCATCCTTTGCTAAGTCTTTCCGTGAAATAAGGCAGAGAGCGTAACCACCAAGATCAATTTTGCAAAAACCTTCATTGCCCGTAGAAGATTTTTTCCAGCCTAAAGCCTCATAAAATTCGGTAGACTTTTTTACACTTTCAACACCGAGAAGAATTAAGTGTAGCCGTTGGCTCGGAGAAATTTTTTCAGAAGGGTTAGATGGATACACATGTCCTACAATTTTACTTAACATTATTTTTATACTCAATATTAAATTTCTAGTACGTGGATACTATAATGTCGCGATCAGGCGCCAGTCAATGCCGCAATCACGCGTTAGTCGTGTGAATTACTTTGCTATTAGTTTAATAAAATTAACCAATTATGCATTATCTACACACAATAGATGCATTACAATTATTTTCTATACGAACTAATGCAATGGTTACGACAATTTGGCGACACGACAGGTTTAAATTCGTTTGCTGGAACACAGACCAGAGCTGTAGTTCGGCATTATATTAAAAATAAAATGGCAGATTTCCACTTGTATTGATTTTTCCATCATCTAACTGCAGATAAAATTACCATGCCGGGAGGTACGGATCTGTATGCTGCTAAAACATAATCAAAAGCCAGTAAATAAAATACAAGGCAATGAAATGCACGTTGAATCGCCAGGAATTATTAGAATAGGCACAAGTGGTATTGTAGTTCCCGGAATCAAGTCCAGTTTTCCGGAAGAATTTCAATCTGGCAGCAGATTACATTATTACGGTTCTTTATTTAACACAATAGAAATAAATAGTTCATTTTACAAAATACCCTTGCCAGCCACTTTTGAAAAATGGACCACTGAAGTTCCAGATAATTTTAAATTTACCGTTAAAGTTTGGCGAGGCATTACCCATGCAAAAAAACTTGAGTACGCGCTGGCTGATATAGATTTTTTTATGCATGCAGCCAATCATCTGGGAGAGAAGAAAGGTTGCCTACTGCTACAGTTTCCTGCCGGTATTACTTCTGAATATGCAAAAGTAGTGGAAGAAATTCTCCAACAATTAGATCAATTAAATGAAAACGGGCAATGGCAGCTGGCAATCGAATTAAGGCACATAAGCTGGTATAAAAATAATTTATATACAATATTCGATAAATATAAAGCCTCTTTAGTAATCCATGACATGCCTGCTTCTAAAACCCCAACGGATTATCAGGCAACGCATTCAGTTTACTTCAGATTTCATGGCCCAACAGGGAATTACAAAGGTAGTTACACAAAAGAGTTTATTCAAGAATATGCAAATCGTATAAAAAACTACTGCCAAAGCGGCAAAGATGCTTATGTTTACTTTAACAATACCATGGAGGGAGCTTTAGAAAATGCACAATTGTTGCAACAATTTATTGTGTGATTGATTAAATCGAATCACCTCAAGAAAATTCGAATTTTGTCACAATGTCGACTGACGCACTGAAAATTTATGTATTATGCGCATTACTACGACATGGAGACAAACGTATCCTGAAAAACTTCGCCTTAAACAACCAAGGATTTTCTGTTAACCTGATCGCCCCGACAATTGACGATATATTATGCGTAAATGGTTTTCGATAATTTCCACGCTGACACTTTTACTCGTTGCGTTAGTCATCAGCGGCATTTGGCAATTAAATCGCATGCTGAATAGCTTGCACATCGAAAAACTCAGTTATGAATTACAATTATTAAATCTGCATGAAATAAAATTTTCGCAATTGTCTTTTGTGTATAACACCGAAAAGAAACAGGAAGTTATAGCGCTAGAGAATGTTCATATTGATTGGCAATGGCCGCGTTGGTTTTCGCCGGAACTAAATGCCATCATTATTGAACACGCGCAATTGAATGAATTAGCAAAAGAAAACACTGTGGTGCAAGAGATATCGCAAGCGCCTCTTACCCTACCAAAAATATGGTCAGTTCCGGCAAGTTTGCCAAAAGAAATTAATATTCAACATTTTTTACTAAAATTGCATTGTCCTACCGCCTTCTGCTCTTTTTCAGGCAACGCAAAATTACTAAAAATAAAAACCGGGCTCGTTTATACCGGAGTGAATTTAGATTTACAAGCCAGCCCAGGTGAAGCGCTGCATCCACTGCATCAATTAAAAATAAATGCTCTCTATAGCATTAGCCAAAACCTGCCGAAGCTAGAGGCAAGATTAACAGTAGACCAAAGTGTCGATCTGCATCTTACAACCCACCTGAAACACACTAAAGAAATTTATTGGCTAGGAAGTCTGGAAGGTACAGCAGCTTATCCGGATGCCTGGTGGCTAAATTATTTATCCCAGTGGAACATCCAACTTGCTAAAAAAACGAATGCGCAAGCGGCAACCGCAGCAGATTCAGAAAAAACAAATATCCCAACCGTGAGCTTAAAAAATACATGGCAGTTAGCAGTCACCCCTTTATTAAAAGTACCCAGCGCAGCCACCACCGCTGAATGGAAAAAGGCATTGACCGGCAACTTATTATTGGACACAAAAATTACTGCACCCATAATAATTGTAAATCTTGGCGAATTTTCCGGGCAAGCAAATATTGCGCTGGATATTATTGCAGGGCAACTAAACCACTATGAACTAGTAGCCGAAGTGGATGCCAAACACTTGGTCATTCCAGAAAATTTACAAGCGTTAGGTTTACAAGCCGATACGGTGCAAATAAAAATTAATTCTAAAGTAGATGAGGCGGCCAACCTGACTGCATTGCCAGTAACTTTTACTGGCAACAGCCAAGGCGCACTGCAAACTCAACTAGCGGGAAATTTACTGGTCGATGTATTTGCAAAAAAAATTACGCTTAAACAGCTTGAGTTAACAGCAAAAGCAAAACAGTTGACACCAATCACAGGATTGCAGTTAGATAATACCAGTTTAGATTTACAGGCCTCGGGGGAATGGCAAGCCGCTGGCGGTACGGTTGTGCCACAATTAAAGTTCAGTAGCGAAGCGTCACTGAAGGTAGGAAAATTAATGCATGCACAAGTCCACCCGAAAGCATGGCAGTGGCAAGGGAAAGCTCAAGGCTCCCTAGAAGACTTTGCGGCAACGGGCGAATTGGGAATAGGCACATCTTTTAATATCAAACATCAAGTTAAACGCAAATCCACTGCATTACACGTTGATTGGCAAGCACCAAATATTTTTTTACTTGCAGCCAACCCCGCCGTCGATATATTAAAAGCCTGGCCACCCTTGCTCACCTTGGCGCGTGGAAAAATAAACGCCAGCGGCAGCCTACTATTTAATATAGAAAAAAATACCTTAACAAAAAGTAATGCGAATATTCAGTTGCTTGATATCACCGGCATCTACGACACTATTGCTTTTCAAGGGTTGAACAGTGACGTCTCTATCAATACGCTTGAACAAACACTACAAATTGCAACCGATGAAATCAGCGTGACACAAGTCGACAAAGGCTTTGTTATAGGCCCCCTGGCAGCGGCAGGAAAATATCAGGCTAATTGGGAGAAGGCCACACAAGGCAAGCTCGCGTTGAAATATTTTAATGGCGCTTTCATGGACGGCACACTTAGTACAGCCGCCCAGAATTTTGATTTCAGCCGCGAAACTCAGCATTTCACAATGGAACTCAATAATATTAATTTAACAACCTTGTTGTCGAACTATCCGTCTAGTGAACTTTCAGGCAACGGCCAACTCTCAGGCACAGTACCCATTGAAATTAATGCTAAAGGCATTCGCATCGTGAAAGGTAGTGTTTCGGCAAAGGCACCTGGAGGCCAGCTCAAGTATCAATCGCCACGAGCTATCGCTATCGCCAAAACCCAACCGAGCATGAAATTGATTACCGACGCTCTGGATGATTTTCATTACACCATACTGGCCAGCCAAGTGAATTACGATGAAACGGGTAAGCTATTGTTATCTGTTCGGCTAGAAGGGCAAAACCCCGCGTTAGAAAATGGGCGGCCTATTAATTTTAATGTTAACCTTGAAGAAGATGTACCGGCAATGCTTGCCAGCATTCAGCTCAGCAGCAAAGTCACCGATGTGGTAAAAAAGCGTTTACAAGAACGCATCCAGAAAAAAAATGCGCCTGATGTCATACAGCAATAGACTTTACATTTTTACGTTTAGTAAAAACAAACCAAAAAAGCATTCTTATTTCAATATTTTTTAACAGATTTTTTAAAAGGGGCGAAATTATGTTTATTTTACGAGGGATCAGTTTTGTCATGCTGGGTTTTCTAGTGGCGTGCACGCCAACCGTAAAGCTCGCTATGCCAAACGAACCCATTAATATCAATCTTAATGTAAAGATTGAGCATGAAATCTATATCAAGGTCGACAAACAATTGGATGATTTATTTAGTAAATCCAGCGGTTTGTTTTAATCGATAAATAAATTAATTAAAACGTTTAACACAATTAACACGAACAGCTAAGGAGCTCTCCATGAAAATATTAACGATTCTTAAACTGAGTATTTGCAGTCTGCTATTGGCTGTATCCCTCCCATTGATGGCAATGGATTTACAAAAAGCCATGAGCAACTTAAGTTCCGCCAAAACCCTAGGCCTTGTCGGCGAACAAGCTGATGGTTACCTGGGCGTAGTAGTAGTCTCCCCTGAAACAACGGAAACGGTGAAATTAATTAATGAGGCACGCCATGCACAATATGTACGCCTCGCCAAAGATAACAATATTGCCCTAACAGATGTCGAAGCAATGGCCGGACAAAAGGCGATTGAAAAAACGCAAACGGGACAATATATTCAAGTCAATAAAAAGTGGGCAAAGAAACCTTAAGCTTTTTCAACATGCTTAATATTTTACAAATTTATATCATTGCAAACCTAGAAAATATCGGATCATAAAATAACAAAATGAGCGCATAATTTGCGCTCATTTTCCTTTACCTCATCTGTTACCCCTTTCGTTTTGCATTCGTTGTCGCACTCCTTTATAGATTGATTAAGAAAGTCAATTATAGGGTTACAGCACTCTTAATTTTTGAACGTGCGTCAACGAACAGATTCAATGACCCAAACTCCATAATATTACGCCAAGAGCTGCAATTGATAATCGTCTCATAAGCACTACTCTCCCATAACAAAACAATTAGAACCCACTTAAGGCGTTGGCTGAATATAAAAACTCGCCAATTATTTTTATGCAACTAACTATTTTTTATACAACTACATCAGAGAATACACACAAATGAAATTTACTAAAAAAACCGGCCTTTTAAGCGCTATCGCACTTACTGTTATGACTAGCCAAGCTGCTTTCGCAGATGATTACACTATGAATGAAGGTTGGTATCTAGGTGGTAACATCGGTCAAAGTAGAGCAGAACTTAACGAAACAAAAATGACCAATGAACAACTGGGTGTAGGATTTTCTTCCGGTAGCACACGCAACAATAATACTATCGACAGAGGCTACAAACTTTTTGGTGGATATCAATTCAATCAAACCTTTGCCCTTGAAGGCGGCTACTTCAATCTGGGTGAGTTCGATTACACTTCCAACGTACTCCCTAACGGAGCTGGGACTTTTCACGGCAACTTTAAAGTTGAAGGCATAAATCTGGATTTAGTGGGCTACTTGCCACTTTCCGAAAAATTAACTGCTTTTGGTCGCGTAGGTATTAACCATGCCGAAACCAGAAGTACTTTTTCAGGAACAGGTTTTGTTGTTCCAGAGAAATCCAGCACTAGTGATCGTGAAAATAATCCTAAAATAGGCGTTGGTTTGGAGTATGCGTTTAACGAAGCCCTATCCATGCGCGTTGAAGCAGAACGTTACCGCGTTAATGACATCGGTAGCCACAAAGCTGATATCGATTTGTTCTCTGTTGGTTTGGTTTACCGCTTTGGCTCCGCTCCAGCACCTACTCCTGTTGTAGTTATAGCGCCAACACCTGCGCCGGCACCAGCTCCCGTTGTAGTAGAGCCACCAGCTCCCGTATTTGAAAAATACACTTTATCTGCAACCGAATTGTTCGGTTTTAATAGCTCAGCTGTAAATCTGCCGCAAGCAAAACTGGAGCAAATTGCCACTGCACTTAAAACTCCGGGATCGCCAAAACAAGTCGTAATCACTGGTTACACCGATCGTCTTGGATCAGACGCATACAATCAGAAATTATCTGAAGAGCGTGCAGAAGCCGTTAAAGCTTATATAGTTGACCGCGGTATTGATGCTGATCGTCTAGTAGCTGAAGGCAAAGGTGAAGCTGATCCAGTTGTTGTTTGTAATGACAAAAATAAAGCTGCTTTAATCGAATGTTTAAAGCCAAACCGTCGCGTAGAAATAGATCAAGTAAAATTGGTGCGTAAGGTTACTGAATAAATAACTGTTGCAATGAAAATCGTAAAAATCCTAAAAAAATGAGCGCATATTGCGCTCATTTTTTTTTGTAGATTATATGTAAATCGAGGTTAGGCTGCGAAGTACAACAGGCATAGGTTTCAATTTTTCACCATGTTGAAAACGCTCCGTACACTCAAACGACTCTGCCATAAATATTTAAGTATCACGGTGATGCATTTTCCTTTTATTTCTATGACATTAAAAATGTATTAACCGATACTAAGTTCTCCGCGTACTTTTTCAATCAGTTTTTTAGTCGCACGAATACCTGCATCTTCAGACAACTTTTCACCCTCATATTCAATACCAACATAGCCGCGATATTTAGAAGCACGCATCAGCTTAAACATCGCTCGAAAATCAATGCCGGACTCATTGCCCTGATTATCAAAATTAAAACTTTTTGCACTGAAAGCGCCGGCATAAGGCAGTAACTCTGCCACACCTTGATAAATGTCGTATTGCTCAACGCAGGCAGATTCCCATAAATCACCAGGCACTTCACGACGGACGCAGAAGTTACCAAAATCTGGCATGGTGCAAATATTAGAATCATTCGCCACCCGCATTACCTCCGATAAATATTTTCCGCTTGATGAATAGCCTCCATGGTTTTCAACCAAAACTCTAATGCCTAAAGGCTTACCTATAGCCGATAATTTACGCAAAGATTCCACTGAACCATTCGTCCATTGCTCCAAAGTACCGCTTCCATGAAGATTAACGCGAATACCGGTGCAGCCTAAAAACTTGGCAGCATCTATCCACTTTTTATGACCTTCAACACCTGCTGCACGCTCTTTTGCATCGGGCGATGCAAGCTCTGGCTCTTTGTCGATCATAATTAAAGAACTTACCACGCCATTATCATCACAACGATTTTTTAAAGCCTTTAAAAATTTCTTATTTTTCGCTTTATCCAAAAAGAATTGATTAACGTATTCCACCGCGCCAATATCGTAGGACTCACGCGCAACTACGGGGAAATCGAGTGCAGAAATCTCCTGTGCAAAAAGTGCTTTATGTAACGACCACTGCGCTAACGATAATTCAAAATGAAATTTTTCTAATGCTGCGGAAGGTGTCGAAGTTCCAGCTAAAATAGAATTACTACTTATCATTGCAGCACCACCTATCAGACTAATATTGATAAATTCACGACGCGACATAGCTGCCGGTTCTTTTATAATTGACATAGCAAACACCTTAGTGTGAATAAATAATATTCACGTTACAATTTATTGCTTTTTATTCATTGCCTGTACCGCCAATACCAGGAACATATAATTGGTTTCACCGCCACCCATCACATATTCAGTTTGCTGCCAAAAGAACGGCCATATTTTTAATTCAGGTAAATCAGGCTGAATCAATGCAGTTCCGGAAATTACACCGCCAGGAATATAAGACCAATCTGCACGATTAGTACCATAAGCAACTGTTGCTGAATTTGCACCTACACCTGATGCAAACGATTGTGTATTAGAACCAGGGTGAACACCTAATACAAAATCTAACGCACTAAAATAAGCATCCGTTGTAGTGTACTGCGGCCAACCTTTGTGAAAGAAATATTGCTTTACACCGAATTCCTGAATCGACCAACCCGCGCCCCAAATACTCGGCTTATAAGGTACACCATAGGGTGATTCCGTTGCAGCACGTTCACGCACTTTTATTTGGTGTTGTTGCACTGCAGCGTTAATTTCAGCAACGAATTCTTTATCGTCAATATGCGCCATCACGCGCCCTAATGGCCAACCAGCTTCTTCAATTTTTTCCACAATCTGAGCTTTTAATGGCAACAAATCAGCAAGATATTTTTTATCCTTAGTTGTCAAAAATAATTCCACGGCGGCCGATGTCTTATCGTCTATTTTAGTTGCGCGCGAAAAACTCTTTTGGTAAATATCAACCGCCGCTGCCAACGCATCTTGCGACATTTTCGGGTTGTATGTTTTTAATGCGCGCGCTGCAGATGCAAGCCCCGACACCGCGTGAATTTCACGATTAGGATTATCTTCAGTAAATACCCAGCGGTCATCATTAGTGCCAGTTTTTCCATTTTTCATTTCACCTTTTGCTAACTTCGGGTCATAAGGGAGATTATCTGTTTGCAATGAGCCATCACCTAAGATTACATATTGACGCAAGTCGGTGTCGATAATTCCACGAAACAAACGCCCCATTGCTTTATAGCCACCCAGAACACTTAACAAGCCATGTTCGATTTGTTGCAATGCATCGTTTTTACCATCGGGCTGATGAATTTCTACCACTTTATTTTTCTGATCGATACTTGTCGCATCATAATTTAAGCCAAATTCTTCGACCATTTCTGATAACAACCACACAGTACCCATTGTCGATTCAATACGCATATCTAAATCGCCAGCATCATGCCAATTGCCAGCATCTAAATGCGGAACACGATCACCCGGCTTGTACTTGGTTAAGGTTGATGGGCCAGAAATATAACCATCGTAATGGTTGAGATTAACCGGCGCCATAATTGCGTCGTCGAGATGATCTACGCCATGCCATACACGATATTTTTCATTTACACGCATGTGACACATTTGCATTGGCAAAAAATATTCGAGCGTTGGTTGCCATACATGGCGATCAAAGACGTCATCGTTGATTTTAAAAGAAGATGTCACTTTATCGCGGTAGCGAATAACGTAACTGCCAGGCGTTTTAATATCGGAGAAATCATAAGTAAGGTAGTGATACCGCAAGAACTTACCCCAGGCTTTGGGTTTACCTGTACGCACTAATTCTCTACCATTTTCGGTAAGCAGATAAACTTTTACGTCATCGGCTTTAACATCTTTTTCATCTTGCTCGATAATTAATTTTTTAGGCTGTTTGGTCGAATAACCGATTTGCGATATTTGCAATACAGGCTCGTACTGCCAACCTTTTACAACATTAGGTGTGACGATCCATTCAATCGCATTTTTGGTAGCATTAGCGGGAATGCTAGTGCGCACAATGTACCAGCCATTGTTGTGATTGGCGCGACCATCCCACAATTCTAATTTGCCTTTTTCGCTATCTGTAGCGGCGCTATCTTTAGTCACGTTTTCAATAATTATGCGTTGCTTATCTTGATCCGGTGCCACAACTAATTTATTACCCACAGCTAAAGGTGTTGCAAGAAATTCGCCGCCAATATATTCAATCGGGCCATTCGACTGGCGCGGAAAAATACCGGATTGTTGATCCATCAAAAAAGCTTTACCAAATAATTCGCCGGGAAATAACTCTAAATTAAAACCGATTTTACCAATCCATTCTGCTGGTAATGGTTTTTCTAAATCCAAACTGATTTTAAATTTATTATTTTCTAATGCGGTCACACTGACGCTGTAAGAAAATTTCAGGTCAGGATAATTAATCGGATTGAATCCTCTTTTATCCTTTGTGGGATCTGGATACGACATAGTTTGCGTGATGCGGCGCTGTTCTTTATCAACTACCTGCGCGCCGCCAGTCGGCACAGGCGACCATTGCCCGGGTGATACTTCCAAGCGCAAATCACCATTAGCAGCCACACGGCTACCGTGCTGAATAATAGTTACCCCAGTTTGATGACCATCAGGATAAATGTCGCTAAAGACAGTGACATTCAAACCCTGCATAGCGAAATAATTTTTATCGTTAATAACCAGTGCCTCAGAAGAAGCAACCGACGAATTTTTGGCCTGCGCACAAGCGGCGACCATAAGGGCGCACGCGATCATTAGTTTTTTCATTATTTACCTAATTGTTTAGCTAATGTGAAGGTATGAAATCGGTTAAAAGGCGCCTAGCATAATCGCTGAAGGATTCGTTAAGCGATTAATTTTGTTGATATTAGTTAATTAATGTTAACAGATAGGATGTGTTAGTAGTAAGGCTCAGATCTTAATACAACCGATTGCCAGCAAAAAGTAAATGAAAATAATAAATTGTTATGAAGCGAGGCACGCCAACTGAAAATTATGGTTAACTAGGTGCCCTAGCTAAAATTCTTTTCCGTTAAATGTTTCCAGTAACGTCGGGGCATATGACGAAGGTGCAATTTGGCATTATTTCGTTCACTAATATTGACTGACTGAAAATAATTTTTCCAAAGTGACTGATATTCTTTCTCCCGCTCATCCTGAAACGCGTCATCCTGAAAAACATTGTTTTGAAGTTTATCGTTGCTGCACGATGGTAAATTTGTTCTGATTATTGCGTCATCAACACTCACGAATGACATTTTTTTCAAATCATAATGCAAGCCGTAATGACGGCGCGCGTCAAAAATCAACCATGGTTGATCGGCATATCGTCGCTCAAAATGATCGCCGATTAATGGTAAAACGTTGAAGTCAGGATCCACCGCCGCATAAAACAAACCATCCCTACTTTTCTGGAAGCGAACAAATGCATGCATACGATGCACTTCACGGTGCATCATTTTTTCAATCTGCGCGGCTTTCAAAATATAAGGATTGGCAAAATTTTCCAATATAGATTCGTCTCCCTTTTTAATAATTGCCTGAATAACTTGATATACGAGCATTTCGCATGATGGCAGTTCAGATAAAAATAGTTTGTAGATAAGGGTTGAAGCGCGCGCGTGGGTACGCTCATCAATTCCTTTAAGTACTCGCGTCGCCCATTCTTCGTTAGTGGCAACGCGCTCAACGGCATCCAGCAAGGTCAGTTGATAACTAGCTTCAGTAGTAATTGCGGTTGGAGTAATGCGCTTTTTAAAAACAGAAAAAATGCAACTGAGCAGCCCTTCATAACTGCCGTCGTAAATAAATACCATAAAGCTACCCAAACAAGCCTTAGCCGAATAAACCTTAGTCGAACAAATCCCACTCGAATAAACCCTAGCCAAACAAACCAAGCTGTGCGGGAGCGGGCTTCCTGTCGGTGGCAATAATAGCCTGACGCACATTTTCGGCGTGAAAACTTCCCGGCTTGATCGCCAAGCCCACACAGGTAATAAAATGACGGGCACGCTTTAATACAACACCTATTTTCTGCAGATGATCGATATGCAACTGCTGATGCCGCCGCGAGCTGATAATTTTTTTCGCCGATTTCACACCAATGCCGGGAACGCGTAAAACCATTTCGTAATCGGCGCGGTTAATATCCACCGGAAATTTTTCCGGATGACGCAAGGCATAGCCTAATTTTGGATCTATTTCGAGATCCAGATCCGGTTGTTTTTCATCGAGAATTTCATCGACAGAAAAGCCATAAAAACGTAACAACCAATCAGCTTGGTAAATGCGGTTTTCGCGCACCAAAGGCGGAGCAGATAAATCGGGCACGCGATTATCGGTCGCAATAGGCACATACCCTGAATAGTAAACTCGTTTCAACTTTTGCGTCTGATAAAGACTATCAGCCAACTTTAAAATTTGCCGATCATTCTCCGGTGATGCTCCTACAATTAACTGAGTGCTTTGACCGGCTGGCAAAAAAAGTGGCGTGTTTTTAATATGCGATTTCTCATCGATATACTTTTCCTTTTCACTCCGTAAATAATTCATCGGCGTAATAATGTCGTGGTAATTTTTCTCCGGCGCGACTTTTTGCAAACTGGCTTCGGATGGAATTTCAATATTCACGCTAAGCCTGTCTGCGTACAACCCAGCCTCATGCAACAATTCAGGGCTCGCACCGGGAATAGCTTTTACATGAATATAACCATTGAAATTGTGTTGTATGCGCAAGGTGCGCGCTACACGAACTAACCGCTCCATGGTGTAATCGGCATTTTTAAAAATGCCCGAACTGAGAAATAAACCTTCAATGTAATTGCGGCGATAAAAATTAATCGTCAGATCAATAACGTCTTCCACAGTGAATGCCGCGCGTTTGACATCATTACTGCGCCGACTGACACAGTAAGCACAATCATAAATACAATGGTTGGTGAACAGAATCTTGAGCAGCGAAACACAGCGCCCATCCTCAGTGTAGCTATGGCAAATACCCATCCCATCTGAATTACCCAGACCTTTTGTCTTATTCGCCCGCTTGCTGCCGCTGGATGAACAGGAAGCATCGTACTTCGCAGCGTCGGATAGAATACGAAGTTTTTCCAGGATGTTGCTCATGGTTTAATGCCATTAAAAGATACAAAACAAGAATACTGTATATTAATACAGCATTCAACAAATATCTATCTTCTCTTTTTTGGCGCGTTTCAGTAGTTAGCTACTTTACAGCAGCTGTTTCTCTCGGACGGTTACTAAATTTTGAGAGTGCTACCGGCTGCTGAACTTTTACTGCTCTAATTTACGAGCACTACAAATGAATTCATATGCGGCTTGAATCGTTTTAAAACATTCCGTCGCGGATTCAATCATAAAGACCGGTAAACCCTGACCCGTAAGTTTATCCGGATGATATTGACTCGCCAGCGTGCGATAAGCCTTTTTAACTTCTGCAGTACTGGCCGTGGGTGATATATCCAATACATCGTAAGCCGTCGCTATATTCGCGCTTCCACTGTTGAATTTTTTGGTTTTCTCTTCGCAGCCATCATTTAAATCAGATGATTTATATTGATTGCCACTAGCCGTGGATTCTTTAGTAGAGGATTCTTTAGCGGGGGCTTCTTTATTTGTGGTGTGTTTACCCTCCGCAGCACTATCTTCCTTTTTAAATTGATCACGTTTTTTAGCAGCATCTTGAACATCATTTTTCATTGCATCAGAAAAGTCATTTTGCGATGAAATCATTTTTAATAAATGTGTAAAAGTAATATTGGAATAGCCAAGGCCAGTAGCGACTCTTTGCACCGCATCCACTTCTTGCTTTACTAACAAGCCATCAACGCGGGCTATATTTATTAAATAAACTAGCAATAATTGCGCGAGATTAGGATTTTTTTTCGCTACTCCTGAAAAAGCGGTGATAGTAGGTGCAACGTTAAACTGCGGTTCTGCTCCAAATTTGAATAAACGAATAGCTTCCTGTTTATCTTTTGAATCCAAATTCAATTTTTCCATAAATACTTCAGTGCGTTTAATTTCCTTCTCGTTAATGGGTCCATCACGCTTTGCTACGTAACCGAGCAATGTAAAAACCGTTTTAAAAAATAGATCTTGCGTGTTGTGTAAATTTTTTTTCGATACTGTGCCAAATTTACTTATCGTTATATGATTAAGAGTGTCGGAGAATGTATAAAGTAAAAGTCCGCAAATAGCCGTAATAACAAGGTATATAATCATTTATTAAACTCCTGTATAAAAAGTTACGTGCTAAAGCTATATAGTTATGATTGGTAGTCCTAGCTAAAATCCTGTCTTTTATCAATATGTGAAAATCAATATCGTAATAAATATATTTTAATTTTTTGCGTAAACGAACTAAAAATAACGGAAATTTTAACCTAGCTTTTCATCGTCTGCGGTGCGCTAGATAACACTAAGTTAGCCTGCATCTACATTAGCAAAATCAACGAGTCAGAATCACTGCCTGACCCTATTGATTTGATACTATATCGAGTAATCCAAAACAAATAATTATTTATATCATAGCTTTATGGGGAGTTTGAGCGTAGATAACGCCCTTTATAAGACTAAAGAAATGAGCCGAAACTGTTGCGCGATGGCGGAGGATAAGTAGGAATTAACGAACTCACATGATTGGTCATTAAACAATGAGTATGCAGTTGCGCAGCGTATCGATTTAACCCTTCCATCAAAACCTCCTTGTAAAATTGAAAATATCTTTTCGCAAAAAAGTTAAATTAGCCAGTTTATTTTACTGATACATATACAACTTGGCATGGACTTACATTATCAATGATTCTTATGTTTACATTTTTATTTGCTTGCTGAGAAGCAAGAAGAGAGGAAAATATAATTTTTCCACCATCAGTAGTAGCATTTAATTTTATAAACACACCCGATTCCGGTGTGCAATTTAAAGCTGCTTCTATTCCACTTGTCTGAATATATACAACCCCATCAGATACAACTTGCATTTCTTGAATTTTGACATCAGTGCAGCTACCAGTGGCGCAGTTAGCGTTTGCGACGACAGGTACTGTTAACATAAATAGACAAGCAATAATATTTTTCATTTTAACTCCTTAGATTTATAAAAAGATTGTAGAAATCTGCCAATTTTAGCTTAAATTAGATGGATCAGATTATAACTAAAAGTAAAATAACCCAAGTGCAAGTTAAGGGGCCAGACCTAAAAAAGCACTTCGACCCCTTTTATTGCAAAACATACTACTGTGAACAAATTATTTTTGTATTTGTAATTGATCCCTTTTCTTCTTGATATGTTTTAACACACTTTTTATACATTGGAGTAACAGCTTTGCTAATGGTTGCACTAGTGCCGGCATATGAGCAATAAAGATAAACTGGCGAGGTATAATTAGTAACATCACTCAAATCATACACCTCTGTTATTTTTCCTTTCTCATCGCGTTCTTCGTCCGGCCTAATTCCGGCCGTAGTATATGCTGGATCAGCATATTTAACGTATAAAGCAGGAGCATCAACTTTAACTCTAAATGTAGCCGCAGTGAATTTATGGAGTCCTTTTGTGTTATTTATAGATAATTGCCCATGTGCCTCATTTGTATCAATACTCTGTGATACGTTAATAATTGAAGGACATTCCAAGCTGATTGACTCAGCAAACAAATTTTCAGAAACAGATATTGATAGAAAAAAAAGTACAGCGTTGATCTTGATGTTCTTCATAATTTATTACCACATTAAAATTCTATAATTACTTGCATCGTTACTAATGTAATTTGAAGGAGAATCTGGTTTGTCTTTGTATTGACTCTGCAAGACCTCACCAGTGTTATTCGGGCCTGACTTATTAAATTGGTCTATCATTGTGATGGTACCATTATCACCTACAGTCATTAATGCACCAACATGTCCTTTAAACTTTCCATCCGCACCAAAGGTTGCAATCCATGTTCCTTCCGGAGTGTTTTTATTAGGTTTTTCACCTGCAGTCCATAGAGCTGTTGGTCTTGGTGCACCTCCTGCCTGCTGGGCAAACATAACACATTCATGTTTTCCCTCTTTATTCACATAGTTTGTTTTTCCTATGTGGCTAGCAGGATTACTCAAAATATGTGGTGATTTATTTCCTGAACCTGAACCCAGACCCGCCCCCTTCGCATTCTTCTCTTTCCCTCCCGATGAATCACCCAGACGAACTACCACTGCACCGTCCGTAGTATTCAACAGATAAGAACCATCCTCTTGCTGCGTAGCGTTATTCTCAAGATACGATTTTACATCCGCTAAAGACTCAAGCTTTGTACCCTCTCCTGCTCCAAACATTTCACTCAAGCCACCTCCATCACGAGACCCGTAATACGCAGCATTAAGCGCAGAACTCGTTGCCGAATCAAAAATATTAGGACGATACCCCGTAACATCAACAGTTTCAATTAAGCGCTCGGGGATATCTAAATACCCCGTAGGATCCACCCTGCTCATTGGATTATTCGATACGTAGGTATACCGATTAAAGCTCTGGCTCGAATAGGGCGATTGCACAAACAAATCTGCACTTAAAAATCTTCCCAAGCCTGGGTCATAAACCCGTCCCTTCATGTGTACCAATTTATGCTCGTCCAGCT
>JANPKH010000034.1:0-3444 GCA_031425935.1 Gammaproteobacteria bacterium | reverse complement strand
TGCCAATATTTACATTGGCTATGCCGCAGTCGCTACCAATTGCAGACAAGAATGTCTCTGCATTTTGAATGTTTTGCGTAAAAATAGCAGAAGATAAACCTTGTGGCACATCATTTTGCATCATTATAGCCTCGGAAAGGCTTTCATAGGGAATAATATATAGGATTGGCGCGAAAGTTTCCTTCTTTACAATATCCCAATGATTGTCCGCACGCACTAACGTGGGTTGAACAAAGTAGCCAGCCCCTTTAATTATCTCGCCCCCATATAAAATTTCACCACCGGCTTTTTTAACTTCAGCTAGCGCAGAGGTATAAGCAGATACAGCAGTTTGGTCGATTAATGGCCCCATTAAAACACCAGACTGTAAGGGGTCGCCGATAAGAATTTTTTTATAGGCATCCATAAGATGTTTAATTACGGGTTCATATTGCGAACTATGTACAAATAAACGTCGCAATGTTGTGCAGCGTTGCCCGGCAGTGCCAATGGCACCAAATACACAGGCAGGGATTGCTAATTTCAAATCCGCCGATGGGTCGATAATCACTGCGTTATTCCCACTTAATTCTAAAAGAGCGCGACCGAAGCGTTTTGCTACAACTTCATTAACTACACGGCCTGCAGAAACTGAACCAGTAAAAGACACTAAAGGGATACGCGGATCAGCAACAAATTCTTGCGCTAACTGATTGTTTTGGCTAATAAACAATGAAAAAATGCCAGTATAACCAGCGCGTTCCATCGCGTGTTCGCAGATTTTTTGCACAGCTATTGCGCAAAGTGGTGTTTTGGGTGAGGGTTTCCAGATCACGGTATTGCCGCAAATAGCCGCAATAAAAGCATTCCATGCCCAGACCGCAACGGGAAAGTTAAAAGCACTAATCACTGCGACAGGGCCCAGGGGATGCCATTGTTCATACATGCGATGTTGTCGGCGTTCTGAGTGCATGGTTTTTCCATACAGCATGCGTGATTGGCCAACGGCGAAATCTGCCATATCAATCATCTCTTGCACTTCCCCATCACCTTCTTGTTTAACTTTTCCCATTTCCAGCGCGATTAACGTACCCAGCGCATCCTTGTGAATGCGTAATTGTTCGCCAATTAAGCGTACCAGCTCACCGCGTTTAGGGGCAGGAATTTGTCGCCAGCTAGCAAATGTGCGTACTGATTCAGCAATTACTGTTAAATAATCGGTGTGACTAACGCTGGCAATTTGGGCGATAACTTCACCAGTCGCCGGATTGATGGAAGAAAAAACATCGCCGGGTTGTTGTGGTTGCCAATGCGGCAAACCAATGCTAACCCCACAGTTCATTTCTGTTATATTCAGCGTCTTTAGTGCATTTTTTACGCTAATATTATTTTCCATGAGTAAAGCGCTCTTTAGGTTTTAAAATTTCATTAATTCTTATCGCGTAAAGTTATTTCTAGCAGCTGGGCTAAACGATAGCCAGCTAGCGCGAATTGTTGAGCGCTAGTGGTGCTAACTAATTTTAAATATTCAGTGGAAGGGGTAGTGTTTTTAGGTATTTGATAAGCCACCGTTTTTGCTATGTTAAAACACTGTTGGGCCCAATCATTAAATTGCTCATCTGTTAATGCATTAGCATAGTTAGATTTTGGGTAGGTTGTTGATATTTGTCTGGCGATATTGCTAACCCGTTTGTTGCTAAATGGATAATGCCAATGGGGATTTTTTGAAAAACTGGCGCCGTGATCCCAGAGCGCATGTAGATTAGTTATTTTTCCGTAATTAATAGAAAAGCGGTTACCACCACGATCACCCTGGGGAAGCTCTTTACTGTAACGACTAATGCAGTGCAGTGGCTGGTGTATATCTCCTACTAAATGCACTAAGAAAGCTAAAGCCTGTGCTTTTTGTTGTGGCGTTGCTTTGGAATCAGATAATAAGATCTTGTTTTGTTCTAACCCGGAAAGTAGGTTTGGATTTTGCAAAGCAAAAGTAGGGGTATTGTCAGTACTCCAAGGGATATCAACAAAATGCCAAGAGTTCCACGTTTTCTGGCCTCGGGAACGCCAAATGTCTGGTAAGGTAGCAATATATAAAAATCGGTTGTAGGCAGGATAACCCGGATCTATCGCATTGCTTAACGCGTCAACTTTTGCTTTGATGGCCGGAGTCAGTTGATCATAAGCAATGCTGGCAATAATGCGATGACCAGTTCCATCCCAGGCGAAAGAAATGCATGGTACAAATAGTAGTAGTGTAATAAACAATTTCCGCATCAAGATCATAATTTTCTCAATAAAACCTTCTCTACTGAATGATCTGCGCTTTTTTGCAAAATTAACCGCGCACGATTTTTAAACGGTAATATGTTATCAAATAAGTTACGTTCATTGATATCCGTCCAAATTTTCTCTGAAAACTGTAGAGCAGCTGGCGCGCTTAATTGAGAAAATTGATAAAAAAATGCTTCGGGATCATCGCGTGCTCGATCTCTAAAAGTCATAAACCGATCTAGATACCATTTTTTAATAATCGCAGTATCTGCATCTACGTAAATAGTGAAATCAAAAAAATCAGAGACAAACCAGGGGAGTTGTTTGGCGGATTCTTGTAGCGGTAGTTGTAATACATTCAGCCCTTCAATAATAACAATATCTGGTTGATCAACTGTTATAAAGGTGTCAGGAATAATATCGTAGCGATGGTGGGAATAAACAGGCACTTTTAAATTAGGCTTCCCTGCTTTTAAAGCTGCTAAAAAATTAATGAGTCCATGACGATCATAACTTTCTGGGAACCCTTTTCTGCCCATTAAATTACGCTTTTCTAAAGTTGTTTGCGGATAAATAAAGCCATCGGTTGTAATTAGCGCAACATGGCGATGGTTGGGCCAATGTGAAAGTAGCGCTTGTAATATACGAGAGGTTGTACTTTTGCCGACGGCAACGCTACCAGCAATCCCAATTACGTAAGGCACTTTTGGTTCTGGGTGGTCAAGAAAGCGAGTGGTTACTTTGTAGAGATCTTGGGTGGCAGCAATATAAAGATTGAGTAGACGCGAAAGTGGTAAGTAAATTTCTTCTACTTCCAACAAAGAAACCGACTGATTTTGTCCTTTGAGTTGTATTACATCCGCTTCGCTTAAGGTAAGGGGGGTATCTTTGCGAAATTCTTTCCAGATGTCTCGTGAAAATTCTAGGTAAGGGGAGTGGGTTTTAGTCATGAATTTGTGTCTCTTGGATCATTCTCCTTCGGGTTATCGTTGTGCGCCAACTGAAACACCCTCTCCAGGGCCTTCGCATTAAATTTCTCTAGTTTTCAATAAAGCTCGGTCATTCCCGCTCTCCGCGGGAATGACAAGTTATGGTGGAAATGAAAATATTTCTTACGAATTAGCCGCGACCCTTTTCTTAATATCATTCCCCTCAACTTGCCGCGTGATATAACCAGCACGACGCTGATCACGC
>JANPKH010000033.1:0-12437 GCA_031425935.1 Gammaproteobacteria bacterium | reverse complement strand
CTGCTTGAGCTGTCGCTAGAAGCACTGCTTGAACTATTAAAGTGCGTAGCTCGTTTTGCAGTCGCTTTAATGCCATTAACTCCATTGATGGCCAAATTTCCCCAGACTGTTAATGCGTTAATATCCCAATTCTGCACCAAGTCCAATGCCGAATTTTTGTTGCCACTTAAACTCCACGCAAAATAACCTATGCCGTATTCTTCTGCATATTGCATCACAGATTCAGCGGGCAAGCGCAGTGGGATAGCAGGTAATGGAACCATATTATTATAGGGATGGTAATAAGGCGTGTGAGCAAAACCGCCAATGATAAGTGGTGCTCCTATTTCGGCAAAGGCGGAAATGTAAGCGCGAATTTTTTCAGGATTCAGATAGTGATCAAAAAAATCGACAGAATAAATAATTCGTTTACTAACGGAATCATTTTGCTCGGCAATTCCGCGCGCAATTTTTTGCATCGCCAGGTCTGTATCCTGACTCCAAACATTACCGTCGACCATTACCACAAAACCTTGCGGCAATACGCTCATTAATTGTTGGGCATAAGAAATAATCCCACTGGTATAAATCACCGCAGAACCAGAGTTTGCATCAAAATGCTGATTACCCAATCCAATAATGACGTAATCCTCCATGCCATATAAGGATCTATACATATCTTGCCAGTAGCCTATGGTTGCTGACGGGCTTGCGGAACCCTCCACGCCGCCGAAACCAGCAACATCATTAGGCTCAAGTACGCAGACTAATTTCTGTTCTTTACAAGTTTTAGCAATTTCGTATAGCTGCGCAATCATAGGCCGAGGAAATACGTCAGTATATTTAATCGGAAATTCAATTTGCGCAGAGTTAGCACCCAATGCGGCAATATCTTTTAATGCCTGCACAGTTTTTTCCGGAGCAAGGGTGTGATCAATTGTCACGCCGCGAAATATAAATGGCTTACCATTGGGGTCCAATAACTTTCCATTCTCAACAGTCCATACCGCCGCGGCTGGCAAAGCAACTGCGCATAGCCCTGCTACAGTTACTGCTTTTTTAAGAAATTTTTTGAGTGTAGAAGTATTCATATATTTTTCCTTTTGGCCTACATTGAAAAAACCAATTCAGGCACATTAAGTTATTGTTGTTCGAAAATGCGGGTAGATTGCAGTGATATCAATAAAACGTAACTTTGTTATTATTCGGGTAATAAAATATCGTCAAATATTTCACTTGCAAAAAGCCCGCTATTTTTTACGATTAACTATTTTTATAAACGAAATATTTCTACCAAAATAGTTGGGCAATATTTTGTAAGTAAATTATTTAAAGGGTAGTGACGAATAAAACTAAGACAGCATACGGGCATCGTGATCGAAACACATTCGACAGAGCCGAGAATCATTATTGTTATTACTGGCGGAGCATAAAATAACAGGTTTAAAATATGTAAACACTTTTTACACCAGTCTTTACATTTCATAACCTTGTGCTTGCGTCGAACATCAGTTTAGGCGACTTATTTGACGCTTAAATAATCAAGTGCTAGAGGCGAAGCCCGTTAACTTGGTATAAGACGCACAGTGATAATGGCAAATCCATTGTTGGAAATGCTAGCGGTGACTAGTGTGAAAAGATGACTGGTGTGAAAATTAGTTATCCAAGATACATGTCTTTAGAATTTTAATATTGCGTGGGCATTTTAATATTGCGTGGATAGTCTGGTTGTTCACCAAAACATTTGTAGTGGTTAGGTATTTGGCTGGAATCCGGTTTGAATTAAAATTTGATTTAAAAATAGTTGGGAAATAAAAGTAGTTATGAAATAAAAAAAGTATCCGCAGGCCGTGGTTGCTGGGTAAATCCTTGGTTTTCACGCCAGGATTTAAGGAGTGCCTAAATGGGCTCTCATTGGGTCTTACCGTTACAAACGGCATCTGCGGATACCTGTTTTTATTATAGCGAGGCTAAAGAAATTCGCGAGCCTTGTTTTAGTTTTTTATTCCACATCAATTATACTTATTAGATTAATTTTTTATGAACGCATTAAAAGGTTGCAATAATGATTAAAATTAGAATTGCTATTTTTATGGGATTTCATGCACGGTTACAATTGCAAAAAACATATGTACGTTTCTAGCCGATGAGAATGCCCGATAGCAACCTAATGCACCTAAATGTTTCACAGCCATGGCCGCTAGTTCCCAGGCAAAATACTCATCTGCTTCAAAAGCTTTGTCTTCCCCAAATACCACTAAATCCGTTATATCTTCTAATTCCTTTATGCGAAGCGATTGCTCTTTTAACAACGGTTTGATGGATTCATATGCCCATGCCCACTTCCAAGTATTAGCGCCCGGCGAATAGCTACCAATATCAATAATGTCGGCAGTTATGACTAACTTATCGTCGGCATTAAAAAATTGCAGGTTGGCCTTGTCATCATTTTCAAACATCCAGCGTTTGTGCTTACCAAAGCCATAGGTTTTAGTAAGCAACTCTTGCTTAGTCTTAAGCTCGTCATTGGCCGCAGTTAAAAATATTTCAAATTCATCATCATTCATCAGTTCACCGGACGGTTTATCAGCTGTACATTTTATGGGGCGAGACTATATAGATTTTGCAAGGATTTTTCTATTGGTTTTGGTGGCACTGATGCCTGAAGGAACTTTGCTGATAGTTCAATATATAGTACTATGGCGGCGATTTTATGGGATTTATCCTAATTTTCAGTTCCTTTAGATTGAAGATATTTAATGGAATTTATAATGGTCATAGTTAATTTAATGAAATTAACTTCTTATGGAGAGATTAAATTGAAAAAAATATTGTTTATGGTTTTGTTGTTGGTACCATTTTATGCAAATGCTGATAGGCAAAATGGTGAAATAACGGGAGTTATAGCTTTTGAGACGGGAGGGAAAAAGTTATTTTTTATTCAATTAAAAGATAACGTTGTAGGGGGTTGCAATGTAACGGGTAGATTTGCATTTGATAGCAGTAAATTAAATTATGATGTTATGGTCTCGTCTATGATGGCAGCTTATTTTTCTAAAACTCCAGTACAAGTTGAATATTCTAAGACATGCAATGTGTTTGGAAATGTTTATGATATAAGTTATGTTTGCATTGGCAATATACCTTGTTAACTAATTGCTAACGTTTATCTTTCGAATTTCGGGAGGCGGGGATGTCTGCATAATTACCCGCTAACTGGAGCAGTACCGTAATCAATGAATAGCCAATTCGTTGATTACTACCAACTTCGTTTCATCTTCTAAGCATGGAAAATATAATACCATTTTAATATTAGGTTCCCCTAGCGCTGCAAAACAAACTTTATAACGTGCGAGCTGATTTTTGTAAGCAGCTGTTTCTTGAGTGATAAAATCTGCAACCGACTGTCCGCAACTAGGTTCGCTACTTTTATAATCAATAATCCAGCGCACGCCGTCTGCAATAAACGTGCGATCTATAATATTTTCGCGTAGTTTTAAATCGATGTGATTACCTTGCTTGTGAGTAATGGTAAGTTCACAGGCGCTTTGTAGATGCGAATTATCGAGTAACCATTGACCATGCTGATCATGTAAAGTGTTGTGGATCGCTTGGGTTATTTTTTGAATTGCTTGTGTAATTTCTTCGGCATGACAACCGTTTTGCTTTAAATATATTTGCCAAAAAAGTTGATGGGTCTGTATCCATTTTTGCTCATCAAGAGTACTGGCTATGCCAACTAAATTCTGTAGTGAGCGGTGAATGAGTGTGCCGGTATGGCGCGCAAGTTTGGCGCTGCGCGTTTCGGCTAGGGGGATATTATCTTCATCGCTTACTTCTTTTCCGCGGTAGATTTTGAGAATTTCATTGTCAAGTAAAGCGGGTGCTTGCCATTCCGGTTTTAAACGCAGCAATTGTTGTAGCCCTGGGCGTTCAAAGTGAGCGCCATTTTTTGCCCTCGACAACGGTGCATATTGAATAATTTTTGCATCGTCTTGAACATTTTTCCAAATGCTATTCAATAGAGATTTACTCGGCGGATTTTTCCAAATCCCTTTTTCCTGATGCGTAGGCTCATTCTGAGCAAGGCAGCCGAAAAGATAGAGCTTTTTAATCGCCCGGGTGCAACCAACATAAAATAAACGCGTGGCTTCGTAGTGCAGTTGCAATGCTGATTCTTTTTTAATGTAAGCGTAAATTTTATCTTTTTCTCCGCCCACTGGTGCTAGCGGGCCGAGTAATAGTTGGCGATGGCCCTGATGATTTAAACGTTCGCGCCAAAGCAATAACTGTTGCCCATCACTCGGTGAAAGTTTGTGTAAGCGTGGAATTATAACGTGATCAAATTCCAGCCCTTTGGATTTGTGCATAGTCATCACTTGCAATTTAGCATCTGCATTTTGGCGCGGTGCTGCATAAAGTTTACCTACGGCGCGAGTAAATATTTTCCAGTTGCTAATGCTGCCACCTTGTTGATGTTGTTCTAACAGCGAAAAAAAATTGGGTATGTCGTTAATATCGTGTGCATCTAATAAAGTCGCGGGGCCACCGAGCGCTAACCAAATGCCTTCCACCCATTGGCGCAATGGTTTGCGTTGGCGGGTAGTCAGTGCAGGTTGAATTATGCTGATAAAACGTGCGAGTGCTTGTTGCCCTGCGCGGCTTAAACCATCGATCTGTTCAAATAGCAAAACCTGCTGCCATAGGGTAGGGAAGTCGTTGATTTTGATACGCGGGTTTTGTTCGGCTAAATTTGCATTAGCAATGCAATGCAAATCTTTTAAATCTAATCCACACCAGGGAGCGCGCAAAACGGCCAGCCATGCAATACGGTCAGTAGGGTCGAGCAGGGCGCGCGTTAGGCTAGTGAGATCAATGATGACCATGCGTTGAGCGAGACTGTCGATATCCGTCGCTTGCCAGCTTAAACCGAGACGGCTCATGGCAGGAAAAATTTGCTGTAGATGGTTGCGGCCGCGAGCAAGCAACGCAACAGAATCATCAGGATTTTTTGTGCGCAATTCTTTTATTAAACGCGCAATTGCTTCTGCTTCTTGCAGTTCGGCCAAGTACTTACTGCTGCTGTTATTTTCTTCGTCATCGCTTTCTTCTTTTTCATCAGTCTTGCTAAATGGGCTTAAATAAAGTTCAACCGCAGCACTTTCCAATTTTGGTTTGAATGCGTAGGAGGCGGAGTATTTCACCGCACCGCGGCTGATATCATCATCCACTGGAAACGCATTTTGAAATTGCTCGTTTACCCAATTAACAACGCCACTTTGCGAGCGAAAATTCACTGTGAGGTCGAGTTTTTCCAAGGCTAAAGTGCCAATGCCTTGCTGACGTGCTTCTAAAAAAATTCCCACGTTAGCGTTACGAAAACTGTAACAACTTTGCATGCCATCGCCGACGATAAATAAACTGCGCCCATCGCCTGCTTCCCAGCCTGCGGTGAGTTTTTGTAAAAGCTCAAGTTGAGTGCTAGCAGTGTCTTGAAATTCGTCCACCAAAATGTGGCGAATGCGGTAGTCCAGCTGCAGTGCGATATCGGTTGGTGAATCTTCAAAGCCCAGTGCGGTGAGCGCGGCCTGGCTCACGGCGGTAAAGTCGGTTTCACCGAGCTGCGCGAATACCACATCCAACCCAGCCGCTAAACGCGGGAGTAAGCGGGTTAGGCAGTCAAGCAGCGTCCATTGGCTGTCATCGTAGTGGCTGGGTGGAAGGTAACGTAATTCATTAATGATATCTGCCGCATCGGGGTGCAGCTCGAGAATTGCGCCGGTCATTTCACCAAAGCGATTTTTATAACCGGCACTGTCCTTACTTTCTTTGGCCGCAGGAAAGCCTTCGTTTTTGGTGAGGCTTTTCCGAAAGGTGCCGCCACCGGTGAGCAATAAGTGGGCGATAGCGAGCCATTGTTTTTGTTCGCTTAAGTCTGTTTGGGGCAGGCCAGTCATGTAGCGCAAACTGGCGATTAATGAGTCGGGCGCGGATTCTTGTAAATTACCTGCCGCCCAATCGGCAATAGCCGCCAGCTCGCTACCGTGTAGCTGCAATACATGCGCTGCGGCCTTTGTGCTATCACAGATGATGTCTTGCAAAACAGATTCTAAATAGTCACGGGCATCGCTACCCTTAGCTTGAAAAACAACACCAAGCCATTGGTCACGTTTCGCAAGCAGTGTCAGCAATAAATTTTCTAGCGCTTGTAGGTTGTTGTCTAGATGCTGCAGCAGGCGGGTAAGGTCTGCGCACACAGAGGATTCTGACTCCAACTCATTGAAGAGTTGATGTATCGCTTGCCGATAAGCGGTATCAGCATCATTCGCAGGTTTGGGTTGGCTACCAAAACCGCTAGCGATAGGCAATTGGCGACTAATAGCACTGCATAAGCTATCGATAGTTTGTATGCGCAAGCGTTGTGGGCATTGCAATAGGTTCCACCCTTGTGCATCGTCCTGAATGAGCACCGCTTGGGCTAATTCCCAAGTGAGCAAGTCATGTGAGTTGACAGGTTGTGGCTGCTCTTTGGCTTGCCACAGGGCTTGCAATACGCGATTTTGCATTTCACCGGCGGCTTTGCGAGTGAAGGTAATCGCGAGCACTTCTTCAGGGTTGTCGCACAGGCTTAAAAGCTTGAGTAAACGTTGGGTAAGCAAACCCGTTTTTCCGGAGCCGGCAGGGGCACTTACCGCAAAGGAGCGTGTTGGATCGAGAGCCGCTTTGCGAGCTAAATAGTCGAGAGGCTGATTCATGATTTCACAACCTCCGGTGCAAATTGCGCGTGTACGGCGGTGAAGTGCGCGGCGGCGAAGTGTGTAAGCGCGTCGGCATCGGCCAAACGTGTTAGCGGCGCCAAATCGTCTGCGTAACTTTGTGCATTGATATCTTTAAAATCCACGCGTGCATCACCGGCAATAAAATCTTCTGCCAGTTGTTGAAGTTGTATTTGCCATTCTTGTAATTGCAGCGGCCAGCTATCTGAGGGTTGAATGCCTGCTTGATTCAAACTGGTATCGTGCAATTCACCAAGGCCATCCCATTGTTGTGTTTTACGATTAATTTGCGCAAAGCTTATTGCGGCAATGTCTTCGCGAGTAACGGCATAAAGTGGTAATTGCGGTTCACTTAAGCGCTCGCCTTGCCAGGATTTTGCACTGGCATTACCCGTTTTATAATCGATTAATAATTTGTCACCATTGCTAAACTCGTCAATGCGATCTATACGCAAGCGAAGCGGTAAGCCTGCGAATTCGATAGCTTGTTCTTGTTCAACTGCAATCACTTTAAAGCTCGGCCGTTCACGTTCGCCATTCAACCATTCACACAGCAATGTACTAAGACGTTGTTGTTCGAGTGCGCAATACACGTTGCCAAGTTTGCGCGGATTACGCGCTTGTGCTTTACCAATAGTGGCCAGAGTAATATTGTTTACTAGTATTTGCAGGGAGCTGTCATTCAGCGCCGCTAAACCGGCTGAACTTTTTAGTTCACGCCAAATATCGGCGAGCGAATCATGTAATAAATTGCCGCGCTCGGCGGGTGAAAAACCCACCACCGGCTCGTCTGGATTTTGTGCGCCTAAACGCAAACGTGCAAATGCTTCAAAAGGGCAGGCTGCTTGATATTTAAATAAACTACTACCACCGCGAATAAGTTCGTGAGTGCCGAGCATGGGACCAGTTGCGTCATGGATAACTTCCAGCTGCGAAACGTTTTGCAATTGTTGGTAGTGGTTTTCCAAATCAGAAATTTTTTCATGCAAAATATTTTCTAAATTTGTCAGCGGAATATCGCGAATCAAAGCGCTTGGGCGCAGTTCACTTTCGCCAGAGTTACCGTCATCGCCCTTTGTGCCTCCGGCATGTTGGGCACTACTAAAAATAACTTGCTGTGCAGATTGGCGGTAGCGTTGCGTTAAGCCCTGTGCAATTTCCAGTTCGCGTGTGGCACTGGAGTGGGGCATAAGATATTCGCGTTGTAGGTGCAACGGTAATAGCGGGTTGGGAGCGGGCACTGGCGGCCACTGGTTATCGCTCAAACCCATAACCCATAGGTGACTGAATTGCAGGCCAGCGGCTTCAAGCGCGCCAAGAATTTGAATAGGTGAATCTGGTGTTTGTGCTTGAAATGGTGTTTTATCGGCGAGCTCGCGTAAGTAGCGAGCTGCTTGGGTGTAGGTGATGGGTGCGGCGTGGTTGTCGATGCAGGCAAATTGATTGCGCACTTCAAACCATTGGTTGAGTTGTTGATATTCTTGCGAATCCAAACGACGCGCCCCTGGCCAGTTCATTAAACCTAAAACTTGATCAAACACATTCAACCATTCGCGCGCGGATTTATTTTCAAAGCGGCGGCGCAATAAATTTCCCACGGCTTCAAAACGATTGCTTAATCCGACGCTGGTCAGTGCGGGGATTTCCGTTTCTAACTTGGTTGCGCAATATCGTAAGTCGCTGGTATTAATAGTCATGCGCTCAAGTTTTCGCAATTTAAAAATTAATTGGGCACGTGCTACTCCTTCCTGCTGTTCATCGCCCCAAAATGGCGACTGCAATAAGTTACACAGTTGTTCTACTGGCCAATCATTATTTTGCAATTGTAAAATTTCAAACAGGCTGTGAATTAATGGGGTTGTACCGAGCGGCGTACCGGCAGAAAAATTAAAGGGTAAGGTGTAGCGCGGTACATTGGGTAGGAGCGAGTGAGCCTCAAATACTTCCGTAAAAATTCGCTCCACCTGATCACGACACTGGCCGAGGTTTGGCACTACTATGCCAATTAATGCTGAATCAGGGTTTTGCATTAATTGAGCTTTACTCCACAAAGCAGCTGCGTGAATTTCATCTGCAGTCTTAGTGGTTTGGGTGCGAATTAACTGTGTGTGCGGTGCAGCTTGATTAGGAAGGTGAATTAAATGTTGCGAGCCTGATTCTAAAATACGGTGCATTAATGGCGGTAAATCATCAAAACCTTCCAGATAGATTTCAGCGAGTTGTGGCAAGTCTCCTCGCTGAAAAGCCTGAGCGATTAATGCATAGCTTGATTCGCGCGTAATACAATTTTGCAGCTTCAATTTATTGCTGAATTCATTCATCCAACCTGAAAATTGCGCACTGTTGCTAGTAGTGTCGGTAAAAAAATCGGGTAAAAAATTATCACGCAAACACCAAAGCTCGAGATTTTTTAGAGCACTATCGGCCTGTTGCGCCAAAGGTTTTGGTTGTAAAAGCGTTGCACCTAATGCGGAATTTTTAATCGCCACTTCCCACAACATTTGGCGTTGCAACGGGCTGGCGATGTTCGTGCAAGCATAACTCACCCCTTTGTTTTGCAAAGCCTCCCACTGAGATTCTAACCATTGGCTTAAACTTTGAATATTTGGTTTTAACCATGCTTCGGCAGTTTGCTGCAAAGCAAACGCGCGAAGTAAATGATTTCTTAAACGGTTGTTGGGTACTAGAATCAACGCGTTTTTTTCAAGCGCGGTGGTGAGGAATTGTAGTGAGAGGTAAGTAGCGGTCATGTGGAGATCCAAAAAATAAAATACTTACTAACGAGGCAGAAATAAAGGGATATTTTTCTGTCAACCCCTCACGGTTTTCCAGGGACCTGTGATAGCAAAGGTTATTCCTGGTCTTTGAATGTTAATGAATAATGTTGACCCGTCGGGAGAAAAACAGGCGCCACAAAATTCGCCTTTTTCTTGTTGTGGATTCATGGCAATCGTATAGGTTTTCCCTTCCGGTGTTATCCCGCGCAAATAATTGAAATCATCAGTTGCGGTTGAATAACTATCCTCACAAATAATTAAATCACCCCAGGGGGCTATAGTTAAATTGTCTGGCGCTTCCAATACAGCGCGATCAGTGGTTTCGTAAAATAAATCCAAAGTGCCTGGTTGCTCCTGTTCGCGCGCGGTGCCTTCATGCAAGCTAGGCTTGTAACGCCACAGCTGGCCAATTTTTTGTTGACCACCCGTAGTTGCTGAGAAAAACAGTTCGCGCTTTTTATCGGTGTGTATTGCAAACGCCAGCCCTTCGCCGCGCGCAAATATTGCTGCGCCTTTTTTCAAACCTCTTTTTCTTAAATCGCCATCGGGTGCAGCTACATCTTCTAGATCAATCCACTTGCAGTTAAATAATTTGTTAGTGAGAATTAATACGGCTTTTTGTTTTGCAATATCGTCTTGCCAATTGCGAGTATTGGCAGAAGGTATCTCATTAATCACTAATGCTTGCAAGCGACCGCCCGCGGCAAGTACACCTTGCTGGTTAGGAAGAAATCGGTAAAACAGACCCATCGCATGATCTTCGGTCATGTAGACGATGCCTGTAGCTATGTCGATTGCGCAGGCTTCGTGCTTAAACCGGCCCATTGCAGTTAGTGGAATAGCCTCAACTAAACCGGTAGCGGTGGATGGTACTTCAAAAACAAAACCGTGATTTTTGCCGAAGCCCTCACGTACGCCATCCTGTGTTTCTTCACAGCTGAGCCATGTACCCCAAGGAGTGACTCCACCTCCACAATTGTTCACAGTGCCGATAAGACTGAGAAAAGAATGCTCAACTTTACCACTACGATGATCAAACAAAAGGTTGGTAGTGCCGCCGCTGGCTGGCATTGCTTTTTTATAATAGTCGTAAGCTTTTGAGCCCACAAATTTGCGAGCAAATGTTAGGTCTTCATCAAAAGAATCAATTTTATCTGATGCGGAGTGTAATTCATGATTTCGGATGAGCAAGCTTTGATATGGTTTATCTTTTACTGGAAATGCCGCCATCCCATCTGGGCCATAAGGCGTAATTAATCCATCATTCATTCGTTCGCCACTGCGTGAAATAATTTTGTAACTAAACCCCGCCGGTAGATCAAGGAGTTTTGCTGGATCGCTGATTAACTTTCCAAATTTTTCAATACCATTAGCGGAGTCTATGCTAAAAATTTGGGCTTGACTGGGTAGGTGACGAAAAGCTCCCAAGGCAAGTGCTGCAGCAGTAGCATTTTTTAAGAAATGACGACGCGAAAGTTCCATGGTAGTTCCGATTTACTGCAGGCTACATAGAAAAAAGGCTCTGAACCCGAAGAGGGTAGAGCCTTTTTTAAAGTTGTTTCTTTACTTTAACCAAAGCTATTCGTCACTAGTGATTCCTAACAAATGCAACAAGCTGGTAAACAAATTGATAATAGTAAGAAACAATGTTGTAGTCGCAAGAATATAATTGGTTTCTCCTCCATGAATTATTTCGCTGGTTTGATAGAGGATTATTGCAGACATTAATAATACAACTCCTGCAGAAAAAGCCAAATGTAGTACAGAAAACTGATAACCTAAAAGCGATGAAATCAATAAAAATACCATCACTGCCAACATGATCATCACACCTGCAGCAATGAATATTTTTAAGAAATTAAAATTCTTGCGTGTGGTTAAAACGTAAGCAGAAAGGCCAATGAATACAAAAGCAGTACCACCCAAGGCTTGCATAATAATACTTGCGCCATTAGGCATGTTGGCATAGTGATTAAGTATTGGGCCTAAACCTGCACCTATAAGCCCCGTAAAAGCAAATACCACGAATAGACCGTTAACAGAGTTAGCCGTTTTAGGTAAAACAAACCAGATTAGCCCTATGCCCACTAAGCTCATGATTAAACCCAAGCCATGGCCCACGTTAGCTGCCATTGAAATGCCCGCACAAACCGAACTAAAAGCCAAGGCTAGGCCTAAAAGCATATAGGTATTGCGTAGTACCTTACTCGTCGCGACTTCGTTGGTTGACTGAATCGTCTGAATGCTTGAGATATTTTGCATGATGAACTCCGATGGTTAAAACAGGGTAGATTGATATTTGGATCATATACAGCTTATTTGGGGGTATCTAAACCTTAATTCAATAGCATCTATTCAATAGCAACATGTTTATTCACTATACTGTCGCTCCTAACTAAAGTATCGCTCCTAACTAACCACTCTTAATTTGTGGTTAGTCAATATTTGTTTCGTTTTTTATAACAGTCCAATTCTATATCAAATTTCGATTAATTAATTCCTGTTTCAAGTAAGCATAGAAAATCGGTGCTGCAACCACGCCGGCAAAACCAAAGATTGATTCCATGACCAGCATTGCGATTAATAGTTCCCAAGCGCGTGCCTGAATTTGCGTGCCAATGATTTGAGCATTAAGAAAATATTCTAACTTATGCAATACAATTAAAAATATTAACGACCCAAGGGCAACAGAAAACCCGAATGGCAAGGCAACTATCACCAGGATTGAGTTGGAAATCAAATTGCCAACGATGGGAAGCATCCCTGCAACAAATGTTATTACAATCAAACTCTTTACCATTGGGAGATGAATGTCCAGAAGGGGCAAAACTACTAATAAATAAGTAGCGGTGGCAGCAGTGTTTACTGCCGAAATGCGTACCTGAGCAAAAACTACTTTTTTAAA
>JANPKH010000032.1:0-11263 GCA_031425935.1 Gammaproteobacteria bacterium | reverse complement strand
ATTTGCAATTGTTTTTATAATCTCGGCTGGCAATGTTGCCATACAAGCGCACCACACTTTTCAAAAATTAATTAATTGGAGGCGAACAATGTACTCGAAAAAAACTAAATGGCTTTACGCATTAGCGCTGTTTTTTGCTAGCGCGACATCAAACACGACTTTCGCCTACGGCGGTGGTGGCGGTGGAGGCGGCACTGGGTCTGGCCCATACAGCCAAAGCGGCGGTCAAGCGGTAACCTCTGAACGTGGCGGAGCCAGCTGTACGGTTTACCGTCCCACTACCTTAAATAACAATGCGGTAATTTTATGGGGCAATGGTACAGGTGCTTCGCCCAGTAGTTATGGCGCGCTCTTACGGCATTGGGCATCCTGGGGCTTTGTGGTGGTTGCTGCTAATACGACTAATGCCGGCACAGGAACAGAAATGCGAGCCTGCCTTGACTGGTTGCAAAGTTCTAGTCTTGCGAGCCGTGTCAACTTAAACAAGGTGGGAACTTCCGGCCACTCTCAAGGCGGCGGTGGAGCAATCATGGCAGGTGTTGATCCGCGTGTAACCGCTACCGCCCCTATTGAAGCCTACACCCGCGGACTAGGTCATAACTCCACCTCACATACACGTCAAAGTGGACCCATGCTCCTACTATCAGGTGGTGCCGATACAACAGTGGTACCGTCAGTTAATCATCAACCGGTATTCAACCGCGCCAATGTACCTGTGTTTTGGGCCACCCTAGCCGGGGCGTCGCATTTCGAACCGACTAACAATGGCGGCGGCTTCCGCGGCATCACCACAGCCTGGTTTCTTTACCAGTTAAATGGCAATGCAGCGGCAACTCTACAATTTGAAGGTGCGAATTGCGGTTTTTGCAGCGCCGCTGGATGGACGGTACAACGTAAAGGGTTTTAGTCCCAGCGTGTTTAACTGCTAATACAACTGCAGCCCACCTTATATGGGTAAAATTTGCTTCACTACCTATGGGCAGAACAGGAGTTCTGTCCAACTCTCCTTGTCGTTAATCGACGTGACGTTTTATCCACGCAACATACTGATCCATCCACTTTTGCAAGAATCGCTTACTATCGGGGCCGATATTATCAGCGCTATCGAAGAATCCCTCCTTGATGTGAATAAAAGCTTCCGGTTGACCCAGTGTCGGAACGTCTAGATAAGCCAGAATATTCCGCAAATGTTGCTGCGCCAAAGCTGTACCCATGGTACCAACCGATGCGCCCAAGATACCGCCGGGCTTGCCCGCCCACGCGCTTTGACCATAAGGACGCGATGCATGATCAATTGCATTCTTAAGCACACCAGGTATCGAACGATTGTATTCGGGCGTAACGAAGAGGAGCCCCTGTGCCGCTAGAATCTCGGACTTTAGGCGGTTGACCGCATCAGTAGGGTTCGCGTCATCGTCTTGGTTATAAAGTGGTAAATCACCGATTTCGATGTGTTTAAACGAAAAGTCTGAAGGTGCTAATTTGGCGACCGCATTCACCAACTTTCGATTCAATGAATCTTTGCGAAGGCTGCCAACGACGACGGCTATTTGATAGTTGCTCATATCGATCTCCTATTGAGTCAATGAAAAATGTAAAACACATCGAAGAAAACTTGGAAAAGTATTTAGTCGTGTGCAACTTACGCATTACTTGTGCGAACTAGGCAAAAGCATAAGCGTCCATGGCCAGTACCCCATATGCATGGCTGCTATGCAAATGTTCTACTTTGGCTGCTGGGCCTGCAGCACCCATGGCTACAAATAACGGCATGATATGTTCTTCAGTAGGATGATTGAGTACCGCAAATGGCGCCTCGCTACGGTAATGCAGCAGCGCTTCGAATTCATTAGTTTCTAGCTTGGCTTTCATCCAGCCATCGAAATCAAGCACCCATGCCGGCACTTCCGTGCTAATCGAATGACTCGTTAACTCGGACAGGTTATGCGTAAGGCAGCCAGACCCGAGAATCAAAATACCTTCATCGCGTAAGCTCGCGAGCGCTTGCCCTACTCTTTCGTGTTCAGTGGACGTGCCGTCACGTAATATCGAGATCTGTGAAACAGGAATGTCGACTTCTGGATACATAAGGTGAAGCGGCACCCAAGCCCCGTGGTCCAACCCCCGCATTTGAATTTTTTTCACTGAAAAGCCTTCAGCACTTAACAAGCTGGCTGCACGAGCGGCTACTTCAGGAGCACCAGGCGCTGGATATTGGATCTGATATAACTCCTCCGAAAAACCACCGAAGTCATGAATCGTTTCCGGCTCAGCAGCAAGGCTCACAGATGGCCCACCTACCGATTCCCAATGGGCAGACGCAACCAGAATTGCTTTGGGTCGAGGCAAGGATTTGCCTAAATTTACAAGGAAATGGTGCGCGGGACTGTCATCGATGGCGAGCGTGGGCGCCCCGTGTGAAATAAATAATGTTGGTAAACGTGCCATGATGATCTCCAAGGTTGTTAGCTTTCTTTAAACGGAAGCATCAGGTAAATGGAAGTATCAGGTGAAGTATCAGCTAGGCCAAGGCGAGCCTAAAAATTCTGACTCATGGAAACAAATTTAGTTTAAGTCTGTTTCAATTCGTTTGATTCTATGTAGCGTTGAAGAATGATAGAAATTAAAAGCAGAAAACCTAAATTTCTGTAATGCCCAGTGGCGTACATACCCCACATAGTCTTTACTTCAGCTATTGCAAATAAAAATTCGCATTTTGAATTTGATACATTTTGAATTTGATAGGAGCTGGAAATACCAATTAGGCGGCGCACCACTATACTTTGAGTTGAATACAAAATCGGTAACGGTTTCAAATGACAAATACGCCAGCACTCCCGCGATTTTTGAACGCAGCAAAGTTTGTGTTAGTAATAACCATGATTCTAGCGTTGTTTGCCTTTCCCTATATTCCCAAAAAAATATTACATATTTTTCCAGGTTCGAACGTGTGGTGGGGAGCATTTAACGATTCTTCTCGTGGGGGTAATACTAAATTTGATTACAAGAACGAGACCCACAATGCTATTGAATGCATAATGGGCGATGCAGGGTCATTTAATATGTGTGGCAATAGCGTTGTATTTGCTGATAACACAATAGTGACGCATGATCGATTGCTCGCCGACCTCGCCTTTGCAGTCAAAATTTCTAAGCAAGTATCCCTTGACCTGAGCGCTTATAATGGGGCTTGGGTTGATATTGATTACCGGGGTCCAGCACATCTGATTCATTTTTCGCTCCAAAACCACGAGCCCGCGATAAGCTTGCCAGACGCCAATCGCCAATTTCGACCTCAAAGTGTAGGTATGGCAACCTCAGAACTTCACGAGCCCGTGTACGTTCATCTAAAAGAATTTAAAACCAGTGATTGGTGGGTGGGTCAATTCGCCCTTCCCCGCACGGAGTCCTACACTCGTTTCGAAAGAATAAAAGCCGTCATTGTTGAGATTAAAGAGCAGACACCTCACACCAAACATTACCTCGAAATAAGGTCAATCAAGTTCGTTGGAGAATGGATCAGTAAAGAAAATTTTTACTTTGTAATCGCTGTTGCTTTCGCAGTTTTGCTTAGTTTGGAAGGAGCGTTTCGAGTTTACGCTCTTTATAAACAGCAACGCGCGGCGCAAAAATCACTAGCCGCACTTAATGAGTCCAACGAGAAACTACGTTCCGTCGCTTACAAAGATGAACTTACGCAATTGCTTAATCGCCGCGCGATACATGAGATTGTTAGCAAAAACCAGAAGGATCTCGCTCTTATCATTATCGATATTGACCTTTTCAAAAAATTCAACGATACCTATGGGCATGCCGTCGGAGACGAAGTTTTGGTCAGTGTTGCCGAATCACTAAGAGAAGCGTCACGCGACTATGATCAAATCGCTCGATGGGGCGGCGAAGAGTTCGTAGTAGTCACCAGTGAAAGCCAGCCAGAGAAGCTACTCGCGTACGCTGACAAACTACGAGAAAAAGTTGCCTCAAACTCAATATTCATAGAAGACAGTCCTGATCCCATTTTTATTACCATCAGCGCCGGATTAACCCAAAGCCGCCCTGGGGAGAGCTTTGACGTGGCACTCGAGCGCGCCGACAAAGCGCTTTACCAATCAAAGGAAAAAGGAAGAAATTGCTGTACTATTTTGCTCGATGATAAAGGCGTGAGCTGAGAAATAGCTCAGCAACAGTTTGTGACTTCGTTGCGAATTCTTTGCGGAGCAAGCTGAAAAAATAGTAAAAAATAATTAAAATCCCTCTCAGTGATGGCTTTTTTTGATGAAAGATTAATGCACGAGATATGAATTGAAATAATTATTGCGCAAATAATTTATTTTTCGTCCCCACAGAATCAATAAAAACCCGGAAATAAAAATCAGCAACACTGATGGCTCCGGAACATCAACTAAAATTCTTTCAAGCGAATCGATTCTAAAATAATATTCGTGACCTACCCCCGCGTCATCATATTGCCAAACTCGAAAATTAAAAGCACAAAAACCGAAATATTCTGTAATGGGCACTGGCATGCATAGCAGTTATAGCCTTTACTTAAGCAATTGCGATAAAAAATTAGTTTTCGAAACACGCGAAAATGTTGTAGCTGAACCAAGCGTTTTACTCTAGCGCTTAAGCTCTAGCTGGTAAGTCTATGTATGAGGAATAAATTATGGAAGTTGTTTGTAATTCTTGTAAAAGCAAAATTAACTCTGAAAATATAAATGTTGCTAAAGACACTGCCTATTGTTCAGCTTGCGAAAATATTATGGCTTTATCTGAATTGGCTTCTACAGCTTCAAACACTAATTTCAAACCGGGCAGCTCAGAACCGGGAATCAAAATTATTGACCAGTCGCACAACTGGTCGATTGAAGCTCGTAACTTTGGGCCATTCTCACTACTTTTTGTTATTTTTACGGCGCTTTGGTCTGGAGGCTCATTATCGGGAATATATGGCAGGCAAATAATCACAGGAGTGTTCGATTTAGAGCAATCATTATTTGGGCTGCCATTTCTGATCGGCAGCATTTTCCTGATTCCATTTACGTTAAGGAGCGTATTTGGCCGAACTGTTATAAGTAATGAAAATGGTAAAGCACTCATTTTCGTTGGCATTGGAAAAATAGGTCGGTATCGTCGTTTTGAATGGCGCTCAATAGACAGAATTTCTTTGCCTTCAGATCCGAAACAAAAATATATTTCACTTGAAGGCAGCTCAAGCTTAAGTTTTGGGTTTTTTTTAAGTCATAAAAAATTGTACTTCATTGCGAATTTTTTGCGAAGCAAGCTGAAGAAATAATGGAAAAGATTGCATAAAGCTATGTGAGGAATAAATGATGGAAGTTGTATGTAGGTCGTGTGAACGAAAAATTAATTCTGAAAATATAAATGTTGCTAAAGATACAGCTTATTGTTCAGCTTGCGAAAATATCATGGTTTTATCTGAAGTAGTTTCTACACCTTCAAACACTAATTCTACTCCGGGCAGTTCAGAAGCTGGAGTAAAAATTATTGACCAGTCGTACAACTGGTCGATTGAAGCTCGTCACCTTGGGCTACTCGCACTGTTTAGTTTTATTGTTACGGCGAGTTGGACTGGGACTTTACTATCAGTAATAAACTTCATGAAAACAGCTAAAGTTGAATTTGATTTAGGACTATCGTTATTTGGGATGCCATTTCTGATTGTCAATATTTTCATGGTTGCATTTACCCTAATGAATATATTTGGCCGAACTGTTATTAGTAACAAGGATGGTGAAGCGCTCATTTTTGTTGGCATTGGAAAAATAGGTTGGTATCGTCGTTTTGAATGGCGCTCAATAGAAAGGGTTTCTGTGATTGTACGCGAAAACAGCGAATATATTTCACTTGAAGGCAGTTCACTCTTAAATTTCGGTGGGAGCTTAAGCCATAAAAAATTGCACTTCATTACGAATTTTTTGCGAAGCAAACTGAAGAAATAATCGAAAGATTGCATAATTTGAGGAATAACTTATGGATGTTGTCTGCCAGCATTGTAAAAGCAAGATTAAATCTGAAAATATAAATGTTGCTAAAGATGCTGCCTATTGTTCAGCCTGCGACAAAACGACAGCTTTATCGGAATTGCTTAATCCAACTGTAAAAAGTCACTTTATTCCGGGTAGCTCAGAGGCAGGAATAAACATTGTTGAGCAGTCCTTCTCGTGGGCTATTAAAGCTAGCCACTTTGGACCAAACTCTTTATTTATGATTCCTCTTACGGCGTTGTGGGCTGGGGGTTCATTTTCAATGACATACTGGCCCCAAATAGCCAGAGGTGAGTTTAATTTACACGACTCATTATTTGGGCTACCATTTTTTATCATTAGCCTTGTCCTGATTGCACTTACATTGCTAGCCCTATTTGGCCAAACTGTTATTAGTAATGAAAATGGTAGAGCGCTCATTTTTATTGGTGTTGGAAAAATAGGTCATTACCGCCTTTTTGAATGGAGCTCAATAGAGAAAGTTGCTATGTCTTTAAATCCGGATCACCGAAATGTTTCACTTGAAGGTGGTTCAGTCTTAAGTTTTGGCTTGGGTTTAAGTAGTAAAAAATTGTATTTCAGTTCTGAGCCTAGGTATCCCTACCCGCAAAATATTTTAATTGAAGTGAGTTCACGCTTAAATTTTGGTTGGGGTTTGAGCATTAAACAATTGAATTTCGCTGCAAGTTATTTGCAAAGCAAGCTGAAGAAATAATCGAAAGTAATTAAAAATACCCTCTCAGTGAGAAACAATTGGAATTGGCAATTGGAATTGGGGTAGGTTTAACCTGACCCTATACATTACTGGAACCAAGAACTGTATCGCCAATCGTACCGCTAAATTCTAATCGTTAGAAAAGTTTACAGTGCCATTAGTTGAAGGGAGTTTTAACCGCCTTAAAAATACTTCACAGCTACACCGCGCAAACAAATTTTAAAAGCTTGCAGTATTGCTGCTCAATTCGTTTGATTAATAGCCAGTACTGGTGGATGCCACAAAATAAAAACACAAAAGGCGTAATGTGTTGTAATAGGCCTTAGCTTTAATGAGGTTAATAGTCTTTACTTCAGGCATACATAGTTGAAGGGTATTTAATTTCCTTATAAATATAAAACTCAAATAATATTAACAATAGTTAACAGCTGTTCCATACATAAAACATAATTGAATATTTGTTTTGTTCCAGAAAATGATAATCGAGGTTGGCTATCCAATCATTAAAAGTAAGAGGTGGGCCCTTTAGGTCGGAAAACTATGCATAATATTTTCAAGATTTCTTCTGCTCACATTCAATCTCTAAATGATACTCAAACTCGTGAATTGGTGGCGCGTCTATGTAAGGCTGAACTCACATCAAAGAAAATTGGAACTTCTCCGGTAACATGGGGCGGTGACCAAAGAGCTAAAGATGGTGGTGTAGATGTGCGAATTGAAATCTTACCCACGACAGGAATTGAGGGTTACATTCCTAAAGGTGCTACAGCCTACCAAGTTAAAGCAGAGCGTTTCGGCAAGGCTAAAATTCTTAAAGAAATGGCTCCAAAACAGATTCTGCGAGATGTGATAGTAGAGCTTGCAAAACAATCTGGTGCGTACATTATCGTTTCGACCAAAGATAGTCTGTCAGATAGTTCCTTGATTGAAAGAAAGAAGGCGATGCTTGATTGTATGGCTATGCACGAATTAGCCGGAAAAGTTCACCTGGATTTTTACGACAGTAGAAAAATTGCAGACTGGGCAGAGAATCACCCTTCAATTGCTACATGGGTAAAACAAGAATCAGGCTCTCCATTAGATGGTTGGAGACCTTATGGGCCGTGGGCCTACAATGAGCAAAATACACAAGAGGAATATTTGGTTGATGACAAAATTAAAGTGGTCATCCCTGATTCTGAAGACGGTATCGATATTACAAAAGCCGTTAATAGAATACGCGCAGAGCTTGGCTCGGAGCGAAAGTCAATAAGAATAATCGGTTTATCGGGAGTTGGTAAGACGCGGTTTGTACAAGCTTTATTTGACAAACGAATTATCACAACAAACTCAGCACTTAACCAAGAAAATGTTCTCTATACAGACTTGGCTGACAATCCTAGTCCGCAACCAATTGCTATGTTGGGTGCGCTTGCCTCTATAGCATCGGATAGTGTGGTGGTCATCGATAATTGTGGCCAGGATATCCATCAAAAACTAACTGAAATTGTAAAGCAGTCGAACAGCAAGCTTCGACTAATAACCATTGAATACGACATAAGAGATGATTTGCCTGAAGATACAAGTTGCTATCGATTAGAAGGCTCATCGGATGAAGTTATCAGTGAGCTTCTTAAGCGCCGCTATCGGACTCTTTCTAATCTTGACATTGAAAAAATCACCGAATTTTCCGATGGAAATGCGCGAGTCGCGTTTGCGCTGGCATCAACATCTGAGACTAAAGGACAGTTAGCAAAACTGGGTGATAGCGATCTTTTTCAACGGTTATTTGTCCAAAAAAATTCCACAAATAATGAGCTATTACGATGTGCTGAAGCTGCGAGTCTTCTTTATTCATTTGATGGGGAAAATTTAGACCGTGAATCTGAAGCAGCACTAATTTCCTCAGTTACAGAAATAACAGCCATTTCATTTCTAAGAAATATTGCAGAGCTAAAACAACGAGGTTTAGTTCAAGCGCGAGGTATATGGAGGGCAATTTTACCCCATGCTATATCCAACCGCCTTGCATATGCAGCTATCGAAACGTATCCGATTGAGTGGCTTTCCAGCAAATTTATTCTTCAGGCCTCGGAAAGAATTGCAAAATCATTTTCCCGCAGAATAGGTTATTTGCACGAATCAAAGAATGCGCAAGTTATGGTAGAGGGGTGGCTTAAACCGGACGGGTTTCTTGGCGACCTAGTTAATTTGGATGACATGGCGCGACAAATATTTAAAAACATAGCGCCTATAAATCAACAAGCAACCTTGAGTGCATTACTACGTGCCGTCAAAGACAAGGACTTTGTGTCAATTTCAAATGTACACCGAGCTCATTTCGCAGGAGTCATTAAATCTTTAGCCTACGAAGCGGATCTGTTTGAGCATGCCGCCACCGCATTGACAATATTTGCATTGCAAGAACCGAATAATTATCGATCTAATTCTATTGGAGATGTTCTCAAATCATTGTTTTATATCCATCTTTCCGGTACTCATGCACTTCCTCAGCAACGTGTAGACTTTGTTAAACGGCTTGCGTTATCAGGAGAGGAAGCAAAAGAAAAGCTAGCATTGAGTCTACTAAGTGCAGCATTACAAACGGATCATTTTTCATGTGATTGCAGTTTTAATTTTGGTGCTCGTAAGCGAGATTACGGATGGAATCCACGAACACAAAATGACATAAAAAATTGGTTTAAATTATTTATAGAACTTGTGGTTATCATTGCAGAGCATCCAACTTCGATAGGACCCGAAGTGTTGAGCGTCCTAGGATCTGCATTTCGCGGGTTATGGACGCAGGTAAATATGCACGAAACATTAACGGATGCTGCAAGAAAATTTATAGCATTACGAGGCTGGCCTGATGGATGGATTGGTGTAAGAAATACGCTTATCTGGGACAAAGATACGATCGATGATGAATCTTTGCAAAAATTAAAATTACTTGAGCGCGAGTTAGCTCCTAATGATTTGTTATCAGAAATTCATGCAAGGGTCTTGTCCCGCGGATCATTTAGTGAGGATATTGACGAAAGCCAAGACGAAAATCGGTATCAAAAATCGCGTAAAAATGCGGAAAAACTTGGCAAAGCTGCTGCACATGATGAGCGCGCCTTGAGTGATTTAACGCCATATATTTCACAATCTAAGTCGACAGATAAGTCTTGGAATTTCGGATATGGAATAGGTCAGGAGATTGCGTCTGTAGCAAACCTTTTAAATCGTGTAAAACCGATAGTAAAAGAGATTGGGCATAGCAACCTAAACTCAATATTTATTCGTGGGGTGATTGCTGGCTGGAAAAAAAATAATATTCAGGAACTGTCTATGTTTCTCGATAAAGCGATAATAGACGAAGTATGGTGCATGATATTTCCCGAGCTGCAAGTCAATGCAGGACTAGATGCAATTGCAGTACAAAGATTAATCGCATCCTTAAAGCTAGGCAAAGCTCCTGTTTGGCAATTTAGCTACATTGGCATGGGAAGAGCAACAGATCCACTTTCTGTTGAGCAAGTGGCATCACTTTTAAATCTCATTGCGGTAAATCCCGATAACGGGATATCAATTGCGATTGATATTCTCTACATGGTAATTCATTGTACAGACAAAAAAAATGATGAATATAAATTAGAACTTCGAAAATTTTGTTTAAAATTTCTTAAAAATCTTCCGTGGTTGATGACTGATATACAAAATAATAATATTGCGCATAATTTACATGAAATAATTAATTTTTTGTTACTAGACAAAGAATTACATCGTGAGCAATCTCTATTGTTAGAGCACATAATACGACTTGAACGATCTAGCGATCACTATCCTCGTCGTATTGGCAATCTACTTTTGCCATTCTTCAAACAACTACCAATTTTTTCTCTAAATTATTGCTACGTACAAGAGCTTGATGGGGGTTACGATATTGCTCTGCGTATTATTTCTAACGCTACGGACAATTTAGCTAATACTGCAATAAGCGGAGTTGATGAAGAATCTTTGCTTGAATGGTGTGCTAGCTCTCCATTAAATAAATATTTTTTTGCTGCGCGCGCATGTCGGTTGTTCGAAAAAATAAATTCAGGTGGAGCTGATGACCCCGAAAATTTGAAAATATCTAATATTTCGGTACAGCTTTTAAAGTTTTCTCCTGATAAAAAATTGACACTAAATATTTTTCTTAATAGGTTACGTCCCAATCATTGGTCAGGGTTATTATCAAAAATAATGCATAAAAGGTTAGAAATGTTAGATCAACTTAATCCTGGTAGTGATAATGATCTCCGCCAATTGATTGCTGAGGCTAAAAGCTACTTTTCAGAAATTATTGATGCAGAGGAACAGCGAGAGCAACTATGGGAGAAATCTCGTACGGGCAGCTTTGAGTAATTAATTCAAAAGGTCGGAAAGAGTTGTTTTACTTAATCAGAAATTTTATGCAGACTTGTAAGTATAAAGATCTAGTAATTTTTAATTAACTTTTAAAATGCAGGAATGGAAAAGTGTTAAAACGATAAATATTTTTCTACCGATGAACTGGGGTCGAAGTACGATG
>JANPKH010000031.1:0-11816 GCA_031425935.1 Gammaproteobacteria bacterium | reverse complement strand
GTTTTGGGCGGTATATTTTTCGATAGTATGGGATCCGAGAGTAGTATTTTGCTCACCGGCTTAATCGGTGGGCTTGTTGGTAAGGTAGTTCAACTATCGCAACAGCTTAGCTTGTTGCAAGCCACGGTTAACCAGCTTGTTAAGCGACACAAGGTCGCGGGGTCATTGGCAACGGTTGATATAAAACCTGTTACACCTGCGGACGTTGTTAACGTTAAACCCCCTACGGGAATCGTTGCAACTAAACCGGCGCAAACTTCTGAGTTTAACCCTTGGGAAGCCGTTGATATTTCGTTGCCCGAATTAGACAAAAAATCCGCCCTGGGAACAAAAACTACATCTGCTTCAAGTCATCCCAAGCCCAAATCAAAATCAGAGCTGCCGCCGCAACAATTCTCTGAGCCAAGCGTTGGCGAAAAAATAGCAGATGCGATTCGTCGCTTCTTTACAGAAGGCAATCCCATCGTGCGCATTGGTATGGTGGTAATGTTTTTTGGTCTTAGTTTTTTAGTGAAATATGCATCCAATCAAGGCCTGTTTCCCATAGAGTTTCGGTTGACTGGTGTGTTGGTAATTGCGGTTGCGCTTATTGTATTTGGATGGAAAACTCGTCTGCGAGCAGACGGTTATGGTTTGGTGTTGCAAGGTGGTGGAATTGCGGCGGTTTATCTCACATTGTTTGCCGCTGCGAAAATTTTTAATTTAATGCCTTTAGGCATAGCTTTTGGATTGATGTTTGTAGTGGTAATGCTCGGCGCCGCATTGGCACTTTTACAAAACGCACAAGTGCTCGCGTTGCTGGCGACGGCAGGTGGTTTTCTCGCACCGATTCTCACCTCAACAGGCGAGGGCAGCCATGTTGGCTTGTTTAGTTTTTACTTATTGTTAAATTTTGGTATTTTAACCATTGCTTGGTACAAAGCCTGGCGTTTGCTCAACTGGGTTGGTTTCATGTTTACCTTCGCCATCACTTCAGCTTGGGGTGTACTTAAATATGAACCCACACTTTATTCCAGCACTCAGCCTTTTCTCGCCGCTTTTTTTCTTCTCTATTTAATTGTCGCTATTTTGTTTTCGTTTAAGCAAGAACCTAAGTTAAAAGGTTTTGTTGATGGCAGTTTAGTATTTGGTTTGCCCTTGATTGCTTTTGGTTTGCAAACGTGTTTACTCAAACATTCGGCACATGGCTTACCTATCAGCGCTGTCATTTTGTCGGCCCTCTATTTGAGTTTGACTGCATGGCTTGCACGTAAACATTTAGCTACGCATCGTGTTTTAGTGGAATCTTTTTTAGCATTAGGTGTTGGCTTTGCTACGCTTGCCGTGCCTTTGGCTTTGGACTCCAGCTGGACTTCTGCTACCTGGGCTTTAGAAGCCGTCGGTTTAATATGGGTCGGCTTGCGTCAAGAACGATTCCGTCCGCGTTTTGTAGGTTATTTATTACATTGCGGCGCAGCAATTTCGTTAATGAAAATTGATGGACTTAACGCGGGCAAACTGCCAATTATTAATGGAGATTTTTTGAATGTAACTATTTTGGCATTCACCGCAATAACTATTTCTTATTTGCTGTATAAATTTACTGAGCGGTTGCGTGTTACTGAAAAGCTAATTGCGCCAGTGGCTTTAGCGTTTGGACTGGCCTGGTGGTTTGTAGCGGGCCTAATAGAAATTAACGCGCACGTTTCTGCCACGCAAATATTTACCTTTGTCATATTGTTTGCGAGTCTCACAGCGTTAGTCGCCATCTGGTTGAGCAAGCGCGCAAATTGGCAAGCCTTGGGTTATAGCATGTTTGCATTGTTGCCTTTTGTAATTATGTATTCAGGGTGGAGCTTTGGTTTGAATAATGATGTGCATCCTGCACACGGTTTTGGGTTGATTGCACTCAGCATATTTTTCGCTGTGCAATTTCGCTTTTTATTCTTACAGGAATCTTTCGCTAAACAAGGCTTATTAAATGCGTGGCATATTTTGACAACTTGGTTAATGTTTGGACTTATATTTTGGGAAGCTGCATGGCAAGAAAATAATCATTCATTTACTGGTACGCCTAGCATTTTGTTGTGGTTTGCGGCATTCACATTACCGTTTGTCACCTTATTATTGCTCAGTAAAAAGTTGTCCTGGCCCTTTACGCGATTTGATAGCGATTATAAAAATTGGGTACCTATGCCGCTTTTTTTATTGTCTGCCACCTGGTTTGCAATTGTCTGTCTCAAAACACAAACAGCTGGAGAGAAATATTTACCGCTGCTCAATGTGCTTGATATAGCACAATTAGCTGTGGTGCTCTTATTTGCTTATGCATTCAAACGAAATTACTTTAATGAAGGCTTACTAGCGGAGAAAAAAATACGTGTAGGATTGCTTGGCGCGATGTTATTTATATGGATCAATGTTCTAGTGCTACGTGCCATGCATCAATACCAAGCAATTCCTTACGAATTCGATAGCCTTTGGAATGCAGTGCAGGTGCAAATGGCGTTATCTATTTTGTGGGCAGTATGCGCACTGATTGTAATGAATTTATCGCGTCGCTTACAGCAACGATCATTCTGGATATTAGGTGCAGTGCTTTTGGTAGTTGTCGTATTAAAGCTGGCATTCAAGGATTTATCTGGCGCTGGCACTTTGGCTGGTATTGTCTCCTTCATGGTTGTAGGCGGTCTAATGTTATTGATTGGTTATTTATCACCGATCCCCAGCAAAAAAACTGACGATCTTATTGCTAACCAAGACTCTATAACTGAGGAAAATAAATGATTTATTTTTTGCGAGGTGTAGTGTTTTTTTTATTGTGGTCTGTACAAACTTTTGCCGCAGGAGAAAGACCAGTACCCATTTATCAGATAAGCGAAACGCAAGGTACTTATTTACAAGTACCTCTGTCTCAAGAAATTTATCGATATAGTCAATATGAGGACTTACGGGATCTAGTGGTGATAGATGCCAGCAATAATAATTTGCCTTTCCGCATGGTCAGTTTGACGATGAAACCGGCAGTAAAAATAGAACGGCAAGAAAATAGCACTGCGCTAGCATTTTTTCCCATTAATGCTAGCGCTACGCCAGCTGCTATGCGCGCGCTGCGCACCACTATCGATGTGGTGGATAACAATGTACGTGTAAATATTAATAATTCAGTGGTGGCGAGCGGGGCGCCAAGCGGGGCGCCCAGTGAAGCGCCGGATTTTTACCTTATCGATGTTAGTTCACTAAAAACAAAATTAACCAATCTGCAAATTGATTGGTTGCCAAATGAAAAAAATCAATATCTGGAAGTGCATCTTGAGGCGAGCAAAAATCTACAAAATTGGGTAAGTTTAGGTCGTAGTACATTAGTGCAAATTGTTCAACAAGAACAACAGTTGAAGCGCAATCGTATTGCGGTTGATATCGCACCCGATACCTATGAGTTTTTACGCCTAAAAGTTTTACAAGGTAGTGAGATGCTACAAATAACGGCCATAACCGCTTTGCAACTTTTTAATCAACTTGAGACCACTAAAATTGAAAGCGAAAGTTGGGTAGTGGATGGATCGCTTTCGAACACACAAGCCACCGTTTATTTTCCTAATCAACATAGCAAAAGTTATGCTGTCTCCGCGTGGGAATATGTACGTGATGAAACCACACCTGCTGAAACGCTTTCACTTAATCTTGCTGAAAATACTTATGGCGATTCTTTAAAAGTATTTTCGCGACCTACTGAAAGACAAAATTGGCAGCTGCAATATCAGGGTATTTGGTTTAATGCACGAGTTGGTAACCAATGGCAGCAAAGCGATGCGATTAGCGTGTCTGGCAATCGTGATAAGTTGTGGCGTATTGAGTTAATTGAATCGGCAAAAAGCATGTTAAAACCTGTGTTGATTTTTTCATGGCAACCAACACAGCTACAAATTATCACTAGCAACAAGCCACCATACTCATTAGCCATTAATTCACAAAATAGAACATACCAAAGTAATCAAGTGTTTAACCAAGTGCTAGAAAAAACGAGCCCGGTTTGGGTAAGTGCAGAATTAAAGTCATTGAATGTAAATCCCATGGCGGTCATACCTGCTTCATCAATTACAGATTGGAAAAAATATATATTCTGGGGCTGTTTAGTCTTGGCTTTGTGTGTGTTGCTGGGTTTCGCCTTACGGCTATTTAAGCAAGTAAATCAGGAATCATCGTAGAAAAATTATTACAATCGTTGATGTTATGGCTGTCATTGATAAGCACAAAAAACCGGCTACACTGAGCAATTACTAAACAGGTTTATCAATGCTTATCAGTAATTTTTTAAACTATTCTTCTTTAGGGTTGGGAGCCATTCAAAGGCAGGGCTTCAATGCGCCTGAACGGCAAGCTGTTACTTTAGATGCCAGACTAGACCCTAAAACACCGAATGAATATGCAGTTCAGATAGCACCTCCAGTCATTGAGCCACCGCAAAAAGTCACTGAACCAAAATCTGCTAGCAAAAAATTAAATCAAAATTATGATCCTGCCAGCCGTGCTTTTCTCAGTGTGGCAAACTTTAATCCCACCATCCATAGAATTGATATTTATATTTAATTGCGTTCACTCCGAGTAACGCTGAGCTTGCTTTGCTCCAGCCCCTGCTTTATTGCCAAGTGCCATATTTCTCTCTAGGATGGCGGCACTTCCACTTTACGCACTTTAATAGTGCAATAAAAATATGACATTCACGCATTTTATTAGCCAAGTAAAACTCCTGCTGGGTATTGAACGTAATAATACTACTCATAAAGAAAAATGGATTTCGGCTCTGGGTGGGTTATTAGGTATTTTGACGGTCTATTGGGGAATGCGTTGGAGTTTCCCCCATGGCTATTTGAATAGTGCAGGCACTTTGATAATGGTTACCTCTATGGGGGCCTCTGCAGTATTGTTGTTTGCAGTGCCGCAAGGAGCTTTGTCCCAACCTTGGGCGGTGGTGGGTGGCCATTTAATTTCGGCGTTTGTGGGTGTAACTTGCCAGCAATTATTTCCTGAGCAAACGTGGACTCCTGCATTAGCTGTAGGTGTAGCCATTGGTTCTATGCACTATATGCGTTGCATTCATCCGCCGGGAGGGGCTACCGCATTGGCAGCAGTAATCGGTGGAGCGGAAATACATGGGCTGGGTTACCACTATTTATTTATGCCCATTTTAATGAATGTAATTTTTATATTATTAATGGCGGTTAGCTTCAATGCGTTGTTTGGTTGGAGACGTTACCCTGCACATCTTACTCGCCGCTTACGTGAATCAAAACCAGTTAAGCCTTCTGATCGACAATTTGATTTGACTCATGAAGATTTTGCAGCGGCCATGCAGCAATTGAACTCTTATGTTGATATCACCACCGAAAGTCTGACTGACCTGTTGGAATTAGCCAAACAACATGCCGAAAAAAATATTACGCACCCTGAAGAAATTATCCCGGGCCGATTTTACAGCAATGGCAAACTGGGAAAATTATGGAGCGTTCGCCAAGTATTGGATGGTTCTGAGGATGAAATTCCGGAAAAGGATCGTGTGATTTATAAAGTGTTAGCAGGAGATAATGCTTATCAAACTGGTATTTGTTTACGTAGTGAGTTTCGGCAATGGGCGCGTTTAGAAGTGCAGCCCGCCGAAAACGGTCGCTGGGTTAAGGTTATGGAAGAATCTTAAAATTACAAATTTCAACAATTAAATAACTATAGTGCTGCGGTTGCTGGTTTATAATTCCGCCACAAAAAATTAATGATAGTTACTAATTACAATTTAGAGGTCTCTTAATGATTAACCAGGGTAAAAAATTTGCGTTAGGTCTCAGCTTTTTGCTGGGGTTCGCTGCTGTGCAAAACGTGCAGGCAACCATCGTTCAATTTCAAACGGTAATGGGTGATTTTCAGGTAAATCTTTATGACAAAGCTACGCCTAAAACGGTTGAAAACTTTTTAGCTTATGTAACATCAGATGCATATAAAAACACAATTATTCACCGGTCGGTGCCTAACTTTGTTATTCAAGGTGGTGGCTTTCAATACGTAGATAATTCCCCCCTAGTTCAAATTCCACAAAAGCCTGCTGTTATTAATGAGCCTGTTTATGCGAACAAACGTGGCACCATTGCTATGGCAAAACTTGGAGGAAACGCAAATTCGGCAACTAACCAATGGTTTTTCAATTTGGTAGATAACAGAGCAAGCCTTGATGATGATAATGGTGGCTACACCGTTTTCGGAGAAGTCATGGGAAACGGTATGGGAATTATAGACTCCATGGCAGCAGTAACAATTTTTAATGCTGGCGGGTTGAGTACACTTCCTTTGCGCAATTACACAACGACAGATGCCACAAATGGAGTTGCAATTACTGATTCACATTTGATCGTTATTAGAAATATTGTGGTACTGGATGCAAACGTGGATACAGCCGCCAATTTAACGCCAGAAAAAACGACTAATGTTCCCAAAACTAATGACGGTGGTGGAGGAGGTGGTGGTGGCAATATTGGTTTTCTGGGTTTATTAATGTTGTTGCTGATAGGTGTTAGCAAGAGTAAGCGTGCCATCAAAACAAATTCACGCGCAAAATAAAACAATAGTTGAATTAAGCGATTAATTCACAGAAACTGCTTGGGTATAAATCCCCAAGCAGTTTTTTATTTTAAGCCAAGAGTAATTTATGATCAGTTATCTTTATTGGATTACCCTTATAGCTGTCGTTCTTGTGGTGGGCGGGGCTCTAGCCAGATTTTTATCGTGGAAAGCGGGGGTGGTGGCTGGGCTAGTCACTCTATTAATAGGTTGGGCAGCATATTATTTTTATTATGAACAATTATTCGTTAAAAATTTAGGCGGCGTGATGACGTTGGAGGTACCGGCAGGCCAAATACATCTGTCAGCTACATGGAAAGAGGATCATTTATGGATAGAAAATTACGATCCTGTAAAAAATATATGTTATTTCAGTGAAGTCTCCAGAGGTCATCTCTTGGAAGGTACAGTTATCATAAAAAACTGCAATCCTGGGGTAATCTCCAGTCCAGTTAAACATTAATTAACATAGTTAAAAAAAACTAACTAGATCTTTTTATTCTATTGACGCATTTTTCTACACAATCTCACGATAGAGTCTATCTTTATAGTGTGCTTTATGTGTTTAGATTGATTGTGTGAGGAGTTTGTTATGCGAGCTAATTTATCGTTGCAACAATTGTTGCTTCGCGCGTTGTCGTTAATCAGTATATGTTTATTTGTAACTCAACAAAGCCAGGCGGCAATTGTAAAAGGTAATACCTGCGAGGCAATTCAAAAAACAATTAATAAATTACCTGCTATTGGTGGCGAAGTTTTTATTCCCGCCGGTATATACACTTGTTCTACACCAATTATTTTGGATAGAGATAACTTAATTGTGCGTGGCGAAGGTGCAGCTACATTATTGCGTGTGGCGGATAAAGCCAATATACCCGTATTCGTAATGGGGCAAACAATGCGAGTACCCACCGTCACACGCCGTTACATTCAGGTTAAAAATTTAATGATTGACGGCAATCGCAAAATGCAAACTTCTGAGTGCATGGGTGGTAATTGCAGCGATGAATTTCCTCTCAGAAACAATGGCATTACCATTCGTCGTTGTGAAGATTGCATGGTGGATAATGTCACGGTTTACGGAGCGATATCGGGCGGCTTAGTCACTGAGTTAGGATGCCAACGCTTAATGATTCGTGACTACTCATCTTATGATAATGAATACGATGGCTTTGCCGGTTATGAAACAGAAAACAGCACTTTTTCTGGTATTAATTTATACAATAATAAAGGTGCAGGAATTTCGACAGACATTCATTTTGACAACAATAAATTTAGTGATGTAACTATTACCAATTCCAGCACCGTGGGTATTTTTATGCGTGACTCCTCTAATAACTCATTTACCAATGTACATATTCGCAACACCAAACAGCACGGAATTTTTTTAGCGCAAGTGGATGATGATGCTACCAAGCCTGCCTCTGGCAATACATTTAATAGTATTGTGATAACCCATTCTGGAGGTTATGGAATTCTAATTAGCGATGCATCTTGCACTAATAATTTATTTGTCGCGAGTCAGTTTAGTGATAATACTGCTGGTTGTTTTGGTGAAGCAGCTTCAAATCTGATTGAAAGTGTCGGTACTATTTGCCGATAAATATTTGTTGTCGATAAATATTGTTGCTAAATATTTCACGACGCACAACGACGTAAGTATTGAGCGAGTTACCAATGCGATATTTGCGTCAACGACGAAATCTTTCAAGCTAACTACTCATCTCATTAAAAAAGCAGCCTCCGCTGCTTTTTTTATTTTTAAAACTTGATTTGGAATAGGGGATTTTTTCTGTTATACAAGCATTGCTGATACTGATAACGTAACGCCAATCCATCACTCAACGTTTTTATCAACCTCCTATTCCTATAAGAAACCGTGACTATGAAATATATCTTCGAATATTTCCCGACACTTCTGCTGCTCTGCTTAGGCGTTGTACAGAATGCCTATGCTGACGTGCGCTTGCCCCGTGTTCTAAGTGATGGTGCAGTTTTACAGCGGGACAAACCCTTGACCATCTGGGGCTGGGCGGAAGAGGGAGAAACGGTCAGCGTTACCTTTAATAACAAGCAGAAAATAACTCAAGCACGCGACGGTCGTTGGTCGGTAACTTTTCAGGCACAAAAAACCGGCGGGCCTTTTGATTTAGTTGTGAAAGGGAAAAATGAATTAGTACGCAAGAACATTTTACTGGGTGACCTCTGGATTGCTGCTGGTCAATCCAATATGGAATTGCCATTGAGCAGAGTGACTTACCAATACCCCGGTTTGATAGCCTCCACTAGTTTGCCCCAAGTCCGAGAGTTTAATGTTCCTGTGGTCTACGCATTCAAGGGGCCGCCAGATGATTACAGCCAGGGACAATGGAAAACCGCCACTCCGGAAAACCTTTCCGGTTTTTCAGCAGTGGGGTTTTTCTTTGCACAATACATTTATGGGCACACCAAAGTGCCCGTGGGTTTAATCACTATCCCCGTTGGTGGCTCACCCGCAGAGGCTTGGATGAGTGAAGCAGCGCTGCAAGAATATCCGCATTACGTGCAACAGTTGGCACCTTTTAAAGATGATACCCATGTGCAAGCCACTATCGCAAAGGATAAGGCCAATAGTGATAAATGGTATGCGGACCTAAGTGCTGTGGACACGGGGTTGAAGCAGCGATGGTCCCAAGCGAGCCTACCGATGACTGGTTGGAAAACCCTGCAAGTCCCAGGATTTTTGCAGGAGCAGGGCAGTACCTTTACCAATGGGGTTGTCTGGGTGCGCAAGAACATCGAGCTGAGTAAAACCCAAGCGGGAAAAAATGCCACCTTATGGTTGGGCGCTATTGTAGATGGCGACCAGGTGCATGTGAATGGCGAGCAGGTTGGCCAAACGGGATACCAATACCCGCCACGTATTTATCCAGTGCCCAAAGGGCTGCTCAAGGCAGGCGGCAACACCATCAGTATCCGCATCACCAGTTATTCTGGCAACGCTGGCTTTGTCAAAGATAAACGTTATGAACTGGATTTGGGTGACGAAAAAATTCCCTTGCAGGGTACTTGGTTGTACAACATCGGTGCCCAAGGTGGCAGCATGGAGAAAACAACAACCTTGCATTACCTGCCTTCATCGCTTTTTAATGCGAAACTGGCTCCCGCGCTGCCGCTGGGAATTAAAGGGGTGATTTGGTACCAAGGTGAATCCAATGTGAATCGCGCTGATGCACAAGGCGTCCATCGCCAGCCAGGTGATCAATGCGCCGACGAAACCTGCGCCGCGAGCACATCTGAGTATCGTTATTTGTTCGGCGATTTGATTCGCGATTGGCGCAAGCAATTCAAGCAAGGTGATTTTCCGTTCCTGTATGCCCAGCTCGCAAATTTTTTACCAGCGCAGCGGGAACCTTCTGAAAGCAAATGGGCACAATTGCGCGAAGCACAGCGGCAAGTACTCGAAGTAAAAAACACGGCAATGGCAGTGGCCTTGGATATCGGTGAATGGAACGATATACATCCCTTGAATAAGAAGACTGTCGGCGAGCGTTTGGCATTAGCGGCATTAAAACAAGCATACGGGGAGAAATCCTTGCTAGCATCCGGCCCCCGTTTGCAGAAAGTAAAATCTAAGGGGCAAACGTTGGAGCTATTGTTCCGCGATGTTGGTGATGGATTGGAAGCCCGTGGTGGCGACTTGAAGCACATCGCAATTGCAGGAGCCGATAAAAAATTTGTTTGGGCCAAAACCCGCATGGATAAAAACCATATCATTGTTTGGGCAGATGATATTGCAGAACCCAAATGGGTTCGTTATGCATGGGCGGATAATCCGGAGGGGGCGAATCTTTATAATAGCGCCGGTTTACCTGCGTCATCATTTGAGGCTAAGGTGAAGTAACTCACGAATATCTGAATGAAAGCTTAGCGGGGTAATAACAGCTGTCTCGCTTTTTGTATGACAGCAAAAATAATTGGATATAAATCACCCATTGCCACAAACATTTTTTGTGCTACCATTTGTCGTCTAAGATAACATCAAGCAGGGTTTGCTCATGGATTTGCCTTCCAGTTACTACGCGTTTCAAAAATCTCTCGATCAGTTTATTTATTTCTCCCCAATCACGACGGGTGGCTCCTCAGGCCGTGCAGTCAAAATAAGTAAAGCGTTGTTTCTTCCGTTCTTTTGCGCTGTTGACCCGGCTACTCACGATGGGCAAACCATTATTCGCCAAATTGAAAATTTACGTACGACCTGTACTATTATTCGAGGCGAAACGGGAAGTAACTATGCCAATAATCAGAAGCAATCAAGTCAACATACAGCACGGCTAGGTCAGCTTAACAATTCGTTTTCACAGGTTCTGATTGTTAAAAATTTACATGTGTATTACCGCGTAAGTCAGGAAAGTGGAGATAAGAGCCCTAGCATTTACATTACGCAGGTTAGAGCGATAAATCGTGACGCGGGAAGTCTGCCTGGATTGTACGAGCCGAATAAATTATTGGGCCGATCGATTGCACCGGAAAAAATGAAAACTCAATCAGTCGATGGTAAAAAAGTGTATATCAACGGTTCTTCACAAACTGTAAAAGACGCAATGAAACACGCTCAATACGCAACCAGCGATAAAAATGCAGTTTTATTTTACAGCCCTGCCAGTGTAAGTGATGACCTGGGTGTGTGGCAGTCAAAAGTTAAATCTCACGTAACCAAAAATACTTTAAATGAATTGGTAAATGTATTTAAGGAAAACCAAAACCGTAGTGTAAATTGGTATGTTGAAGGTGAAGGTTCATCACTGTTAGCGGAAGCTTTAATGCGCATTCCCGGTGATCTAAAAAAACATGAGTTTCGTTTTATTAATCCCATAGGTGGCACGGCAAAATTATTGCAAACTTTAACAAATAAAAAGGCAATGTTGGAGGGAGAGTTTTTTAATTACCACCACAACACGACCGCCTTATTATCCATATCGACACAGAAAGACAAATTAATGGCTTCCATTGGCAAGCTACCTGCCGGTAAAAATTACGACAAAATTACACGGAGTTACATAATGAAATCTATTGAGGGGCTTGCTCAAGTGGGTTCTCGTGCAGTTACTAAGCAAGACAAGTTGAATTCAGTTAATGAAACGTTTGTACAAGTGTTAAAGAAAGCAGGGGTTTACCGTTAATGAAATATCCTGGCAATATACAAGGCCCACGGTTTGAAACAGGTGACTTGGTTACCTTCACTTTTGATG
>JANPKH010000030.1:0-2832 GCA_031425935.1 Gammaproteobacteria bacterium | reverse complement strand
GCAAGTGAAAAACCATCCGTTGAGCTGATTTGGGTCCTACGCCAGGTAGGCAGCGCAGTGCTTCTACTAGGCGATTTAGAGTATCCATGCTTAAATTTATTCCTTATCACCCATCAAATCAGTTGGAATGTTAAGACCTGCGGTCAATTGACTGATTTTCTCTTTAGATACTTTTTCAATTTTACGAACAGCATCATTAACTGCTGCAGCAACTAAGTCTTCCAGCATTTCAACATCTTCGTCCATCAAAGTAGGTTTGATTTTAACTTCAGTTACATCGTGACGACCATTCATCTTAACAGTCACCATGCCACCACCTGATTCGCCAGTGACGATTAGTTGGCTTAATTGCTGTTGCGCTTCTTGCATGCGTTGTTGCATTTTTTGGGCTTCTTTCATTAGATTGCCAAGATTTTGATTGATGTCCATTACTGCCTCATTTATTTAGGGTTGGTTTATATTATTATAATTCATCTTTGAGCGGGACAATAGAATTTTTGACCAATTCTGCTGAAAATTGTTGCTGAAGCTGCTGAAATAGGGGGTCATTGTGTAAGGCAACCTCTGCATTTAGTTGTTTTTGCTGTATGACTCGCTCTTTTTGCTGTGCTGGAGAGGCCTGCACTGACTCTTCACTGTTTAAGAGGATTTTCACTGGGCTTTGGTAATATTGAGTAAGCGCTGTTTCAATACGTGCCATTGTTGACGGTGTAAACAGGGATTGATGACCCCTTGAAACGCGAAGCGTGAGCTCGCGGCCCTCTTTGGAGATGAATTCTGCATTGTCTATTGCATTGTGTGCTAAACCGGTTAATTTAAGTTCAGTTACAATCCTGGCCCAATCAGATTCTGTATTATTTTTTATAAAGGTTTCTTTGGCGGGTTCAGTTACTTCAATAACTGGTATATCGCTTGAAGGAGTTATTGCAATAATTTCACTGTTAGTACTAGGTTTTTCTTCTATTGCGACTTTAGGTACCAACGTTTCATTAATTAATGGAGCAATGGTCGTTTTATTTTCTTGAAAGGCTAAAGTTGGCGTAGTTATTTTGAGTGCAGGTCTAAAAGTTAGCATACGCAAAACCGTCATGTTAAAACCAATATCTAGTGTTGGTGCCAGGTGTATTTCTTCCCGACCTTTAATGGCAATTTGATAGAATAGTTGGATGTCTTCGGGTGAAAATTGTTTCGCGAGCGCTTTAATTTCTGCGGAGGGGCTAATTAACGGATTATTATCACCGATGCTTTGGTACACACTAATTTGGTGAAAATAAGTTAATAGTTCATCCAGAACAAAGTGAAAATGCCCTCCCTCGCTACCAATTTGTTGATTAATGGTTAATAACATTGGGGCGTTTTGGTCGGCTAATGCTTCAAGTAATTGTACTGCGTAATCTTGCTGCGTATATCCTAAGATCATTTTCACATCACTTGCTTGTAATATTGCATTACAGCTTGTGATGGCTTGATCTAATAAACTCAACGCGTCTCGCATGCTACCACGTGCAGCTTTTGCCAATATATCGAGTGCTTGGTTTTCACAGTTTAATTGTTCATCATTGAGGATAAGCTTTAAGTGTTGGCTAATTAAATCAGCAGGCAAATGTTTGAGATTAAATTGTAAGCAACGAGATAACACGGTAACTGGCAATTTTTGCGGGTCAGTAGTAGCCAATATGAATTTAACATGTGCTGGGGGCTCTTCTAAAGTTTTTAATAGCGCATTAAAGCTGTGTTGTGATAGCATGTGCACTACGTCAATTAAATAAATTTTGAATCGACCGCTAGCTGGAGCATATTGTACGTTATCAAGTAAATCACGAGTATCTTCTACTCGGGTTTTCGATGCGCCATCTATTTCTATCAGATCGATGAATCGTCCTTGCTCTATGGCAATACACGCGTCGCATTGAAGACAAGGTTAGGAACTGATGCCTTTTTCACAATTAAGTGCTTTGGCTAAAATACGGGCAACACTGGTTTTGCCAACGCCACGGGTACCAGTAAATAGATAGGCATGATGTAAACGCTGTTGGTTCAGCGCATTGATTAATGCCTTATTTATATGTTCTTGGCCAACCAGTTGCGAAAAGGTGCGTGGTCGCCATTTACGGGCAAGTGCCAGATAGCTCATAGGTGTTGTCGCATTTTGGGTGGCAGCTCTAAGAGCCACACCTCGGCGCCCGCATCAATCGTTACCGCTGCTCCCTTCCGGGCCTGACGGGGTTCACAATCTATCGTCGCGAGGGGACCAATAAAGCCACCATAGTGAATAGCGAAGAGTATCAAAAAAAGAATAAGATCGCCACACCTGACTTAAAAATTATTGTCAAAAATATTTATAATATAGAGAGCTCAATCGTGTTTGTTCAGTCGGGTCATTCCACTAGACAAAATGAATATTTAAAATAAGTAAAAATATTATGTAAGTTACTTATTTTAAAAGCATTCGATAAAAGCTCATTGTTTGCCCTCAGTGCGGCATTAATGTATATTAAGTCCATAATTTGGTTTCAGACAATTGGAGGTTCTTATGGGCAAGTTAAGTAACGATCTGTTACGTGAAACATCAATGAAAGAATTTTTAACCGCGATGGGCGTTGATTTAACTGGGGTTGAAATTTCCAGTGTTGAGGGACTATTTAGTTTTAGTTTCAAAGATGTCAAATTGATTGAACAATTTTCTACGCAGTTGAATGCTATCATTCAAGAAGATGGATTTAAGAGCGAATATAGGTCTATTAATCTCTCAGCCATAATCGATTCTGAAATAGTAAATGCAAACTGTGACGATATGATAAATCTTCAAACTCATAAAGCATCGTGTAAAGG